>JANOAZ010000331.1:0-19016 GCA_031411395.1 Chthoniobacteraceae bacterium
ATAAAAGTAGTTAGTTTGACCGGTTGGGGTGTAGATCTACACCTCGTCCGCCGAGGAAGGATCGTCCGACGGCTTGACCCCGGTGTTCAGGTTGCCGGTGTAAAGTCCGCTCGTTCCCAGAGTCAGTCCCTTGGCGGAAACGGTTCCGAGGACGTTCAGGCCATTGACCAATGGGAGGAGAGTATTGCCCGTCTTCACCGATCCACTCGAGGTGAAGGTCACGGTGCCAGCCGCTTTACGTTTGATGATCACGCCCTGATGCGGGCCGATCACCACTTTCGCCGCTTCCCCACTTGGAAGTAAGAAATCCGAGTCATACCAGCCAGGATCGAATCCGCCCCCTCCGATGTAGTAGAAATAGGCGGTTGACGACGCACCGTCGTAGACGAGGACTTCGTCCGCCGTCGAGGGGTCGTCCGTCGAGAGCAGAGCGGCTGAGTTGGTTGCACCGAGAAAATCAGCGATCGTGACATGCTTGCGAATCCGGATCGAATCCCCGACCGTGCCGAACGCTGTGAGACTGTCGGAGGTTGTGATCGATCCCGTTGTTGGTGTGGCGGTGATATCGGAGATGGCCCCCGCATTCGGCCCGGAGGCGACCTCTACGAAAAAGCTGCCGTTGGCACCATTGAACTGGCCGACCGTCCAAGGCGCGCCCGAAACCGTGATCGTTGTTGGAGAAATCGTGAGAATCGCTCCCTGCCATTCGACGGGCCGCATCAGGGTGGGTGAAACCAAGGACAGCTTCGGAGACGCCACGGTACCGCCTGCGGCGGTCGCGCTAACAAACCCTACCGGGTCCGTCATTGCCTCGGTGGCGGCGAATACAGAGGTAGCCAGGCAAGTAATGCCCGCAAAGACGATTGAGAATGACTGAGGGGACAGATTCATGGCGGGCTTATTCGACCTAAGAGATCGTTCGCGCAAGGTTTTTCGTGTAAAGAATTCGTAATGTTTGCCGATTCCGCCCCGACGAGACAGACGTTGTAAAAGGGGGGCGCCCGGCAGGTGGCACGGTGGTCGTGCGCCCCAAACTGCGACCGGCGCGCGGCAGGTTTCAACTTGTGCGGCCCGTGATCCGCTTTACAGAGTTCTCTCACCCCTCCGAGCATGAATCCGTGTCCACTCCCCTCGTTTTCGGCCAAAGGCCCGGCCAGCCAGCGGGAGTTGCGTTAGCGCCCGATGGAACTGCAAAACGAGCGCCTTTTTGACGTCAAGGTGCGGGCCTTCCGCAGGTGGCTCCTGCCGCTGCTGGTCGTAGTCGTGGCGATCGGGCTTCCCGGGGTCTGGTTTGGACCGCGGATTTTTTCCCGCTGGCAGCAGGGGCGGCTGCTCGGGCATGCGACGCAGAGTTTGCGCAAGGACGACGTGGCGAATGCGGCGATTCTACTGCGCCGGGTGCTAAACCTGAACCCGAACAATGTGGAAGCGACGCGCGGTTTGGCCGAACTCGCGGACATCTACGTCCCCCGCGAAGCGCCGGCGTTGCGCGAGCGCGTTTGCGAACTGGCGCCGACCTCGTATCCCGACGCGACCGCGTGGGCGTTGACCGCCCTGCGGGTCGGCCAGGCCGCCCAGGCGGAGGCTGCGTTCGAGCTGATGAAGAAGACCGGGAAACCGAGCGCGGCGTTCCATGAGATCGGTGGCCGGGTCGCTCTGGCCGGCGGGCGGTTCGATGAGGCCCGGGCGCAATTCGCCCAGGCACTCGAGCACGATCCCACGAACGAGAGCAACCAACTGGAGCTTGCCGCGGTCGAGATTCGCCTCCCGGATGCCGCCGCGCGGGACGGTGCCCGGGAAAAGCTGGAACGCCTCCGGGAAAACCCAAAGCTGCGTCATGCCGCCCTGCGCGCCTTGATCGGAGAACGGATGGAGCGCGGAATGATCACCGAGGCGCTGGCGCTCGCGAAAGACCTCGTGAAGGACCCGGAGGCGACATTTTCGGACCGGCTGCAATTCCTCGCAATCCTGAGAGCGAAGGAGGATCCCGCATTTGTATTTACCAACTCCTTCAAGGAGCAGGACCGGATTCGTTTCAGTCTGCTGTCGGAATCCCGGGAACCCTCGTTTGCTTCCTTCCTCAACGAGCTGCAGGAGGAAGCCCGCGGGGACGCGGTCAAGGTTGCTTCGCTGGTCGCTTTCCTCAATAGCCGCGGGCTCTCCCTCCTCGCCTGCGAATGGACGGGAACGATGGCGCGCGAGTTCGTGTCCGTACCTCCCGTCGCTCTGCCGATGGCGGAGGCGTATAGCCTGACGCTAGATTGGCGCCGGCTCGACGAATTGATCGCGGAGGGGGACTGGGAAGATTTCGAGTTCTTGAGGTTTGCCTATGTCTCGCGTGGATTGCGGGAAAAGGGAGACCGTGCCGAAGCGGCCGCTCAGTGGGCAATGGCGATCAACCTCGCGGAGTATCGCTACGAGCGGCTGGTGGCCCTCGCGCGCTCGGCCTCCGCGTGGGGCTGGACGAGCGAATTCGAAGAGATCCTCTGGATCACCGCGCGCAATTCCAAGCGCCCTCGCGAAGCGCTCGCGGAACTGGCCCTGCTCCACGAGGCAAAGCGCGACACGCAGAAGCTCTTCACGATCTGGTCGCGCATCCTCGAACTCGATCCCGCGGACGCCACCGCACGAAAGAACTGGGTGCGTCTTTCGCTACTGCTCGGCAACGAGCGCTATCGCACCGGCGCCCTCGCGCACGAATTGTTTCAGCAGCATCCCACCGATCCGCACATCGTCTCCAGCTACGCGCTCGTCCTACATCTGCGCCTTCAGGACAAGGAAGCGCTCGCGCTGATGAACAGCCTGAAGCCCGAGGAACTGCGGTCGCCTTCCGTCGCGGGCTACTACGCCATCATCCTGCTCGCCAACCAGCGGAAGGAGGAGGCGGCGGAATTCCTCGAACTCGTCCGGGACGCTCCTTTATTTCGCGAGGAGCGGAATTTATTCGATCAGACGCGACGCGCGCTTGACTGAGTAGCCTGCCAAGCTAATCCCTTCACGTCGTCTCCCCCGATGTGAACATGTTCCCCGCACTTATCACCCTAGCCGCAATCTATCTTTTTTGTGCAGTCCTTCTCCACTTCTTCGCTGCGAATGCCCCTGAGGCATTCGAAGACGAGTCCGGTTTCCATTATGTGGGTCTGGATGAAGAGGCCGATATTTTCGCGCCCGGTAAGTCGCTCCAGAATTCCTGAGCTGGGCGGCGGCGGCGGTGGCTACGGAGATTTTGTCGCCGCGATGTAGCCGGCGACGGCCTTCCGAATCTCCTCCGCGGTGCTGGCGCGAGGGGTGGCAAATTTCGGCGTGAACCACGGGAACAGTCCGATCAGATCGTGGAGCACCAGCACCTGGCCATCGCAGCCGGGGCCAGCTCCGATCCCGATCGTGGGAATCCTCACGCTGTCGGTGATCCGCGCTGCGACCTCGGGGACGACCAATTCCATGAGGATCCCGAAGGCGCCCGCGCTTTCCACCGCAGCCGCGTCGGTGAGCAGTGCATCGGCTTGTTCGGGCGTCTTTCCTTTCATCCGATAGCCACCCTCGATCCGCACATTCTGCGGCATCATGCCGATGTGGGCCATGGCGGGAATGCCCGCGGCGACGAGCGCGCGAATCTGCGCCACGCGCGCGGCGCCCCCTTCGAGCTTCACGCCGTGGGCTCCTGCATCGATCAGCCGCTGGGCATTGGTGAGCGCCGCTTCAGGCGTTTCGTAGCTGCGAAATGGCAGGTCGGCGAGGATCAGCGCGCGGGTCGTGCCGCGTGCGACGGCGCGGGTGTGGTGGACCATCTCATCCATCGTCACGAGCGTGGTGTCGGGATAGCCGAGCACGACCATGCCCACGGAATCACCGACGAGCAGCACGTCCACACCAGCTTCATCCAGGAGCCGCGCCGCCGGATAATCGTAAGCCGTGAGCATGGCGATTTTTTCGCCGCGCATTTTCATCGCGCGAAGCTGCGGCACGTCTGGCGTTACGCGTCCCATGTCTCGGAGAAGATGGTGACCGCGGCCGGGTCCTGCAATGCCGCAAGCAGTTCCGCGACAGTTTGCTGCCGGCCCGGGAGCACCAGGTCGGGCCGCACATCGGCGAGCGGCGTGAGCACGAAACGCCGCTGGTGCAGGCGGGGGTGGGGGATCGCGATGTCCTGGTTGCTGAGCGCAAGATTGCCGACATAGAGGATGTCGAGGTCGATGGTCCGCGGGGCATTGCGCGGGCGCTTGGAAGGTCGGCCGAATTCCGCCTCGATCATCTGCAAGGCGTCGAGCAGCGCGCTCGGCTGCCCGTGATATTCCACGTCGATCACGGCGTTGAGATACGCTCCGGCATCCGGTCCGGAATTGACCGGTTCGGTTTCATAAATCCGCGAATCGTGGATCGGTCCCGAGACGCCGGGAATGCAGAGCACCCGCTCCCGCGCGTTCCGCAGGTTTGCCATCCGGTCGCCGAGGTTCGATCCAAGGGCGATGCCGGACCTCATGAATGCGGAATTTGGAGTTCGGATTGCGGAATGACGGGGCCGCAGAGGCACCATTCCACATTCCGCATTCCGCATTCCGCGTTCATTTCAGCCCCAGCACGTCCTGCATGTCGTAGAGACCTGCGGGCCGGCCGTGCGCCCAGAGCGCGGCGCGCAAGGCTCCGCGGGCGAAGGTCTCGCGGCTCGAAGCTTTGTGGGTCAATTCCACGCGTTCGCCTTGCGCGGCGTAGATGACGGTGTGATCGCCCACCACGTCGCCACCGCGGATCGCATGCACGCCGATTTCCGCATCGGTGCGTTCGCCGAGGATGCCCTGCCGGCCGTGGCGCACGTCATGGTTGTAGTCGAGTTCCCGCACTTCCGCCAAAATCTCCGCGAGCCGCTTGGCTGTGCCGCTCGGGGAATCCTTTTTTAGCCGGTGATGCATCTCCACGACTTCGAGATCGAAGTTGGGCCCGAGGATTTCCGCGGCCTTGCGCGTGAGCCAGAAGAGCGTGTTCACGCCGACGCTGTAGTTTGGGGCGAAGACGATCGGGATCTGCGCGGCCGCGTGCCGGATCGATTCGACCTGATGATCGGTGTAGCCGGTCGTGCCGATGACGAGGGTCTTCCTTCCATCCAGGCAGCGGGCGAGGATCGGCTCGATGATCGAGTGGTGGCTGAAGTCGATGATCGCCTCCGCCTTCCCGACCGCGCCGGCGAAGTCGTCTCCGGCGTCGATCGCGGCGGTCACTTCCAGCGCCGGGTCTTCCTTCGCACAGGCGATGAGCGTCTGGCCCATGCGGCCTTTCGCGCCGTTGATCAGCAGGCAGAGCGGAGCCGCCATTACGAGAGAAGGTTGAGCTTCCTGAGCGTGGCTTCGAGCTTCGCCGCGGTCGCTGGAGCCATCTCGCAGAGCGGGAGCCGCACGTCGCGATGCATCTTCCCTTGCAGGGCGAGCGCATGCTTGGCGGGCACCGGATTCGGTTCGATGAAGAGATCCTTGAAGAGCGGGTAGAGCTGAAAATGGAGTCGGCGCGCTTCGGCGAAATCTCCGGTGAGCGCGGCCTTCACGAGATCGCCGACTTCGCGCGGGATCACATTGGACGCCACGCTGATGACGCCGACCGCGCCGGCCGAGATGAACGGCAAGGTGAGCGAATCGTCGCCGGAAAGAATGTCGAACTCCGCCGGCAATGCCGCGCGCAACTGGCTCACGCGCTCGACCGAGCCGCCCGCTTCCTTGAGCGCGACGACATTGGGAAAATCCTTCGCCAGCCGCCCTGTCGTCTCCACGCCGATCTCGATGCCGCAGCGACCGGGGATGCTGTAGAGCACCAGCGGCAGTTTGGTCGCCTCCGCGATTTTTGCGAAGTGCCGGTAGAGGCCTTCCTGCGACGGTTTGTTGTAATAAGGCGCCACGAGCAGCGCCGCGTCGCATCCGAGCTTCTCCGCTTCCACGGTCATCGACACCGCTTCGCTCGTGGAGTTCGAGCCCGTCCCGCCGATCACCTTGCAACGGCCCCGGGCAAACTTCACGCCGAGTTCGATCACCCGCATGTGCTCCGCGTGATCGAGCGTGGGCGATTCGCCAGTCGTGCCCACCGGCACGATGCCGGTGATGCCGGCCGCGATCTGCGCCTCGATCAATCGCTCGAACGCCGCTTCGTCGATCTGGTCATTTTGAAACGGCGTGACGAGCGCCGTGAAGGTGCCTGCAAACATAAGAGCGGGCGGTTCTAAGACAGAAGCCGTGGCTTGGACAGAATTTGTTTTCCGCCGCCGATATTGGCGGGTTGCGCAGAGCGGGGCAACGCAAGCGCGTCAAAGGTGAAGGGGCAACATGGAGGGACACATGGAAGGACACGCTCCGTCGTGTCCCAGACCCATGGGCGACATGCGCCGCACTGCGGATCCTGGGACACGACGGAGCGTGTCCCTCCAGTTCTGCAGCCCATTCCGTCACACCCCGGTCAGAGCGCGGTCTGGCCTTCGAAGGTAAAGTCCGCCGGGCCGGTGAGCGTCACGTTCCTGTAAGTGGCGCCATCCTGCTCGAAGCCGATTTCCAGCGTGTCGCCGCCGCGCACTTTCACCTGCACCGGCGAGACGGCGCCGGTGAGTTCGTGAAAGACGAGCGCGCACGCGACCATGCCGGTGCCGCAGGCCAGCGTCTCGCCTTCCACCCCGCGCTCGTAGGTGCGGATGGCGATCGACTGCGGCCCCAGTTGCTTTGCGAAGTTCGCGTTCGTGCCCTTCGGCGCGAAGTGCGGATGATACCGCAGTGCCGCGCCCAGTTTCTGCACGTCCACCGCTTCGAGGTCATCGGCGAAAACGACCGCGTGCGGAACGCCCGTGTTGACGGAATGCACGGTCAGCTTTTCGCCCGCCGCGTCGAGTGGGTCGTTGAGTCGCAGCGAGTGCGGTTCGCTCATCTGGATCTGCACGATCTCGCCGAAGAACTTCGCGTTGATCACCCCTGCCATTGTCTCGAACGAAATCCCGCCCTGCTTGCCGGTCACCTTTTGCGCGAAGCGCGCAAAACACCGCGCGCCGTTGCCGCACATCTCGGCCTCGCCGCCGTCCGCGTTGTAGTAGCGCATGCGGAAGTCCGCTCCATCCTGCGCCGGCTCGATCATCAGCAATCCGTCGCCGCCCACGCCCCGGTGCCGATCACACAGCCGCGCGATCTGGTCCTTCGCGAGCGCGAGCGACCCGTCGCGATTATCGAGCATCACGAAGTCATTCCCGGCGCCATTCATCTTGGTAAAGGTCAACATAGGGATGGTCTGTTTAACACCGCCCGCCGGTGGCTGCAAACAAGCGTGCGCTCCTTCCTCGCCGCCGCTACAAAACCGCCGCATGTCCCGTCTCCGTGTCCTCCTTTTTTTCCTCATGCTCGGCGCCGGGCTGCGCGCCGCGGACCCGGAGGTCCACACCTTCTCCATCGTCGCCTTCGATCCGGCGACCGGCGATCTCGGCGTCGCGGTCGAAAGCAAATACTTCGGCGTCGGCAGCGTCGTGCCCTGGGCCAGGGCCGGCGTCGGAGCCGTGGCCACGCAGGCTCGGGCGAAAGTGAGCTTCGGTCCCCAGGGACTGCGTTTTTTGAAAGCCGGCAAGTCCTCTCGCGAAACCCTCGACGCGCTCCTCGCCGCCGACCCGCTGCGCGCCCAGCGGCAGGTCGGCGTGATCGACGCCCACGGCCGCACCGCCGCGCATACCGGCGCAGAATGTTTCGCCTTCGCCGGAAATCGCGACGGCAAGAACTACACCGTCCAGGGCAACCTCCTCGCCGGCGAATCCGTGCTCACCGCGATGGCCGAAGCCTACGAACGCGCGCAAACCGAGCAGGGCAGCGAACTGGCCGACTGGCTCCTCGCCGCGCTCGCCGCCGGGCAGGCCGCCGGCGGTGACCGCCGTGGACAGCAAAGCGCCGCGCTCCTCGTCGTCCGCGCCGGCGGCGGCCCCGGTGGCGACAATGACCGATACTGCGACCTGCGCGTCGAAGATCACGCCACGCCCATCGCCGAACTCGCCCGCCTCCGCGCGATGCACCGCGACTTCTACGCGCCGGTCCGCATTCCCAGGAAATAGCGCGGCGCCGTCGCTTGTGCTCACCGAATCCAGTCCCATAACCTGCCCCTCCTCCAACCCCACTCCATGAACACGCGTCTCCTCCTCGCTCCATTCCTCCTCCTCACTTCCGCCGCCTTCGCCGCTGACCTGTCCGCCATTCCGGCCGAATCGATCGCCAAAAAGAAGGAGCTCCTTTTCTCCGACGACTTCCAGGGCGCCGCGCCGGACAAACGCTGGCACAAGGTCGTCGCCACCTTCGCCGTCGAAAACGGCACGCTGAAAGGCACGCAGACCCGCGACACAAACATTCCCGCCGCTGACGGCAAGCCCGAGGTCAAGGCCCACGCCGCCGTGCATGGCCTCGAACTTCCCACCAAAAACAGCGTGGTGGAAGTTCGGATCAAATTTGAAGGCGCCACGATGATCGACGTCGAGTTCGACGATCGCGCATTCACCGGCTCCCACTATGGCCACCTCTGCCGCGCGCAGGTCCGCCTCGATAAGGTGACCCTGGTCGATGAACGCGAAGGCAGCCAGAGCAACGCCATGATCGAGCTGAAAAAAGACGCCGCGAAAAATAAGGCCGAAATCGGCAAGCTATACGCCGCCCACAGCGCCACCTTTCCCGCCAAGCTCGAAGCCGGCAAATGGTACACCCTCGTCGTCGAGACCGTCGGCGACGAAATGCGCGCGACCATCGACGGCAAGCCAGCCGGCTTCCTGAAATCCCCCGGCATCGCCCACGCCACCAAGTCCAAGATCGAACTCGGCGTCGCCGGCAAGGACGGCTACTTCGACGACATCAAGGTCTGGAACGCCGAGCCGGCCAAACCGTAGGGGTACCGGTTTACTTCCCGGTATCCGTGCGGAACGGCGAAGCCGGCAGGCCCGCGCCGTTGGCGAGGTTGCACTCGGGGAAATTTTCCCACGCGTAACGGACCGCTACCGGTGCCTTTACTTCGGGATTCGAGACGATGACCTGATCGCCCGCGATCTTCGCCGTGGCGGGCTTCCACGCGTGATCGGCGCCGGCGATCACGAAGCCTTTCAAGTCGCCGCCTTTCGCGACGAGGCCTCCTTCGGTGTGCTTGAATTTCAGCACCACTTCGCTGCCGCGAATCTCATGTCCCGCGGGCAATGGGCCGGAGATGGCGGGCACCTTCTTTTCGTAAACCGCGCCCAGTGCCCACAACGCCAGCCGCCGGCCGACTTCCTGTTTATTTTTCGGGTGAATGTCCCTGGCCTCGCCGATATCGATCGCGATCGCCATGCCGGTCTTGGGCACCCTCAGCGTCTTGAGCATGCCCTCGCGAACGGTCGGCCAGTCGCGAATGGCGCCGCCGTCGAAGTTCGGCAGTTGCACCCACGCGAAGGGAAATTCGCTGCCCCACCGCGTGCGCCAGTCGGTAATCAGCAAGGTCAACTGCTGCTCGTAAAACGGCGCTTTGGCGATCGCGGAGTTTGCTTCCCCCTGATACCAAAGCGCACCGCGAATCGCGTAGGGAACGAGCGGCGCGATCTTCCCATTGAAGAGCCCGCCGACGTTGCCCTTCTTGCTCCGCAGCGCCACCGGATCGCGCGGCGCCCGCGGCGGCTGTGTGCCTTCCGCCTTCGCCTTCGCGGCGGCTTCCTTCCACTTGGCGAGATCGCGCTGGTATTTTGCGGTGGCCGCGGCCGCGTCGAAGGCGGCGTCGGCTTTGCTCTGTTCTTCAAAATAGGTCTTCAGCGCGGGCGCCTGCCGCTGCGCTTCCGGGCTGATCCACGATTCGATCGGGGTTCCGCCGACGGAGGAATTGATCAACCCGACCGGCACGCCGAGCGCCTTGTGGATCTCGCGTCCGAAGAAATAGGCGGTGGCGGAGAACGCGCCCACATTCTCCGGCGAGCACACCGCCCAGGTTCCGGTGCAAGTCTCCTGCGCGCTCGCCGCCGCGCCGGAACTCACCGTGAACATGCGGATCTGCGGCAACGTCGCCGCCGGTTGTTCCTGCGCGAAGTCCTTCGCGCTTTTCACGGTCATCGCCATGTTCGATTGCCCGGAGCCGAGCCACACCTCGCCGACGAGCACGTCGTTCACAGCGATCTCATTTTTGCCCTTCACGGTCAGCGCGTGCGGACCGCCCGCCTTGAGTTTTGCCAGCTTGACCTGCCACTTGCCGCCCGCTTCCGCCTTGGTCTTCTGCGTCTGCCCCGCGAGCGAGACACTCACCTCCTCGCCCGCCTCGGCCCAGCCCCAGATCGGCACCTCGACTCCGGCCTGCACCACCATGTGTTCGGAAATGATCGCGGGCAGCTTCACATCCGCGCGAGCGGTGGTGCCGAAGGCGAGCGTGGCGAGGAGGAGGGCGGGGAGTCTTTTCATGGGAAAATTTAGGAACCGAGTGAACCGCTCATTTCGCCGGCGGTTGCGGGAGCGTATCGGTGGCGAGCGCCGTGGCGAAGAAGAAGGCGAGCCTACTTCCAATCATCGGTGCGGAATGGGGAGGCGGGGAGGTTGGCGGCGTTGACGAGATTGCATTTCGGGTTCGCGGCCCAACCGTAGCGCACTGCAACCGGTGCGGGCACCGCCTCGCTCGACACAAGCACCCTGCTGTCCGCGATGCTGGCCTTGGCCCAGACAAATTTCTGATCCTCGCCGGCAATCGCGAAGCCGCTGAGTTCGCTGCTGGCGGCTTTCAGTCCCTCCGCGTGATCGAAGGTGAGCGCCATGCGATTGCCCTCGCGCTGCGCGGAACGGAAGAGCGGGCCGGACCAGGTCGGGATCGGCTGCGCATAAACATCGTGCAGGACCAGTGTCGAGAGCCTTGCCGCGTAGTCCGCTTTGTTCGTCGGATGCCCTTGCCTCTCGCCGCCGAGGTCGATGGTGATCGCCATGCCGGTGCGCGGCACATCGAGCGCCTTGCGCATTTCGTCGCGCACCGCGACGCCCCAGCCGTTCGGCTCGCTCGGCAGGCGCTGTTCCTTTGAGAAACGAGGGAGCTGCACCCACGCGAAGTAAAAGTCATCGCCCCATTGCGCGCGCCAGTCGGCGATCATCGTCCGCAACTGCACGCCGTAGTCGCCCGTGAATTTTCCCGCCGCGTTACGTTCGCCCTGATACCAGATGACGCCGCGCACCGTAAATGGAATGAGCGGCGCGATGCGCGCGTTGAACAATCCGCCGGGCTCCATGACGCGCAGGTTTTTGAATGGCAGCGGTGCTTTCGGCGTGGGTTGGCCGGCTTTGGTGGCCGCCGACCGCTCTTTCAGCCAGCGTTGTTTGGCGTCGAGATATTGCTGCTGCTCGCGGGGCGGATCGAAGTTTGTGAGCCGCATCTTCCAGTCGTCGAGCAAGGGTCGGAGCCGCGGCACGGCCTCTTGCGCCGGGAGGCTTGTCCATGCCTCGATCGGGGTGCCGCCGACTGATGAGTGGATGATCCCGACCGGCACCTTGAGTCGCTGGTGGAGATCGCGCGCGAAGAAGTAGCCGAGCGCGGAAAAGTCTGCCGCCGTCTCCGGCGAGCAGACGCGCCACGAGCCGGCACGATCCGCCACGGGTTCCGCAGGCGGCACCGGCAGTTCGTAAATCGCGAGCGGCTCATCGTGGACGAACATGCGAATGCCCGGAAATTGCGCAGCCGCGATCTCCTCGTCCGCGCGATCGACCTCACCGTGCCGCTTCCCTTTGAGCTGCATCTCCATGTTTGACTGCCCGGACGCGAGCCACACCTCGCCGATCAGCACGTCGCGAATCGTGAGCGTGTTTGTGCCTTTGATCGTCAGCGTCTGCGGCTCCTTCGCGGCCTTCATCTTGCCAAGCTTCAGCCACCACCGGCCACCCGCTTTCGTGGTGGTGATCGCCGTTTCACCCGCGAGCGAAGCGGTGATTTGTTCGCCCGGCGCGGCCCAGCCCCAGACGGCCACGGCGGCATCGGCCTGCACGACCATGTGATCGGAAAAAAGCGCGGGCAACTTCACCTCCGCGCGCACCGGGGCGGTGCTGAGCAGCGCGGAAAAAATGATGGCGAGCGGACGTTTCATTTCAGCGGGTCCCTTCCATCCGTCAGCCATTCGAGGTTGAACCGCGCGAAGTGGAGTTCATCCCAATAGTACGTGCTGCCTTTTTCGCCGCGCTCATAGACGTAGCCGATTGTCCGGTCATCGAGCACGACCATGTCGGAGTAAGATGCAGGATGCGGCCAGATCGTCTTGCCGGCGGTCCACGTCGCGCCTTCATCGTAGCTCAGTCGCACGGTGAGATTGTAGCGCCCGTAGGGATGTTCTTTTTGCCGGAAAGGCATCGCGGGGCTGGAGAAGAGCAACCGATCCTTTCCCCCAGTCGCCGCGAGCGACAGCCGCTCCACCGAGCCGTGACAGCGCGGCGTGATCAACTCCTCCGCCCGCCGCACCGATCCCCACGTCTCGCCGCCGTCTTTGCTGATCGCCACGAGGTGCCGGAGATAGTCCGGCGAATCTTCCGAGCTCTCGTTGCGCGAGATCACCATCACGTCGCCGCCGGCCAATTCCACCAACTGACATTCGCTCGTGTTCATCCCGATGGTGCCGCCGAGCTTCCACGTCGCGCCGTGGTCGTCGCTGTAGAAGGTGTGCGCGAAGCTGCGCAGCCGCCCCTTGCCGATGTCTTCGCGATGTCGCGCCGGCACCACGAGGCGGCCCGACTTCAACTGGATCAGTGCGTTCCCCGGTCCGCAGCCATATCGCTGCGCCCAGTCCTTTTCCCAGATCGCCATCCGCCCGCGCGGCTCCACGTCTTCCGCCTCGGTTTTCCCCTTGAGCGCGTCCCACTCCGGCTTGGTCACCTGCGCATGCACCGACACCGGCCCATGCCAGGTCGCGCCGCTGTCGCCGCTCGTGAAATAGTGGTACTGCTTTTTGTCCCGGAGGAAAAAGAGCCACAGCTTCCCCGTGCTCCGGTCGTGGCCGACGGTGAGGTCTGTGCAGACGCGCTTTTCGTCATCGAAGACGACGTGCTCTCCGCTCCAGGTTTTCCCGTGATCGCGGCTGCGCTTGAGCACGATGTCGTGATTGCCCACGTCGCCCGGCCCATCGTTGCGCTTCTCCGCGAGGATGAGCACATCGCCATTCGGCGCCTGGATGATGGAGGGAATGCGGTAGTTCGGTTTGTTGTTCGGCGTGAGGGGAAAGACGGGTGTCGTCTCGAAAAGCGGTTCGCCCGCGTGCAGTTTCCCGGGCGGAGCGAGGAGCAGTGCGGCGAGACAGACGAAGGTGAATCTTCGCATTCGGTTATTCTTCCGGGCGAAGAAACGCGCTGCACATTTTACTGCGCAGCAGAAGAGATCCTCGTTCCCAAACCCCCGTTCAGGAACGCAATTGCGGGCGCGATTGGATTGCGCGGGGAGGGGGTGTCGGAGGACTGGCGCAACGTGTGCCGCCCGCGGACACCCCCGCCATGCGAAATACAATTTCGCTCCCAAGTGCGTTCCCAAACAGAGTTTGGGAACGAGGGCGGGACAGAGTTTGGGAACGAGGGCGGGGATTCCGTAATGGGTGAGCGTGCGCCGGGAAGTCGGAGCATCGCGAGGGTCGATTACTTCACCGCGTAGCAGTGGATCAGATCCTGATCGCGCAGGTAGAGGCGTCCGTTGGAGATCACCGGATGCGTCCAGATGCGGCCCTGCGGGCTGCGGATCGCCGTCTGCGGATCGAGCTTGAAGCGGCCTTTTTCGTTCCAGCCTTTCGGCGAAGCCTCGATCAGCACCACGTTCCCCGTGCCTTCCTCGAGCAGGTAAAACATTCCGTCCGCGTAGCTGATGGCGCCTTTGTTGAGCGCCTTCTTTTCGCTCCACACTTCCGCGCCGGTCTTGAGGTCCTGGCAGACCCAGCCGGAGCCGTCGCTGTGTCCATAGACGTGATCGCCCACGAGGATGACGCCGCCGTGATGGTTCTTCATCACCTTGTTCGTGCCGGCCGTTTCATCCCAGAGCATGGTCACCTTGTTCGAGGGATCGATCGTGAAGCTCATGCTGCCCACGCCGTAGCCCGCGGTCACATAGACCTGGTTGCCCTTCACGATCGGGGTGGGAATGACGGCGGTCTTGCCGGGATATTCCTGCTTCCAGAGCAGTGCGCCATCCTTCGTCGACAGGCCGACGATGCTCGCCATCGTGCGCTGCACGTATTGCGGCTGCCCATTGATCGTGGCGGGTACGATGGAGGAATACTGCGCGCCATCGGTGAAGTCCTTCGACTGCCACAGCACTTTGCCGGTCGCCTTGTCGAGCGCGGCGACCGCGCCTTGTGCGCCGCCGGGCGTGCAGACCACCTGCTTTCCATCCACGAGCACGCTCTCGGTGTAGCCCCAGCCCGGCGTCTTGCCGCCGAGGCTCGCCATCGTCGTCCGCCACAGTTCCTTGCCGTCCTTGGCCTGCACCGCGACCAGCGTGCCGTCGCCGCCGAGCGCGAAGACCTTGTCCCCATCGACCGTGGGCGTGCCGCGCGGGCCGTCGCCCCATTTGTTGCCGAGGATCGTGCCGAGCTTGGCTACCCAGAGCTCCGTTCCTTTCGCTGCGTCGAGGCACAAGAGCATCTCGCTGCCGTCGCGGGTGCCGAGGGTGAAAAGCTTCCCGCCGACCACGGCGAAACCCGAATAACCATGCCCGGCATTCGCGTAGCTCCAGAGCTTCTTGGGGCCTTCCGCAGGCCATTGCTTGAGGAGGCTGGTTTCTTTGGAAATGGCATCACGCGCGGGGCCGCGCCATTGCGGCCAGTCATTGCCGACAGCGGGGGCGGCGGCGAGGAGCGCGACGGGAAGGAGGACGAGGAGGGCGGGGAACAGGCGTTTCATAAGAGGGCGGATTAGAGATGGTCCCATCGACAATCGCCAGCCCGCCGTGGGCTTAGCCGGAACGAGGAATTCGGACAGGTTTGATCAATCGCCGCAACCAGCGTCGGCACCGCCTCCGAATCTTGACGGATGCCCCTCCGCGACCTGCACCTCATCCTCAACGGTAAATCCGCGGACGCTCCCGGCTTGCGCGAAGCGGTGGGGGAATTGCGCGCGGCCGGCCATGGCGTCGAGGTGCGCGTGACGTGGGACGATGGGGACGCGCGGCGCTGGGCGAGCGAGGCAGAGGGAGAAGTGATCGTCGCCGCCGGCGGCGATGGGACTCTGCATGAAGTGGTGCAAGGCCTGATGTCCCGACCCGCGGCAGGAAGGCCGGCGCTGGGCATCGTGCCGCTGGGTACGGCGAACGACTTTGCCAACGGATGCGGCATCCCGGCCGAGCCGCCAGCGGCGCTCCAGCTATGCGCGACGGGCGAGCCGGTCGCGATCGATATCGGCCGCGCCAACGACCACTGGTTTATCAATGCGGCGAGCAGCGGCTTCGGCGCCGAGGTGACCGCCGGGACGCCGGATGAACTCAAACGTCTGCTGGGGGGCGCGGCCTACACGCTCATGGCCGCCATTCTTGCGATCACTTTCAAACCCTCGCAGGGGCGGCTCCGGCTGCCCCACGGCAAAATCCACGATGACGCGGTCGTCGCCATCATCGGCAACGGGAGGCAGACCGGCGGCGGCAAACAGTTCGCGCCGCGCGCGCTGCTCAATGACGGCTTGCTCGACATTCTCGTCATTCGGGAAGTGCCCGCGGCCAGCCTGCTCCAGGCCGCCCGCGAATTGCAGGATCTGGGTCCCGATGGCAAATTCATTTCCTACCGGCAGGCACCTTGGGCGGAGTTTCTTCCCGAGAGTCCCGTGCCGATCAACCTCGACGGCGAGCCGGTTTCCTTCGACCGCGTTCGTTACGAACTCGCGCCCGCCGCCCTGCGTGTCATCCTGCCGCACGACTGCCCCGTGATCGGCCCGGCCCGCGCTCTATAGCAGCGGTGCAAGGGGCGCCACGAGCCATTCCGAGAAACGCTCCCACACGGAGCGTTTTTTAAAGTCTTCCAGCCGGTAAGGCTTCGACTTCTGCAAGTCCCGCTCGAAGACCGCATTCATCTCGGCGCCGAAGCCTTCGTCGTAAACCGTGATGTCGAGCTCTTCATTGATCTGCGCGGATCGGGAATCGAAATTCGAAGACCCGATTACTGAGAAAATGCCGTCCACCACGAGCGTCTTGCTATGGATCATCGTCGGCTCGTATTCGAAGATCTTCACTCCGCCTTCGAGCAGTTCGCCATAGGCGCCGCGGCCGGCGGATTTGGTCATCGGTTGATCGTTGTGCTGGCCGGGCACCAGGAGCCTCACGTCCACGCCGCGCTGCGCCGCCTTCGTGAGCAGTTCCACCTGATTGTGGCTCGGCGCGCAGTAGGCGTTGGTGATGAAGATGGTCTTCTCCGCCGAGGCGAAAGCAACGGCCTGCACGAGCGAGATGGGCGAGACCGAAAAGGAGTGCGACGCGATGAGTTGCGCCTTGAGGCCGCCCGCGGGCGGCAGCGGAGGAAACTCCGCGGTGCCGCTCAGCGTTTCGCCCGTGGCCCGCACCCAGTGCTGCTGGAACGCCCCCTGCAATTTCGCCACGATCGGCCCCTCCAGCCGCGCATGCACATCGCGCCAATGCTCCGGCGAATCCGCATCGCCCGCCCACTGCTTCGCAAAACCCACGCCGCCGGTGAAGCCCAGCTTGCCGTCGATCACGAGCACGCGGCGGTGTGTGCGGCGATTCAGCTTGTCCACCCGCCACGCGCGCGTGGGGTGGTAGTAGGCGAACATGCATCCCGACTGGCGAAACACGTCTTCGTCGGCGTTGCTGAATTCCGAACTCGAGCCGATCCCGTCCAGCAGCACCCGCACGCGGACGCCGGCGCGCGCCCGTTCGCACAGCGCGTCGCGGAATTGTGTGCCGACTTCGTCCGAGTGGAAGAGGAAGGCCTCGAAGTTCACGCTCTTCCGGGCCTCGCGGATCGCCGCGAGCATCGCGGGGAGGATCTCATCGCCGTTGTGCAGGAGCTTTACCGAGTTGCCTTCCAGCGGCGGCGGATCGGCCAGGGCGTGCGCGGAGGCAAAGAACGCCGGATCGCGCGTGGTGAAATCGTGCTCGGAGCGGTAGTCCACGACGGCGCGCTTCAGAAAGACAATCCCGAACGCCGCCACCGCCACCGCCACCACGGCGAGACTCGCGAGCACGATCCACACGATTCTCCAGATGTGGGAGGTCCGGGTTGCTTTTTTGCTCATGCGAACTGGGGGCATCATTCATTCGCACGAGCGCGCCTCCGCAGCCGCATCGCCGGGAGGCAAAAGGTTCGCCTGAACGATCCTCCGCAACTCGCTATTTCGTGCTCTCGGTCAGGCGCCCGTGCAATTCGTGCACCTTGCCGACGATCTTTTCCTCGATCGTCTCGGCCCAGCCCGTGGCCGCTTCATAGCCACCCTCCTTTTGCACGCGGAGGCTCGGCATGTAGCCGGTGTAATCATTCGAATAACCCGCCACCCACACTGCGGCGGCGCCGGCGAGTTCGCGCTTCAGCCGCAGGCTGTAATCGACGACCACTTCGCTGCCGAGGGCGGCGATGATGAGATCGCCGCCGAGGTGGATCACCTGCACGGGATAGTCGTGCGCGGGCTTCGACGCGTCGGCAAAGTCGAGCGGGATCTCCTCGTAGGCCGAGCGGATCGGTCCGCGGATCGCGCGCGGGTTCACCGTCATCGCCATCTCCACTGCATTCGCCAGCGAACGGCCATGCTGCTGCGCGAGTTCGAGATCGCTCACTCCGGGCACCACGCCGGAGCGGCGCGGATACGGATTCTGGTCGCCGCCGCAGCCCATGAGGAAAAGCGCGGTGAAGCCGGGGCGATTGGCTTGCAGATACTCCTGCGCATAGCCCGCGTAGTCGCCGCAGTAGTGGAAGAAACCGAGGCAGGTATTGTGACAGGCATAGCCAAAGAGCACCGCGCGCAGGGTGCCATCGGGCGCTTCGACACGCAGCGCGGGCACTTCCTGATCGACCGGACCGCTTGGATTTGGCGCGAGCTTCGAGTTCGGGTCCTCGGGGGGAAGGGAGTAGTCGCGCCGGCGATTCATGGCGAAGCCGCACCGCGCGCGATTCCACGTCAGCCGCGAGGGCTTCAGCTCTGCGATCGCCTTGCCGATCACGGCCACGAGCTTGTCCTGCAGGCCCTGCGTGTATTCGAAGGCCTCGCGGACCAGCGGGCGTTCCAGGTCCTTCTCGGTCGGTTCCGCGGTCCGCAGCGAAGGGCCGGAGTGCGTGTGCGAGGCATTCATCAGCAGCGCCGCGGGCGGAATATGGAAGTCCTTTTCCACCCGCGCCGCCACCGCACGACGGATCGCCTGCGGCACGCCGATCAAGTCCATCGTCACGATCACCACTCGTCCGCCCTGCTCGTCTTCGATGGCGAGCGCCTTGGCGAAAAGATCCTGCACCTTGCCCTCCGCCGGTGTCTTCCGCGAAGCGTAGCCGGCCATGAAGAGATTCTGCTCCGGCGTCACCACGACCGAAGCCGCGCCCGCCTTCCAGGTCGCCGGGACATGCGGGGCGACGGACTTTGGCGGAGCCGGCTGCTGCGCGAGCGCTGCGGCGGCGATGAAGAACAAGAGGAGGAGGGAACGCATACCGTCTCGACTCTGCAGAAGATCAGCGCCTTAGGTGGGCATCGAAAAATTCCGAATCGGCATCCATCTCTTCCTCTTTGTCATGCTCATGCTCTTGCTCCCATGAAGCTCGGAGGAGCAGGAGCACGAGCAAGACAAAGAGTAAGACTGCCCGATACTTAGCAGGTCCGGTTCCGGGGCCAACCCAGTGTTGCTTGCCCCGGCGTCGAAGACGATTCGTCTTCGCTCATCGGATTGCGGACACGGATGCGCCCGTTAAACGGTGCGTAATTCCCTTACGGTCGGAGCACGCGCACGCGGTGCGCCTCGCTGTCGCCGATGAAGACGGCGCCGTCCTTGTCCACGAAGACGCCGTGGAGGCGCGCCATCTTGCACTGGAGAGGATCGCCGTCGGGGCCGTCGCCCTTTTCGCCGGTGCCGGCGACGAGTTCGAGCTTGCCGGTTTT
>JANOAZ010000332.1:0-9529 GCA_031411395.1 Chthoniobacteraceae bacterium
CGGCACCCGCGTGCCGCTGCGCGTCCACGACATGAGGCAGCCGCCATGAATGCCACTCTCCGACCCCAGCGCGAGCGACGAGAACCGCGTGGCCCCACCCACGGTCTCCGCCGCGCGCTGGTCCACGGTGATGTTGCCCTCAGGCATGCCCTTCGCATCCGCCGTCCGCACGCCGCTGAGGAATGAACTCATCGCAAAGTGCCCGCCCTTTACGCCATGATCGAGCCCTGAATAGACCGTGAAATCCTTCTGGTGCGGCTTGAGCGCTTCGATGGACACGGGTAGTTCGTAGTCCGCGCCCGGTTTCGTTGGAAAGAACGCCGGTGGATAAAAGCCGAGCAAGTTTCCGATGCACACCATCCGCATGGGACGCTCAGCGCCCGCCGCCTTGCCCGGCAGCGTGCCGACGGCAGAATCTTGGGCGAAGATCCGCCCGCCGAGGGATTCCAGCAGCGGCAGGGCAAGGCTAACTCCTGCGGCACGCAGGAAAAAACGGCGGGTCGACAAAGAAGAGAGAAGATTGGATGAGGACATGGAGATGGTTGGTTCGGATGCTATCGGCTGAGAATCAGAGGGGCTGGGGAACGCAGGTCGAATCGGCTCAAGGCAGCGGTGCCTGTGGGATGAGCACGGAAACATGCACATCATCCACGTAGTGGACCGAAGTCTCCGCAGATGCATCGTCCGCAGGCCCGGCACCGAGGATGAACACCAGACTCTGCGCCCCACGCGGCAGCGGCATCTTGAGCGAGAACGTGTGCCATCCGCGGTCCCCAGCCGACGTCTCGAACCTCTGCGCCACCGACACCACGCCGTCTTCTTGAGTCTTCGGCCAGAAGCCTTGCGTGGCCTGCTCGGGCGTTTCATTGAGAGCGAAGGCACGGACCAGATAGCGCGAGGTCGCATCCGCATTGGCCGCGCAAAACGAAGCCGTCACCCGCACCTCGGCATCGCCGGCAATGCCATGCATCGGCAGCGAGCGCAGGTCAATCACCTGATAAGCACGCGACGGCAGGTTCTTCACGTTCTTCTCCCGCGGAATCGGCTCCAGCCGCAGCATCCGCTTGCCTTGCGGCGGCTGCACGCCGTTCTCTGCCGTAACCACCGCGGCCGAATCAGCACCCCATTGTCCCGCACCATGCGGCACGCCTTTGTCCATAATCGCCTCCGCATTCTCCAGCCCCGGATCGTAAACCGCCAGCGGCACCACTTTCACCACCCGCCGCGCCACGAACCCATACACCACCGACGTGCAAAACATGCCGAACAAAATCCCCGCCGCCGCAGCGGTGAGCGGGCGCCAGGAGGGCCAGTTCGTCCAGCGCATCGCTTGCGGAACAATCACTCGATCCGCTGCTGAGGTCATCTCAACGGCCTCAGCTTTTGCTTCGAGCGCCACGTCGAGATTCACGTAGCTGAGATACAAATCGGCAAGCTCGGCATCGCGCTTGAGCGCGTCCTGGAGCGTGCGCGCCTCTTCATCGGTGATGGTGCCAGCGATGTAGCGCTGGATCAGTTCATGCGAGTCTGTGTTCATGCGAGTTCCCCCTGTCTGATGGTTTTCCGCACGCACTCCTGCAATGCCTGCCGGATGCGGTGCAGCAGTTTGTAAAGCGACATCGGCGTCTGCCCGCGCCGGGCGGCGAGATCGTCCATGCGGGTGCCTTTTGTGTAAGCCGACAGCACCATCTCGCGCTGGGCGGCGGGCAGCTTTTGCAGGCAGCCCTCCAGCGCCTCGCGCTCGCTAAGATGCCGCTGTTGCAAGAGGACGGCCCGGTCCGCCAGGCGATTCACCAGCTCGTCATCAAAGATGTGGCGGTCACGCTTCCGTGTTTGCAGAAACTTCAGCACCTCCAGCCGCGCCACGCCGAAGGCCCACTTCTTGAAATCCTGCGCCGATTCAAACTTCTGCCACAGCACCACGATCACATCCTGCAACACCTCGGACGCTTCCTCCCGGCTCGGCAGCATCGAACGCACAAAGGTGTGCAAGGCTGGCTCATGCTCCGCATACAGGCGGAGAAACTGGGCGTGCTGAGGGCGTTCGGGAGGGGGCGACATGCGTGGCTGATAGATAGCCACAACGAACGGCCCCGTTTGCCGAAAAGTTTTGGGAAAGTGGTGAAGACTGCGAAATCCGCCAACCGCGGCGACGTGTGGCGTCGGAACGGATTCACCGCTTTCGATGCGGCTGATCATGTCACGCGACACACCGTAATTCAGCCACAGTGCAATACATGCTAGGTCCGCAGGCTTCCCTCAGTTCTTACAATTGACGCGGCAATCTCTCACGAACGTGCTCGGCGTAGTCGTGGGTATCGCGGTCAGCCGATGCCGCCGACATTCCGGGACGCTGCGCAAAGAAGAACTCGTAGGGCTACTGCGCCGCCAGCTTCGCGCCCACATGGAAGGTCGGAATCGTCGCCCCTTCCTCGATGCACCGGATCATCTCCCGCGACACGCCCGACTTTTTCTCCAGCGCATACATGCTCAGCTTCCGCGCCACCCGCAGCTCTCGCAACGCCCCCGGCAGCCGCTCGCGGATGCGCTCGGCGTAATCGTGGACGTCGTGGTTGACATTCGTGGGCATAGCGCGAATCCACTATTTTCCGGGCTCCTGTGTGCTGCCGGTGGAGATAGAGTCTCCGACGATCAGCTCGCCGTCGTGGAGGATCTGGGCGTAAAGGCCGCCCCGATGGACCAGGCCCGGCAGCACGGGTGCCGATGTGAGGCGCGCAAGGTGCGCACACGGTTCGCAAAGACGCAGGCCACGCATCGGAACTGTGCCGACGAAAAAATCGCGGCCCACGAAATCGTTCAGACGCACGCCTCGGGTCAGGAGATTGCGCCGGCTCTGGGCGGCATCCAACGGATGACCGTGTTCGATTGCGAAGCGTTCCAACTCCTCGGCTTCGATCAGCGACACGTCGCGCTGGGCGGGCTTTGTGGAAAAGGTGCCACAACCCAGCGCGTAACGGTCGCCCTCCAGACCGCGCCCGGCGAGCGCGCGGATACGGTGCACGGAATGCGGCAGTGTGTTGGCCGTGGGACTGATGTGGATGCCTGCGAGGATGGCGTTCATTTTGGAAAGTAGAAGGATGCTGGTCTTAGCATTCTGTGACATTCACCGCGAGGCCGCCGCGCGAGGTCTCCTTGTATTTGGTGCTCATGTCGGCACCGGTCTGGCGCATGGTGGCGATGACTTTATCGAGCGATACGCGGTGCGTGCCGTCGCCGCGCAGGGCGAGCCGTGCGGCGTGGATCGCCTTCACCGCGCCCATCGCGTTGCGCTCGATGCAGGGCACCTGCACGAGCCCGCCGATGGGATCGCACGTCAGCCCGAGGTTGTGCTCCATCGCGATCTCGGCGGCATTTTCCACCTGCGGCACGGTGCCTCCGAGCGCCTCGCACAAGGCGCCCGCGGCCATCGAGCACGCGACGCCGACCTCGCCCTGGCAGCCGACTTCCGCGCCGGAGATGGACGCGTTCATTTTGTAGAGCATCCCGATTGCACCGGCGGTGAGGAGGAAGCGCACGATGCGCTCGTCGTCCGCGCCTTCGCAGACGCGAGCGAAGTAATGCAGCACCGCCGGGATGATCCCTGCCGCGCCATTCGTGGGCGCGGTGACGACGCGCCCGCCCGCGGCATTCTCCTCGTTCACCGCCATCGCCCAGAGGCTCACCCAGTCGAGCACCGTGAGCGGATCGCGCAGGCCCGCCGCCGGGCTGGCGCTGAGTTCGCGGAAAAGTCCCGGCGCGCGGCGCACGACTTTCAATCCACCGGGCAGCGTGCCCTCACAGCGGCAGCCGCGTTCCACGCACGCCTGCATCGCGCGCCAGACGCGGAGCAGCGCCGCGCGCGTCTCGGCCTCGGGGCGGCGGCACGCCTCGTTGCGCAGCGTCATCTCGCTCACGCTCAAATCCGATTCGCGCGCGAGCCGCAGCAGTTCGTCGCCGTGGCGGAAAGGAAACGGCAGCGCGTGCGCCGCTGGCATGATCTGGTCTTCCGCCGCGCTCTTTTCCCCGACCACGAATCCGCCGCCGACGCTGTAGTAAGTCTTCGCGAGCAACTCCTCGCCCGTCGCATCGCGCGCGATGAAGCGTAGTCCGTTCGGATGCGCCGAGAGGGACTCGGTGCGGTGAAAAAGCAGGTCGCACTTTTCATCGAACGCGATTTTGCGCGTCCCGTGCAGCCGCAGCGTCTTCGCCGCGCGGACCCGCTCGATGCGCGCGGGCACCGCATCCACATCCACGCCCTCGGGCGTCTCGCCTTCGAGCCCGAGTAGCACGGCTTTATCCGTGCCGTGGCCTTTGCCGGTGAGCGCGAGCGAGCCGTAGAGGTGCGCCTCGATGCCCGCCGTCCGCGCGAGCACGCCCGCCTCCGCGAGTCGCTCAGTGAAACGCAGCCCCGCGCGCATCGGCCCCACGGTGTGCGAGCTGCTCGGCCCGATCCCGATGGTGAAAAGATCGAGGACGCTGAAGGCTGAGGTCATAGCTTATATTTTGGCTGTTGATGAGGACGTAAGCTTCAGGACCGGGTCATGATACGGGCGATGTTGCCGAACGTGACTAGTGAGATCTGTTCAGTCCCGTATCGTCAGCCGTTGCGGTCATTCCGATTGAGCTTTAACGGCGACGTTCAAAGCCGTCTCAATCATGGTTTCCGTGAGCTTTGCCGGGTGCCCGCTCCAGATGACTTTGCCATCCTTGCCGACCAAAAACGCCTGCGGAATACCATAGCTCCCTCCTCTTCCGGGCCTGATCCAAGCCTCGGACATGGCACCCTTTGGCATCGTGTCTGCGGGTCTTTCGCCGGCAGATGCCGCGCTGTAATCATCCAGCGCCACTCGGAAGCTCATCTTGTCACCCATCTTTTCGACAAATTTTCTGACCTTAGCAGCGTCCTCCTCCCAGATATTCTGTCCGATGACCACCAACCCTTGGTCTTGGAACTTTCGGTGCAGCGCATCCAGGTGGGGAATGTTGGCGACGCAAGGACCGCACCAAGTGGCCCAGCACTCGATGATATAAACCTTGTCACGGGCAAACTTGGGCACTGGATCGCCTTTGATCCAGGTGACGTTTGAAAGTTCGGGAGCCACCTCCCCAGGCTTGAGGGAGGAATCGACGATGTCTAAGGAAACGCGGATGAGTTGAACCGTTTTCGCGTGAGAGTCATCTTCCGCAGGAGGCACGGCGGAGATGGAAACCGTGGCTCCTTCAGGCCCACGGATCAGGGCTAAAACCGCCGCCAGCTCCATGCCTCGCACGCTCACCGCCGCGCCGCCCTGAGAGTTGATCGAAACCACTCGATCCCCTTCGTGGAGTTCCTTTTGAGCAGCGGCAGGGCTACCAGGAACGAATCCCTTGATCACAATGTCTGCGCCGCGTTGATCAAGCATTAAACCAACCCTTCCTGTCGGTGCTCTCTTGGAAGCAGTGGGAGGGACACTGATGGCCGGCGCCAGGGCTTGTCCGTGCGCAACGTCACCCAGCAGAGCGACGATAAGAGAAATAAGAGTCGGGATGAGGTGCGGCTTAGATGCTCCGACTTGGACGGCATCAACTTGTCGGGTTGCAGCGGGTTGCTTTGGTTCGTCCGTGTCGGAGGAGTGAGGGGTTACGGATGCGAGTGTCGATTTCATGGTATTTTGTTTTCGTGCCGGTTCTGCGGCGGAAATGGAGATGGGATCGGAGCCGCCTTAAATCATGGGTTCCCAAGGCAGCCTTGTGCGCTGCACGAGTCCGGCCTCGGTCAAACGCGTGAAGAATCGCAACCCCGCCCGCATCGGCCCGACGGTGTGCGAGCCGCTCGGCCCGATGCCGATGGTGAAAAGATCGAGAACGCTGATGGACGAAGTCATGGTGTTGGGTAGCCGACTTTTTGGAGCTTCACATTGCGGAAGGTCGCTCGCCCGCTGGCGAGGCTGCCGGGACCGCCGATTTGCAATCTCACGGTCGCCGAGGATTGGTCGGGCTTGGTGGTGAAAGGCAGCACGATCGGTGTCCAGTCCACGGAGCCAGAGAGGTCCCTGGTGGATTGCGAATCTCCCGCCGCGAGCAGCACGGAGTGTTTGCCACCGGCCTGCTCGATCTTCACCTGCGCCGTCTTCACTTCGGCGGTGAAGACATAGTTGGAGAAAGGTTCCAGCGGCGCATCGCAGCGGATCGAAGCGTGGTTCCCCGCATCGCAATCCAGCGTGAAGGTGCCGCCCTCGCCTGGCGAATAGCGCGCGGTGGTCTTCGCGCTTCCGCTCCAGCTATCGAGGCGCCACGGCTGGCCGTCTTTTGCGATCTCGGCCGGCTTCAGGTCTGCGGGAAGAAGCGTCGTCCCAAGTTGGGCATTCTTCGAGTTGCCCTTCATGAGTTCATAGACCCACTGGGGATACTCGCCCTTGGGCAGTGGGGTCGTTGGAAATTTTCTCGCCTTCTTCTTTGCTTCGTCGCGCATAGGGCCGTGTTTCCATGCGGCATCGCCGTAGCCGGCGAATCCATCGCCCTCGGGCACCTGGCAGGTGAAGATGTCTTTATACCATTCCATATAGCCCCGGAAAGTGTCCTGCGGACGCCACGCTTTCGCCTCCTTGTAATGCGCATCGTAGTTCCCCATGCCGTGGAGGGCGCCCTTGGGCAGACGGACGCCCTCCTTGCCGCCGTAGTAGCCATCGAGGGTGTGCATCCACTCGTGGAGGAAAATTTCATCCCTCGGGTTCATGCGGGAGGCGCTGCCCACGCCGACCATGCCGATGCCATCCGAGCCACTGAAGCCGCCCACTCCGTAGCCCGCGCGCGGAATCTTGTAGCCGGAGGCGTTGTCGAAATAGAGAAAATAGTAGATCGCGCAGTCGTAGTCCCCCGGCTTGGCGATGTTGGCCAGTTCGTTGACCAGCTCCGTCCCCATGTATTCCGCGCTGTCGCGGCGCTGCGGATTGAAACTGCGCAGCGGCAGGTCGGACACGATGACGGTGGGCGTGAACTTCACTTTTCCGCGCGTGATGTCATGCACCATGTCCGGCGTTTGAATCTCGAAACATTGCCGCGCCTTCGCGATGTCTTCTGCGGTCATCTCGGAGCGGATCGGCAGGAAAAGCGGGTGCCAGGTGTCGCTGGAGCGCTTGATGATGAGCAGCACCTTGAACTCGATCTCCGGCTTCGCCGCGGAAACTTTCACCGCCCGCGCCACTGCATCCATCTCGGATTTGGTTTTCGGATTCGGCGCGGGCGCCACCTCGTTCACGAGCGCCACCGGCGTCGCGGTCGGCTTCGGTTTGTTCGGGATGATTCCCTGCCGGCGGTTTTCGCGCACGCGCTCGATCAAGTCGGTGTCGGACGCGCTCACCGCCCGGCTCGCACCTTGGAAGCTCAGCACCGCCTTGTCGCCACTCACGGCGACGAGATTCACGAGCGCCGTGGTGGGCACCTCGACGCTGCCCGCGACCACGCCGCCGATCATTGCAGGAAAGGCGAGCGGCCTTTTCAACATCACCTGGCGCGGCCATTCGTCGCGCGAATGGCTGAGGCTTTGCAGCACGAGCCGCGGCTCGTTCGGGTCGGGTGTGGTCGCCGGCATCGGAGCCGGTGTGGGCGTCGCCGCTGGCACCGGCGTGGGTGCGGACGGCAGCGGCGGAGGTTGCGCCGCGAGCTTCACCTCGGGCGTCGCGACGGGTGCGGGCCTGGCGCGCCTGGGCGGCGGCGTGGGCTGGCGGCCCGAGAGCGCCTGCACGAGCGCGCGCCAGCGTTGGTCCGCGCGAGTCGGGCGATCCTGGAAAAGGTAAGCGCCGAGCGCAAGCAGCGTGGTGGCGAGGAGAATGACGAGGAGCTTTTTCATGGGAGACGGGCCGGGATGAGACGAGGCCGTGGCATGGATGGTCGAGCGACCTCCGTCTGCCAAATTGACTTTGCCTGGCGACTGGCCGAAAACCTCGGCCAGTTTTCACGACCCATCCGATGCAGCCTATCCGCCGTCTCCACCTGAGCGAACACACCGCGCAGCATTTGCGCGAGGGCTTCCGGGCCGGGCGATGGTCGGGAAAGCTGCCGGGGGTCTGGCTGCTGGCCGGCGAACTGGGCGTCTCGCGCGACGCCGTGCGGGCTGCGTTGAAGCTGCTCGAAGCGGAAGGCCTCGTCCGACATCACGGCGCAGGGAAAAGCCGTCACGTAGCCAAGCCGACCGACCGCGATGGCCGGCGCGTGTTGCGCGTGGGCATCCTGCTGCCGTCGCCCTTGGAGAAGGACAACGCCCACACCCACGAACTGATTTTCAGCGTCCGCCAGGCCATCGAAGCCGCCGGCCACGTGTGTTTCATCGCGCCCAGATCGTCGCAGCAGCTTCATCGGCGGGTGGAGCGCATCCGGCGCTATATGGCGGACTGTCAGGCGGATGCCTGGATCGTGTATTCCGCCAGCCGTGAAGTGCTGGAGATGGTGTCCGCGGGCGCGCTTCCGGCCTTCGCTCTCGGCGGCCAGGCGATGGGCTTGCCGCTGGCCTCCTCGCGCTCCGATCTGGCGGTCCCGATTCGCGCCTGCGTGAATTGCCTCGTCGATCACGGGCACCGGAGCATCGTGCTCATCGGCCCGCCGAAATGGCGTCGGCCCGCGCCCAATGCGTCGGCCCAAGTCTTCCTCGACCGGCTGAGACACCACGGAATTCAGGCCGACATGCCCTACAATCTTCCCGACTGGGAGCACACCCCCGCGGGCCTGAACGCCCTGCTGCACGCGCTCTTCTTCGCCACTCCGCCGACCGCGCTCCTCGTCATGGAGCCGGAGTGCCTCGGCCCGGTGCTCGTTTTCCTCGCGAGCCGCAGCCTGCGCGTGCCGGATCATGTGTCGGTGGTCAACCTCCTGCCCGACCCCATGCAGGCATTCTACCGCCCCGCCATCGCGCATTTCCAGTGGCCTGTGCAACCGCATGTGAAACGGATCGTCCAGTGGGTCAGCGCGCTCGCCCGTGGAAAGGCCGACCTAAGAATCAGCACGACGGAGCCAGTCTTCGTGCCTGCGGAATCCATCGGTCGGCTTCATGCTCGCCGCTTGCCCAGCGATGTTTGATCGCCAGCGTAAGCAGACACCGGTTTGAGCACACCGCGAGGTCCGATGAACAGTCAGAGGAAGAAATTCAGCGTTCTATTTTCGACTCGCTCATGTGCCGGTTTTCTCCCTGCGACTGCGCGAAGTTTTCCCATGGCAGGATTGCCTCTCCGCGCGGACTGCGGAGAGTGGGCGGCGCATGGACAGCACCGACATCATCATCCTCACCGACGCCCGCTACGAGAAGCCGGACGAAGGGAACTGGTATGTCGCGCAGTTGCTCGGCGAAGAGCGGCTGCTGCTCGCGGGACTGGAGGCGCGCGGGCTGCGGACGGCGCGCGTGGCGTGGTCGCATCCGGACTTTGACTGGAGCCGCACGCGCGCGGCGGTGTTTCGCTCGACGTGGGATTACTTCGAGCGGTTCGCGGAGTTTTCGGCGTGGATGGATCGCGTGGAACGCGGGACGCGGCTTTTCAATGCGCCGGAACTGGTGCGCTGG
>JANOAZ010000333.1:0-25737 GCA_031411395.1 Chthoniobacteraceae bacterium
GTTTCGCGTGGGAGGGGTGTCCGCGGGTGGGAGCGGTGCGCCGCCCGCAGACACCCCCGCCTGGGCAACGAAGTTGCCCTCCCAAGTGCGTTCCCAAACGAAGTTTGGGAACGAGGCGGGGGAAGTGGGTGTGTCGGCCAAGTCACAGTCTCATCAGTAGGCTCCCTTCGCTCCGCTCAGGATGACGGCTTTTTTCGAGGAGCGCGGCGCGCCTCGGTTGCGGATTTCGGTTTACCCTCTCACTCGTCCGCGTCCGAGTGGGCGCGGTTTTCGAAGCGGGTGAACTGCTTGAGAAAAGTCAGCGGGACGTCGCCGACCGGGCCGTTGCGCTGCTTCGCGATGATCAGCGTTGCCTTGCCTTCGGACTCCTTTTTCTCCTCGTCGCTGTCGGCGTAATACTCCTCGCGCACCAGCAAACCGACAACGTCGGCGTCCTGCTCGATGCTGCCGGATTCGCGGAGATCGCTCAGGCGGGGGCGGCCCTTCGAGTCGCCGGAACGCTGCTCGGGATTTCGATTGAGCTGGGCGAGGACGACGATCGGGATGTCCAGTTCCTTGGCGAGTGCCTTGAGGCCCGAGGAAATCTCCGCGATTTCGATCTGCCGATTGTCCTGCGCGCGGCGGCTCGTCGAGCGGAGGAGTTGGAGGTAGTCGATGAAGATCGCTTCGATGCCGTGCTGCGACTTGAGCCGGCGGGCCTTGGCGCGGAGTTCGAGGATGCTCAGGCCGGCGGTGTCGTCGATGAAGATCTTGCTTTCGGCGAGCTTCGAGGCGGCGGCGGTGAGATTCGGGAAATCGCGCTCGGAGAGCAGGCCGTTGCGCACATTCCCGAGATCCACGCGGGCGCGCGAACAGAGGAGCCGCTGCACGAGCTGCGAGGCGCTCATTTCCAGGCTGAACACGGCGACGGGCTTCTTCTGCTCGATCGCCACGTGCTCGGCCATGTTCATCGCGAGTGCGGTCTTTCCCATCGAGGGGCGGGCGGCGATGACGAACATTTCCGCGCGATGCAGGCCGTCGGTCATCTTGTCGAGCGTCGCGAAGCCGGTGGAGAAACCGGTCATGCCGCCGCGGTTCGTATAAAGTTCCTCGATGGCGTGGATGGCCGCCATCACTTGGTCCTTCATGCTCGCGACCTTGTCCTTGTAGCGCTCCTTGGAGATCTCCATGACCCGTGTCTCGACCTCGTCGAGGAGCATGGTCACTTCGCTCTGTTCGTCGTAGGAGCGCGCGGCGTATTCGGTGCAGACACGGATGATCGCGCGCAGGGTGAATTTCTCATCGAGGATCTCGATGTAGTAGCTCGCGTTTGCGGCGGTCGGGAGAAATGTGAATAAGTCCGTGACGAAGGCCGGACCGCCGACCTGATCGAGCATCTTCCGGTCGCGCAGCACCTGAGTCAGGGTGATCACATCGATCGGCTGGCGCTGGTCGTACATCTCCAGCAGCACCTCGTAGATCGAGCTGTGCGCAGGGATGTGGAAGTGCTCCTTGCGAATGCCCTTTTCCACGCACAAGCCGCCGACCTCCTTCGGGGCGAGCAGGATGGAGGAAAGCACGCCCTGCTCGGCGTCGGAGCTCTGTGGGAGCAACCTGTGAATATCCGGCAAATAACTGCCGGTTCCGCCCCCGCCTTGCCCTTTGCCGTTGCCGCTTTTTCGGGCGGGCTTTCCGGTCTCGGGGCTGGGGGTCTCGGTGGGCAACTGGGAGTGGGAAACGGCGCGCCAAGCGCCGACTCAGAATCTACTTCGCGTGCTTCGCCTTCGGCCGGGCCTTGAAGCCCTTTTCCTCGGCGGGCTTCTCGGCTTCTTCCGACTTCGCCTCGTCGCCGCCCTTGGCTTTGACGATCACGTTGAGCTTCGCGACGACATCGGCGTGGAGCTTGATCTGCACTTCATGCGGGCCGGTTTCCTTGATCGGATTCTCGAGGTGAATGCGGTGACGATCGATCTCGATATTGCCGCCGAGTTCGGCCTTGAGGCGATCGGCGAGATCGCTCGCGGTGATGGAACCGAACGCCTTGCCGCTGGCCCCCGTCTCGAGCTCCATGGTGATCTTGAGCTTGTTGATCTTGCGGGCCAGATCCTCGGCCTCGTTCATTTCCTTCGCTTCACGCTCCGCCCGCTTGCCCTTGAGCAAATTGATCCGCTTCAACGTGGCTGGCGTGACTTCGAGCGCCTTGCCTTGCGGGACGAGAAAGTTGCGCGCATAGCCGCGCCTGACCTTCACGACATCGGCTTCGGCGCCGAGGCTGGCGATTTTTTCAGTAAGGATGACTTCAGTAGTGGCCATGACGGGAAATAGGTTGGAACCGGGAAAAGCGGGAGGGGGAGAAAAGCCGAGGTGCCCATCCTTGTCAAACGCCTTCCCTCGATATTTTCCCGGGGTCTCCGCCGCTACTCGATATTCACCACCACACCCTTGGTGACGAGCTTGCTCAGCCGGATGGCGTCCCAGTTTGCCGTGCGCATGCAGCCGTGGCTCTGGCTGCGCCCGATGGTCTGCGGGCTGTTCGTGCCATGAATGCCGATGCCGGGTTTGTTCAAGCCGATCCAGGCCACTCCGACGGGGTTGTTCGGTCCGATCGGGAGCATGTAAAAATTCTCGGTCCGCACCCCGTGTTCGAGCACGCCCTTGTCCCATCGGAACGTGGGCATCGCGGCGATGCCGAGGATTTTCCACGCTCCCGCGGGCGTCTCGAGCCGGCCGCCTCCGGGCGTGATCGGCACCGCGGCGATGAGCTTGTCGCCGTCGTACACGTCGAGCATCTTTTGCGCGCGGTGAATGTTGATCACCCGGTGCTTGTACTGCGGGAGCTCCGGAAGATTTCCCGGGACAGTGGGCAGCTCTTCGATCTTGAAGGGCTCGACATTCGGCACGCGCACGCTGTCGCCGGGTTTGAGTTTTTCGAGGTCGATTCCCTTGTTGATCTTCACGAGAAACTCCGGCGCGCAGTGATAGCGCTCGGTCAGGAATTCCAACAGGTCGCTGTAGGGAAGGTATTTCTTCGTCGCCTGATCCTTTGGCTCCGTTGGTACGTCGCCGATGAATTTCAGATCCCGCTCCTCGATCGTGTAGGTGACGTAAACCGGGAAGACCGAATCGAGCGGGATGTTGTCGTCGAGTTTTCCCGTCTCCGGCAGGCCGTGGGCGCGCTGATAGCGCACGAGTGCCTTGGTGCAAAATTCCCCGGGCCGTCCATCGATCTTGCCCGGACCGAACATTTGCTGATCGAGGAAAATCTGAAGCTGGGTGGTCACGTCGCGCTGCGTGATCGGGATGGCCCTGGCCACGGTGGGCTCCTCGGCGGCGGGCGCGACGACGCTCAAGAGGAGAAAAGAAAGGGAGGGAATGAGTTTTTTCATTTGATCGGCGCATCGATGTTGGCGCGCGAAGGGTTGCAGCTAACATCACGAACCTTTGTCCGCAACACCCTGATGACTCGCGACCCGCTCCGCATCGCCCAAGTGGCCCCGCTCTGGACCCGGATTCCACCCACCACCTATGGGGGAATCGAGCTGCTCATGAAACTGCTCATCGACGAGCTCGTGGACCGCGGCCACGAGGTTACGCTTTTTTCCTCGGCGGATTGCCAGACCACCGCCTCGCTCGTCCCGGTGTGCGAGGCGAATCTCACGGAACTCATCACGCGCGGCGAGATGTACATGTTCGAATATTACGCGAGCTCCGCGATGGCGCAGGTGCAGCGTGCGGCCCACGAGTTCGACGTCATCCATTACCACCTCAGCTCGGCCTGGCTGCCGCTCGCCGCCACGGTCGAGACGCCGGGGCTTTTCACCATGCACACGTGTCCGCATCTGGACGACGAATTCGTCATGCGCCGCTGGCCGGAGGTCGCCGTCGCCGGGATCAGCAAGGCGCAGATGCACGGCGCGAGCGTGAAGCTCGGGCGCGACTTTCCGATCGTTTATAACGGATGCGATTTCGGCGCCTACGATCCGAGCTACGAGCCGGGAAAATATCTCGCCTTCCTCGGCCGGCTCTCGCCGGAAAAGAACCCGCTCGACGCGATCCGCATCGCCCGGGAAGTCGGCCTGCCGATCGTCATCGCCGGCCAGCCTCAAAATGCCGGCGAGCGCGCTTACTTTCACGAGAAGATCGAGCCGCTGATCGACGGCGACCGCGTCCGCTGGGTCGGCCCGGTCAATCACCCGCAGAAGAACGAACTGCTCCGGAACGCGGCTGCGCTCATCTTCCCGATTCAATGGGATGAACCATTTGGACTCGTGATGATCGAGGCGATGGCGTGCGGCACGCCGGTCATCGCGCATCGGCGCGGCTCGGTGGAGGAAGTCGTGGACCCCGGAGTCACCGGCTTTCATTCCATCTCCCTCGATGGCCTCGCCGAATTGGTCGAACCTGCGTTGCGCCTCGATCGCCACACCGTGCGCGAACATGCGCTCAAGCGGTTTGGTTATCGGGCGATGGTCGATCGCTACGTGGACCTCTACCGTTCAGTCGTAAAACCGGGAATTCCTCGCAAAAAAGCGAACGATTCGAAGCGGCGGACCTGATCGGACCAGGCGCCTACTCGATGACGCGGGCGTAAATATCCGCCGTCTTTTTGCGGAATCCGCCCGTGGTCAGGATGCCGTTGTCCAGCCGTTCGTCGATTTCCGCCATGCGTAAATCGTCGCCGCCGCCGGAGAAAAGCACGCCCACTGCGGCGACCGAACCGTTGCGATTGTTATCCCAGTTCCACGTCCCGCCGATCGGGGTCGGTCCGGCAAAATCCATCCCCGCCAGATACTGCTGCATGCCCGCGGGAATCACTCCCGTCCCTGCATTCGGCGGGTAGGAGTTGTGCTCGGCGGAATACATATCGAAGCCGTCGGTGGCCGCTCTCAAATCCGACATGAAGCGAGTGTCCTGGGTAAACTTTCGCGCCCGCATGTAGGACGGCATCGCGATCGCCCCGATATCGGCGATGATGGCGACGACGATTAAGATTTCGATCAGGCTGAAGCCCCGGTTTCTTTTCTTTGCGGAGAGATTCATAGGAATGGTGACTGACGGAAAAAGCAGGAGGCGGGCCGGAAGCGGGATTTTTCCTTACTCTCCGCCGCACACCACACAGCCCGTCCGCCGCCGGAGCCGGTGCCGCCGGAAATGCATCGTGCCGAGGTCCATGGTCAGCAGCGTTCCGGCCAGCGTGGTGCCCAGACCGGTGAGCAGTTTCACCACCTCTACCGCGCCGAGACACGCCACCGTGCCCGCCACCGCGCCGAGCACCGGGAACTCCCGCTGCCACTGCGCCGGCGTCTCCGGATAGAGGCACGCCAGGCACCCGGTCCGTCCCGGCTCGAACACCGTGATCTGTCCCTCCAGCGCAAACATCGCGCACTCCACCATCGGCTTGCCCGCCGCGACCGCCGCACGATTGAGCGCAAAACGTTCCTCAAACAGCGGCGCTGCATCCACGGCCACGTCCGCCTGCGCAAGCAACCCGGCCGCGTTGGCATCCGAGACATTCTCCGCCACCCCCACGATTTCGACCCGAGGGTTCAGCTCCCGCAAACGCCGCACGATGCTCTCCATCCGCGGCTTCCCGATGTGCCCGTGGGTCTGGAGCAGTTGGCGATTCAGGTCGTCGGCGCGCAAATTTCCCGCGTGCGCAAGGACGAGCTTTCCGACACCGGCCGCCGCAAGCTGGTAGGCGACCAGCCCACCAAGCCCGCCCACGCGCGAGATCAATACGCTCGCGCTTTTCAGTTTCCGCTGCGCTGCCTCGCCAAAGCCGGGCAGCCACATTTGCCACTCGTAGGTCGCGCGTTCCTCGGGGGTTAATTCAACGGGTGGTCGGGGATCCATGTGGCGCTTCGGAAATGCGACCGTCGTCGAGGCGGAAAAGCACGTCGGCGAGTTGCGCGGCTTCGGCGTGGCTGTGGGTGATGTGCAGCGCGGTGATCGCGTGCTCGCGCTGGATGCGGCGAAGCAGCGTGGCGAGGTCGTCGCGGAGTTCTTCATCGAGCGCGGAGAGCGGTTCATCGAGCACCAGCACCTGCGGGCGGGCGGCGAGGGCGCGCCCGAGGGCGACGCGCTGACGTTCCCCGCCGGAGAGGCCGTCGGGCCGGCGGTCGAGCAGGGGAGTGAGGCCGAGGCCGTCGGCGAGTTCCGCGACGCGCCGGGCGATTTCCGCCGCGGGTCGCCGACGCAGACTGAGCGCAAAGCCAAGTTGGCCGCGCACGGTCATGGTGGGGAAAAGTGCGCCGTCTTGCGGGACGTAGCCGATGCCGCGGTCGCCGGGAGTGAGGTGGGTCACGTCGCGGTCGCCGAGCCAGACGCGTCCGGCGGATGGCTGCCGCAGGCCGCAGATGATTTCGAGGACTGTGGTCTTGCCGCTGCCAGTGCGGCCCATGAGCACCCCGTAGCGGCCTGCGGGCACGGTGAACGAGACATTTTCCAAGGAGAAAGCGCCAGCGCGGCAGGCGATGGACTCGAGGCGGATCATACGCGTTCCCCCGCGAGGCGCACCGCCGCGAGCACGACCACCGCCAGCGCGACCATGAGCAGGCTCACCGCGATCGCGGCTTCGAGATTGCCGACGCTGAGTTCGAGCCAGACGGTCGTTGGCAACACTTCGGTTTTCATCCGCGTGGCGCCGGCGAAGACGAGGATGGGGCCGAACTCGCCGAGGCTGCGCGCCCACGCGATGCTCGCGGCGGCAAACATCCCGCGCCGCGCCGCGGGCAGCGTGACGAGCCAGACCGCGCGCGCTCGCGAGCATCCGAGGGTCATGGCCACGTCCTCGGGGCGGGAGGAGAGGTGATCGAAGGTGCCGCGCATGGTGCGGATGGCGAAGGCCGCGCCGATGACGAACTGCGCGAGCACCACGCCGCCCACGGTGTAGGTCAGCGGGATCACGCGCTCGATCATCTTGCCCACCGAGGTTTGGAAAAAAATGAGCAGGCACAGGCCGACGACCATCGGCGGCAGCACGATCGGGATGTCGAGCGCGGCATCGAGCCACTCCCGGCCGCGAAAGCGTCCGCGCGAAAGCAGGTAGCCGACCGGCACCGCGAGGAGCAGCGCGAGCAGCGCGGTGGCGGTGCAGGTGGCGAGGCTGAGCGCGATGGAATAGCGGATCTCGCGCTTGCCGAGCGCGGCCCAGAGATCGCCGGGGGCGCTGTGCATCGCGGTCGCGCCGAGCAGGCTGGCGATGAAAAGGAGGTAGGCGCCGGTGATCGCACCGAGCGCGAGCCAGAGCGGATCGAATCTCCGCCGCGTCATGGGAATGCGGAATGCGGAATGCGGAATGCGGAATCGCAATGGGCATGTGACCGCAGTTCGATGCGCCGGACGGCTGCCCGATGGCGTGAGCCTTGGACATTCCGCATTCCGCATTCCGCATTCCGCATTCGGCTCACTTGCTCGTCCCGTTCGGGCCGGCGCCGGGTTCGCGGAGCCACGGCGGCACTTCGATTTTCGCGCTGTCCACGGCGGCCTCGTCGCCACGCCACACGAAGCCCGCGGCCTCGAAGCTCTGGTGGTTCGCGCGGAAGAAGAGGAGCAGCCGCGCGGCGAGTTGCGCATTCGGCGAGCCGGCGCGGATGCTGAAGGGCTGCACGGCTTTCGCGCCGGGGTGATCGATCGTGAGGTAGTCGAGGTGGTCGGCTTGCGGCTGCGCGTTCACGCGATAGACGATCGCGGCGTCGAGCGCGCCGGCGCGCATTTGATTGATCAGAAAGTCGGCGGTCGGAACTTCGACGACGACGTTCTTGCGGACCGCCGCCTCGATCGCGGAATCGCGCAACATCCCGCGCACCATGTAACCGAGCGTGCTCTGTTCCGCGTTGGTGATGCCGAGGCGGAGATTGGGCTGGGCGAGATCGGCGAGGGTGCGGACGCCGCGTGGATTGCCCTTTTTCACCACGATGCCGATGTCGGTCTGGGTGAGCATGACGGACTGCGGAAAGTGCTGCGCGACCGGTGGGACGAAGCACAGGTCGCAGGCGTAATACGCGTCGGGGAACTTCGGATCAGTCGCGTCGTTCATCGCCTTCATCGAGGCGCAGAGCACGCCGCAGCCGTTGAAGACGGTGGTGACCGAGACGCCTTCGCGATCGGCGAACCGGCGCAGCAACTCCTCGATCGCGAGTCGATTCACGCCGCCGCTGTAGAGAATCAGCTCGGGTCTCTCCGCCCACTTGTCGCCGGCGATCGGCTTGAAGCCGTGTTGCTGGAGAATCTCGCCGCCGCGCTCCGGGGCCGCGAGGTAGCGCGCGAAGCGCAATGCGCCGGCGGCCTGTTGGCTGAAGGCGAGCACACCGGCGCTGGCATTTTCCACATGCGTGGAAATCTCCGGCGCCTCCATCGCCTCGAGTCCCTTGAATTGCGGCACGGTGGAATCCCAGACGATCGCGGCATCGACGCTGCCGAGGCTGAGGTCGCTGGCGATCTCCGTGACGGTCGGCTTTTGCACTGCGGCGCGCGCGGCGAGCGGGTCGTAGGCGGCGCCGAGCTTCGCTTTCACCACGCGACCGATGGCGGCAGCTTCGTGGTTCACGAGCGCGAGCTTCACATCGGCGCGTTGCAGGTCGGCGAGCGTCTTGATGCCTTTCGGATTTCCCGCGCGCACGGCGATCACCGGACGCTGCGCGGCGAGCGGGAGCACTTCGCGGATGAGGTCGTATTTGCGCCCGTCGGTGATGCCGGCTTCGTCGGCGGCGATAAAAAGGTCGCCGCGCTGGGCCGCGCGGAGATTGGCCAGCAGCGTCCCGGTGCCGCCGAATTGCAGGCTGACCTCGGTGCCCGTCTCGGCGCGGTAACGTTCCGCGATCGCCTCCACGGGTTTCTTCAATCCCGCCGCGCAATAGACGGTCAGGCTCGCGGTGCCCGTAGTCGGAATCTGGCGCGAGGGGAGGATCGCGACGATGCCGAGCGCGACCGCGAGGAGGATGACGATGATCGCGAGTTTTCTCATGGGCGCTTCTTCATACTCCACCAAGTGAGCCCAAGGCCAAGGGCGAGGAGAGACCCGGCGGCGGCAAACAGCGGCAGACGCCGCCGGGTGGCACGCGGCATTTCGGCAGTCGGAGTCGCCGCGGGCGCCGCGATGGTCACGGTCTCGACGGGAGCGGGTGTGGCGGCTGGCGGGGTCGGGTTGGCGGGCTTCGGTGCGACGGCGGCGGTGTCGATGGCCGCGGTGCCCAGCGCCTGCAACTCGGTGTCCCAGTCCGTGTTCAGCAGCAAATCCCAGCCGGGGTTTTCGCGTTTCACCTGGCAGGAGCACGCACCGAGCAGGAAGAGGCAGACCTCATCGATCTGTTCATCACCAAAATCCCGCCCCCCCCACGACCCGAGGACGCGTCCCCGACCGAAGACCGCCGCGAGCCAGGTGCCGTGGTTCCCCATTTCGTCCACATTCGGTCCGGCGAGCATGGTCAAAAATGGCTGCTCCGCGGGGTCGTCGGCATTGATCCGAAGCATGGAAAACTTCACGCCGAGCTTCGGCCCGGGGCCGAGCCGGCTGCTTGGATCGTTGGGATCGATCGGCGGAATCTGCGCGATTTGTTCGAGGTAGCGCAGTCGCTTTTCCAGACGCTGCGCGATGTCGGCGTCCGTCGTGCTTTTCGCGGAAGTGACGAGCACCCACACGACGGATTCCCCCGCGAGGATGCGCCGCACGATTTCCTTCCGCGCGGGCGAGTCGCTCAGGGATTTGATCGTGCTTTCGTTCAACGTTCCCGACCAAACCTGGCGCGTGGTGTCGTGCGCTCCCGGTGATCGCAGCCGCGACGGGTCCGTCGAATCCGAGGGCAGGCGTTCGATGTGGAGATTCGGCGGCGAGCTGTCGGTGAAGTTCCGCATGAAGTGCGCGACCTTGGGATCGGCCGCATCGCCCGGGGCGATCTCCAGCGTGAAGCGATCCGCCGGCCAGCGATCGAGCGCGTACCGGAAGACGGGGATCGAGCAGGCTTCCGCCGCCGTGGTGCAGAGCATCACGGCGAGGATGGCGAGCAGGCGCATCACTTTTTTCCGTAGCACGTGACTTTGCCGTCCACGCTGGCGACGTAGAGGCGGCCTTGGGCGATGGCCATGCCGTCCCAGACCGGCGGGCTGTCGAGCTTCAGGTCCTGGCCGATGTTTCCCTTGTCGGTCGAGAGGGTGATGAGTTGCGCGCCGCCTTTGCCATCGAGCGCGGCGTCCTGCGCGGCGAGGTCCTTGTAAATCGCGGGATCCTTCTGCGTCATGCGCTCGAAGGCGTATTCCTCGTCGATCATGTCGGGCGGGCCGCAGACGAAGAGCGACTTGCCGGCCTTGGCCATGGCGCGGGCGAAGATGGGCGACTGCGAGTTCCAGTCGTGGACCACGAAGCTGCCCCTCGCCGGCTGAGCCGCAGCGGGAGCGCCGCCGGCCGCGGGCTTCGCGGCGAGCACGGACGGAGCGTCCCCGCCTTTGCGGAACCACAACGCCGCAGCCAGCTTGCCCTTGCCCGTTTCCACGCCGCTCATCGCGCCGAGGATCGCGCCGCCGGCATCGTCGCGCGCGGTCCCGTTGTCGAAGCTGCACGCGATCATCGCGCCGTTGTTTCGCTGGATGAAGTTCGCGCCGTTCGCGTGCTCGACGATCTCGCGCTCGGTGAGCGCCTTTGGCCACACGGCGAATTGGTCGAGCATCCCGGTGTAAGGCGCGTCCTTTCCAAAGTCGCTGACCAGCGAGGCTCCGGCGTATCCGAGCGAGAGGCCCTGGTTCGGCTTCTTGCTGATCAAGCCGGGCGCGGGAGCTTGCGCGGCGAGCTGCCCATCGACGTAGAGGAGCAGCTTTTTGTCGGCGGTGAGCACGCCGGCGAGGTGATGCCAGCCTTGGTCGAGCGCGCGCTGCGCTTCCGCGGTGGCGCCGTTCCTTTCCGCCCGCACGGAGAAGCCGGGGCGGCCATCCTGGAGCGCGAGCGCGTAGCCGGTGACGCCGCCGCCGTGCTGGAGGATCACGCCGTCCGGTCCGTCGGGCAGCACCCAGGCCTCGACGGTGAGGGGCTTGTTCGAAGGGTCGAGATTTTCGGAGGGGAAGATCACACCACGTTTTGCGGCCGCGGCTTTCGCGCCGGGTTTGTTGGCGCCCTTCTTTTTCGGTCCGCCCTCGGTGGCATCGATCGGCGCGTCGGGCGCGTCCTTGCTCGCGGAGAAGAGCTGATGCTCCATCGACGTGGTCCACTTGTAATACTGAGGCAGGCGCGAGTAGCCGTACACCTTGTCTTTATCGTGCACGAGGATGCGGCCCTCGGGGGTGAATCTGCCGCCTTGGAAATAACCGCTGTGGCCGCCCGCGAAGTTTTTGCCATAGACCCAGTAGCTGCGGTGAAACCATGAGTCGTCGAGGAAGCCCATCGGCGCGAAGAGGTGGCGGCCTTCGCCTTTCTGCGTGCCGCCTTGCACGGTGGCATTGGCGCTGATCGGCCCGATCTCGTGGCGGATGCCGTCGGCCGCGATCTTCTGCGAGCGCAGATACATCCACTTGCCATCGCTGGAGAGGATGTCGTTCAAGCCCACCGGCATTTGCAGGGTCTTGTGCCGTTCCTGGAAGTCCTTCCCGGTTTCCGGGTCTTTGTCGTTGTACACCACCTCGGCGAGCTTCTTCCCCGTCGCGGCATCGAGTCGGACAAAACGCAGGCCGCCATCGAGGAACACCGAGCGCCCGGAGACGGCGTTGACCGTGTCATTTTCCACCAGCACCGCGCCATGCACGGGCCAGACGCTTTCCATCTGCTCCCACGCGGCGTGGCGGCGTTCGCTCGGCGCGGCGAGGAAGCGCCAGATCAGCGCGCCATCGCTCGCGCGGACGCAATACACCCAGCCGTCCTTGCCTCCGAAAAAGACGCGGCCCTTCGAGTATGTCGGCGGAGAATCGATGCGCCCGCCGGCCACGAAGCGCCACATCGGTTTGCCCGTCGCGGCGTCGAGTGCGTGCAGCGTGTCCGCGTCGATCTGCGCGACGAAAGCCTTGCCCGCCGCGATGCTCATCGCGCTGAGGCGACCGCCGAGATCGGCGGTCCAGGCCTTGCCGAGATCCTGCGCGATATCCTGGTCGGAGAAGCCGCTGCGCGCGTTGTCCGAGCGATAGGTCGGCCAATCTTTCGCGTCTGCGGCGGGCTCTTCGATCTTGTCGGAAAAGGCGGGGCCGCGTTCCAGTCGCTGCTCATCGGCGAGCGGCTTCGGGTGAGGGGAACCGATGTTGCCGGCCATGGCGTTGAGGCCGTCGAGCTTGGCCTCCGGGTAGCAGGCGCAGTTGTGCGGGCCGGCGTAGGTCAGGCCATTCGCGGGGAGCACTCCGTAGAGACACGCGCCGCGCACCCAGTGGTTGAGATCCCAGTGCTCCTTGTGGATGTCCACGAACTCGATGCCGGTGCGCGACGGAAGGAGGAAATTTTCCGTGCCCTTCGCGATGTAGCAGCGGTGGTGGAACCAGTAGGTGCCATCCGGCACGTCGGGCGAGAACTGCTTCTTCGCCACGCCCGTGAGCGGATCGCGGCCGATGAATTCACCGGTCTGATTTCCCTGCGTCGTGCCCGCATTCCACACGAGCCCACCGGCCACGAGCAGATCCTCGGGCGAACGGTAGCCGGATTTTTCGTGCGGCGCGGCCCAGAGTTCCTTGCCCGTATTCGCGTCCACGCCCTTCTGCGAACCATCCCCGCCGGCATAGAGCACCACGTCGCCGGTCAGCACCACGCGCGGGCCGAAGTTGTATTCGAGCAGCTTGCGCTTCGGCGCCGGGCCGGTCGCCCAGCGTTCGGCGCCGGTCGCGGGATCGAGGCAGACGAGCTTGTCGCCGTCGTAGAAGATCACGCGCTTGCCGTCCGCCCCGAGCGTGATCGGCGCGACCTTCTGCTGCTCCTTTTTCCAAAGCACCTTGCCCGACTTCGCATCCACCGCCATGAGCGTGCGCGGTTTTTTGTCCCATTCGAATTCGTCCGCCACGCGCTTCTGATCCTGCTGGAGCTTCGGCGCGAAATCCTTGAGCGCCCACTCCTCCGGATTCACCAGCGTGTAGATCACGCCGTTGACGTGCAGGATTTCCTCCGCGCCTTTCGTCTCCGCGAAAGTCTTGAGCACTTCGCCCGTCCCGCCGTCGAGCGCGACGATCGGCTCGCCGATGCCGAGCGTGACAAAGATGCGGTCGCCATCCCCCACCAGCCGGCGCGTGAGTTGCGTCGGGCCGGATTTGAGCGGCCACATGTGCTCGCTCCAGTTTTCGATTTTCTTCTTCCAGAGGATCGTCCCGTTGAAGGCATCGCGCGCGATCAGCGACCAGTGCGACGGCAGCAGGATCGAGATCCGCGAGCCTTCATCCATGATGTAGAAGAGCCGGCCACCATTCGAAACCTGCGCGCTGAGCGACGACATCCGGTCGTGATGCCGCGACCACCGCGGCGAGCCCACCCACTGCAAGCGCTCCGGCGGCGCGACCAGCGTATCCTTCGACACGGCATTCCCCTTCGCGTCGTAATAGTAGTGCGTCCACTCATCCATCGTCGTGGGCCGCGGCTTCACGATCTTCTCCCACTTGCCCGCCTGCTTCACGTAGGCCACCCCGTTCGGCACGAGCACCCGCTTCACCTCATCGAGCGTCACACCGCTGAGATCCTCCGCCACCACGAGGTTCACGAGATTATCGATATAAGGAAGCTGCGCCCCGCTGAGCCGATCGACGGACACTTCGCCGTAGACCTTCTCGCCCGACAACCGCTCCCGCGCCGCCGCGACCTTCGCAGCGTCGCGCTCCAGCCCCTGCACCTGGTAGCTCGCGTTCTTGCGCAGCGCCGCCGTGAGTTGGCCATCGCCGGAGCCGAGGTGGACGACGATGCCGCCTTTCACCCCCGTCGCGTCGAGGATGCGGGACGCCTCCGCGGTTGCCGCCGGGTCCGCGGCGCGCAATGGGTTGGTGAAGCCGAAAAACGCGAGCGCGAGGAACGTGGGGAGGGATGTTCGGATCATGGGAGTTCGATAACAGGAGAGGGGAATCTTCGGACAGGGGAAATGAAATCGCTACACCCGAACCCCAGTGACCCATGGAGGTCGCGCCCCTTCACCTGCGACCGGGTAGAGCTTTCTGCGGCGCCGTCCCGTGGGTGGCGTTCCTCGGCTTATACTAAAGTGAGTTGAATGCCGGACGCTTCGGCCCGGCAGGGCCGATGGAAATTAGCCGGTGGCGTGAGCCACCGGAACCGGTTCACAAAGAGAACAAGCCCCGGCAGGGGCGGCGGAAGTTCCCTCGGCCCTGCCGGGGCGGAGCACTTTTCTCTGTGTCCCGGTGACTGACGCCACCGGCTAATCTCCGCGGAGCCTCCGGCTCCATGGAATTACGGGGCAGGGAAGACGATGTTGTCCTTGATGATCGAAGTCTCCGCCGCGCCGAGGTCCAGGAGCGGTTTGCCCTTCGCCAGCTTCCGTCCGCAATCGGTCACAATATTGCCGCTGATCAAAAGCCGCTGACACTTTCCTTCCGCCCACACCGCAGCCGTGGACAGGCCGCCAAAGTTATTTCCCACGATCGTGATGTCCGCCGTTTCTTGCAGCGCGATGCCCGCGCCTTCATCGATCCCCATCGGTGTCTTGTCCTGCGCCGGACGCTTGTCCTTGCCGCCGATGTGCGTGTTGCAAAAATTGTTCGCCGAGATGGTCAGCCGGCCGCTGTCCTTGCCCACGCGCACGGAAAACTGGTGGGCGATGGTGAACGTATTCGCGGAGATCGCGCAGCCCCACGCATCCCTCAGGTCGATGCCTCCCTCGAGGTGATGGGCGATCACGTTGGCGGAAATCGTGATGCCGTAGCAGTCGCGGTCCAGGGTGATCGCGGTGCCGTTGCATTCCTCGATCATGTTTCCGCTCAGCACGGACCCATAGGTGTTCTCGATGATCACGCCGTGGCGGAGATGGTCGTCGATGTTGTTGCCGTTCATGCAGAGATTGAAGGAATCCACGCAGAGCAGCGCGTCCTGGTTTTCCTCGAAGTGATTCGCGTTCACCACGATGTCGTGGCAGTTCACCAGCTTGACGCCGTTCGCCGCGTTGTAAGTGAGGATGCAATCGGCGATGCGCGGATCTTCAAAGCAATCGTGAAGATAGATGCCGTTGCCGCCGTGGTGGTCGATGGAAACGCCGTGCAGAAAGATCTCCTGCACCTTCTCCGCGTAGATCCCGTCGCCGCTTTTCGGATTGCCGCTGATCCGCAGGTCATTCACCTGCACGCGCCAGAGCCGTGCCTTCGCGTCCTTCTCCCAGTTTGCCGGCCGGATGAGCAGCGCGGGTTTTCCGTCCTCGTTCCGGTTCACGAGATGGGTGGAAGGGCCTGCGCCCTGAATCCGGGTCTCGCCCGTCCTGACGAGAAGCGGCTCGGTCAGTTCGACCGTTCCCGGCGGGAGTGTCACCACACCACCCGCCTCGGGCAGGGCATCCAGCGCGGCCTGGAGGCTGGGGAATTTGGCGGCATCCACCGTCAATGGTTTTGCGGGGACGCCGGGAACCTGGCCGGTGCCCCGCTCCGTCAGGCAAAGGGCGGCCAGCGATACGATCGTGAGGAGGGAGTGTGCATTCATCGCAATGCACTAAGCCGCCACGGTGCGATTCCCTTGGACGCCTTGATTCCGGAAGCGGATCGATTCGGCAGGTTTGTTACCCCGCCAGTTTCGTATAGGCGTGGCCTTCGTTCTGGTCGATGCGTTCGGGTCGGCCTTTGTGGGGGTAAATGAGCTTGGTGTGATCGACGCCGAGCAAATGCAGGATCGTGGCGTGCAGGTCGTGGACGTGCAGTTTGTCCTGCACCGCGTAGAGCCCGAGGTCGTCGGTCGCGCCGATCGTCTGCCCGCCTTTCACGCCGCCGCCGGCCATCCACATGGTGAAGCCGGTCGGATTGTGATCGCGGCCATCGCCCTGCTCGCTCATCGGCGTGCGGCCAAATTCGCCGCCCCAGATGACCAGCGTCTCGTCGAGCAGCCCGCGCGCTTTCAGGTCGGCGAGCAAACCCGCGATCGGCTGATCGACCGCGCGGCAGAGCTTCGTGTGATTGGCCTCGATGCTTTTGTGGCTGTCCCACTTGCTGCCCGCGCCGCTGTAGAGCTGCACGAAGCGCACGCCGTTTTCCACGAGGCGCCGCGCGAGCAGGCAGTTGCGCCCGTACACCGCCGTCTCCGGCTGATCCATCCCGTAGAGCGCCTTGGTGGCGTCGGATTCCTTGCTGAGATCGACGGCTTGCGGCGCCTCGGACTGCATCTTGTAAGCGAGTTCGTAGGCGCGGATGCGGGCGTCGAGTTCCGTGTTGTCGGTGCGCGAGGCGCCGTAGGTGCGGTTGAGCGCGGCGAGCAGGTCGAGCTTGTCGCGCTGGCGGTCAGTGGAGATGCCCTTGGGGTTTTCGAGGTGCTTGATCGGCGGGCCGTCGGAGCTGAACTCCACGCCCTGATACACCGCCGGCATGAAGCCGTTGCCCCAGTTGCGCACGCCGTTCACCACGGTGCCTTCGCTGTCCTTGATCACCACAAAGCCGGGCAGGTTCTGGTTCTCCGTGCCGAGGCCGTAGCTCACCCAGGCGCCGAGCGAGGGGCGTCCGCCGAAGATCGAGCCGGTGTTCATCTGGCAGACGCCGCCGGCGTGGTTGATGCCGTCGGAGACGCACGAGTTGATCACCGCGAGGTCGTCCGCGTGCTGCGCGACTTTTTCAAACCAATCCGAGATCCACAGCCCGCTCTGGCCGTACTGCTGCCAGGTGCGTTTGCACTCGAGCAGCGGCGCGTTGCTCTCGCCCATCGCGAGGACTGGCGGCTTGTAGCTCGGCGGCAGTTTCTGGCCGGCGAGTTCGTTCAGCAGCGGCTTGCGGTCGAAGGTGTCGAGATGGCTCGGGCCGCCTTCCATGAAGCAGAAGATTACATTCTTCGCGCGGCCGGTGCGCTGCGGAATGCGGGCGGCGGCAACGCTGGGTGTGGGCGCGGCGAGCACCCGCTCGCCCATGAGCGCGGCGAGCGCCACGGCGCCGAAGCCGCATCCGGTGCGGCGGAGGAAATCGCGACGGGAAGTGGAGAAGTCGTAATTGTGGCAGGACATGGCGGTGATCAGTGGTCGGAGTTAGAAAACTAAAGCTGTCATCCTGAGCGGAGCGCCATAGGGGCGAAGGTGGGATGGCGCGGAGTCGAAGGATCTCTCGCATCCGCGGGCGGAGGCGGCGCGGAGCCGCACCGCCACCTGCTCCGCACCACCGCTGCCCGCGGATGCGAGAGATTCCTCGACTTCGCTCCGCTTCGCTCGGAATGACATTCGGATTTTAAGACCGCTCATCAGTGGAGGTAGAAGAATTCGTTGGCGTTGAGCAGGACGTGGCAGAGATCGGCGAGCGCCTGCTTGCGCGGGTCGATCGACTCGGCGGCGGCATCCGCGCTGGCCCAGGCGAGTTGGGGGGTCGGGCCGGCCTTCGCGTTCCAGGTCAGGAGCGCGGGCGTGGTCCATTTCGCGGGATCGGGCGTGAGCGCTTCGTCGGGGAGCACACCGCGGATCACGCGCGCAGCCTCGATGCGGCCGTCCCACTGGTGCGTTGGCGCGCGTCGATTCACCCCGCCGATGACCAGACCCGAGACGCCGTTGCTGAGCCCGCTGCGCACGATGTGCGGCGCCACGGAAGTGAGCACCGGCGCATTCGGTTTGCCGACCTGCTGGACCTGGAACGTCGCGGTGTGCGCGGCGCAAGAGACACGCATCGCAACGTGGTAGGTCACGCCGAGTTCGAGCCGCAGATCGGACGCCACCGGCTCGTAGGCGATGTTGCGGTTCTCGTCTTCGCCGACGAGCTGGATGATCAGATTGCGCGGCTTGAAGCGCGACTTCTCGCCGGTCACGCCGAGGCTCCATCCGAAGGCCTCGACGTTGTCCTTCCCGTTGTTCCAGCGCGACGCGATGGTCCGCACGGAGGCGGCCGCGTCGATGCTGTCGAGCTTGACGATCGCCTGCACGGTGAACTCGTCGCCTTCCTTCTCGCTGGTCCGCGCGAGCAGCCGTTCCTGCGGCGTGTTTTCTTTGAAGGCGCTCGCATTCGCCATGTCCACCGGCGTCGGCGCGGGTGCGGGCTGAGCGGCTGCCGCGCGCTTGTCGATGAAGGTCGCGGCCATCTCGATTTCCTTCGCGGTCGGCGGGCGTCCGAGCGCGTATTGCCATGCCTCTTCCACGGACTTCACGCGAGTGGCCAGCTTCTGCGCGCGGGCCAGCGGCCAGTCGCCATTGACCATGAGCAGCGCCTGCGTCGGCGTGGTGGTGCTCTGCCGCTCGGAGGTGCTGGCAAAGCCCGCCGGCGCGTCGAGCGCGCGCAGGAGCTCGTTCTGGCTGTTGCGCTTTTTGGTCGTGTAGATCGAGCGGCGCGTGCCGTTGGCGTCGGTCGAGGGGCCGCCTTCCTTCACGTCGAGTTCGCCGCTGGCCGCGAGCATCGCGTCGCGCACCTGCTCGGCGTCGAGCCGGCGCGGATTGAAGCGCCAGAGGTATTTGTTTGTCGGGTCGATCTTCGCCGCGATCTCCGGCACCGCGCGATGCGCGGTCTGCCGATACGTGGCTGAGAGCAGGATCTCGCGGTGCAGCTTCTTCAGGCTCCAGCCGCCCGCGAGGAAGCGCTGTGTGAGGTAGTCGAGCAACTCGGGATGCGTCGGATCCTCGCCGAGCTCACCGAAGTCGTTCGGCGTCGCGACGATTCCGCGGCCAAAGAGGTAATGCCAGACGCGGTTCGTGATCACGCGTGTGGCGAGCCGGTTGTCCGGCCGCGTGATCCATTTCGCCAGTGCGGTGCGCCGGCCCGTCGAGTTCGGCAGCGGTTCGATCTTCGGCTCCTTCGGTTCGAGCAGCGTGAGGAAACCCGGCTCGATGTCCGCCTCGCCCTTCCGCGTTTTGAGAATGTTCTTCGGCCCCTTGTTCGTCGCGTCGGTCGCGATGAAGGCATCAAGCAGCGGTGCCGGCTTGATGTCGTCGAACTTCTTCAGGTCCTCGATCAGCGCTTGATAGCGCGCTTTTTCCTCCGGCTTCTTCACCGACTTCAGCGGCTCGAAGCGCTCGCGCTCATACGCCATCTGCCGCTCGCAGAAGTACGAGAACTGCCAGTCCTCCGGGGTCCGCTCTTCGGGCGTCTTGTCCACCATCGCGCGGATGTCGTCGGTGAATTTCTCGTACGCCTTGTGGACGCTCTTCTGGATCATCGGCTCGACGATCGCGTCGATCTGCGCGCGGATGTCCTTCGTCGCCTCCTCCCACTTCGCCTGCTGCTCGGCGAAGCGCGCCTTTTCCTCGTCGGTCGCCAGCTTCATATCGTCGCGCCAGCGCACCGGCGTGAAGAACGCGCGCAGCCGGTAATAGTCCTTTTGCAGGATGGGATCAAACTTGTGGTCGTGGCACTTCGCGCAGCCAAAGCTGAGGCCGAGGAAGACCTCGCCCGCGTTATCCGTCATGTCGGTGAGCACCACCTCGTACTGCCCGCGCGCGTCGCGCTGATTGTATTCGTAGATCGGGTTGCGCAGATACGAGACGCCCGCGAGCACGTCCGGATTCTTCGGGTCGATCTCGTCGCCCGCGAGTTGCTCGCGCACGAACTGATCGTAGGGCTTGTCCGCGTTCAGGCTCTTGATGACGTAGTCGCGATATGCGAAGGCCGCCGGCCGCGCCGCGTCCTGGTTGTAGCCGTCGCTTTCCGCGAAGCGCGTAAGGTCGAGCCAATGCTGCGCCCAGCGTTCGCCGAAGCGTGGACTGCCGAGCAGTTCGTCGATCAGCTTTTCGTAAGCCTGAGCGTCGGAGCTTTGCACAAAAGCGTCCGCCTGCTGCTTCGTCGGCGGCAGCCCGTGCAGATCAAAATACAAGCGCCGCACCAGCTCCTGGCGGCTCGCCTCGGGCGCGGGCGCGAGGTTCAGCTCGGCGTGTTTCTTCGCCACGAATTTGTCGATCGGCGTCTTCGCCCAATCGCTCTTCACTTCGGGCGGCGCCGGCTTGGTCAACGGCTGAAACGACCAGAACGCCCGGTCCTTTTCGGTGAAGCCGTGTTCGTCCACCGCCACGCGGCTTGCCTCCGTCTCCGGCCACGGCGCGCCGAGTTTCACCCACTTCTCGAGGATCGCGATCTCCTTGTCCGGCAGCTTCTCCTTCGGCGGCATCTCGAAGTCCGGGTCCTTGTAGCGGATCGCCTCGATCATCAGCGACTTGTCCGGATTGCCCGGCACGAGCGCGGGGCCGGAATCGCCCCCGGCCTTGATGAAGCTGATGTTGTCCATCCGCAGGCTGCCCTTCTTTTTCTTCTCGCCGTGGCATTCGTAGCAACGGTTTGCGAGCACGGGCCGCACTTCGTTCTCGAAAAATTTCATCGCCTCGCGCTGCGCATCATCGTCCGCGAAGGTGGGACTCGCGAAGACTGTGAAAATGAGGAGAAGAAGGCGTTTCATGGAAAGTCGTATGGGTACGTGAGCAAAGGGGAGCACACGCGCCCTCGCGTGTAGTCTCGGGCGCCCTCGCCCGAGAGCGGGGGAGCGTAGCGACGTGGCGGGCGCAGCGACACTCGCGGTGTTCGGCGGGGGCGCCGAACACCACACGCGGGGGCGCGTGTGCTCCCCTTTTCCTTCGAGAAGGCAGCGGTTCATTTCAAGCGCAGGGTTGGCGGGCGGGCCGTGGGATGTTCCCTGGAGGCGAAGCCGTGCGCGAGGCCGCTCGGATCAGTCTCGCCCGTTTCGCGGACGATGAGGAAGGTGACGAGGCCATTCGTATCACGGCGGATGAATTCCGCCAGCGCATCGCCGCGCACCGTGAGCGGGCCACCGGAGCCGCCGCGTGGAATCCAAAACTCCGCGAGCCGCTGCGCACGCTGGAGGTCCGGGCCTTCATCCGTGCAGCCGGGCAGGGACGCCCAGAGCGTTGCGGTTTCATCCCACGCGTCGAGCGATTCATCCGTCAGCCCATACACCGCAAACCGCGAATCCGGCACGAGCGCCGAGAAACCGAAGCCGCTCGGCTCGGGATCGAGAACGATCTGCGCCTCGGCGATCTGCGCGCGCGCGCGTTGCGCCACATCGAAGGTGAGGACCGCGCGGCGCTCGTTGTTGCGGCCGCGTTCGATGTCGGTGTGCTTCACGATGATCAGCGGATCGGTGCCCAGCGGCGCACCGCCGTCGCCGCGCCGCGCGTAGCCATCCTTGCCGTGCCCAAACGACGTCGGGATCGCGGTCCAGCCCCCGGCCTCCTGCACGGGCTGGCCGCGTGTCGGTTCCTGACCCGCGGCAGTATTGGCGGAGCCGACGTGCAGATTTTTGCCCTCGGTCAGCCGCTTCATTTTGCCGCCGGCCAGCCCGGCGATCTCCACTTCGCCCTGGAAGACATGCACCTGCGAATTTCCCGTCGATCCCGCCGTGACGCCGAAGCGCGTGCCGAGATCGACCACTTTGATATCCGCCGTGTCGATCGTGAAGCCGTGCGCCGGCTCCGGCACGTCCGCGGTGACCGTGCCCTCGATCAGCCGGCAGTGCATGGCGTCGCGCACTTCGAGCGTCGTCGGCGCCTCAAGCGTCACCGTCGCGCCGCTCTTAAACCGCAGCGTCGCGATGCCTTCCACGAGCGCGAGCGTGCCGGCGCTGAGCTTGGAATTCACCGACGTCGGGAGGTCGGAACCTGCCCACTTGCAATTGTCCGCCTGCACCAGCGTCGCCACCGGGCGGTGGAAAATCGTGCCGTGTCCAAACAGCGCGATGCTCAATGCCAGCGTCACGCAAGCCGCCGCGGCGGCGGCCCACAGCGCGAGCGGCCAGCGCTGGACGATCTTCCCTGGCTGCGGCTCTTCGTCCAAAAGATCGACCAGCGACTCCCGCTCCGCGCGCAGCGTCGAGTGCAGCCAGACGCGATCGACGTAGGCCGCGCGCAGCTCCGGATCGCGGATCACGTCGGCTTTCAGCCCATCGAGTTCCTCGGGCGAAAGCAGTCCCTCGAGCGCGCGTTCGATGCGGTCATCGTTCATGGCGTCGCGGTGGAAATTTGGCGGCTCACGCAGTCGTTGAGCACGCCGCGGATGCGGCTGAGCAGGCGATACACGGCCTCGATCGTCCGCTCGCTTTTCGCCGCGATTTCTTCGATCCCGCAATCTTCGTAGTAGCGCCACACGATGATCTTGCGATGCGCCTCGGGCAGCTTTCGCAGGCAGACACGGAGCGCGTCGGCGCGGCCGTCGAGCACGTCGGCCCGCCGGTCGATCTCCGCGGCCACGGCCTCGATGAAGGCTTCCTCCAGTTCGGCGCTCGGGCGGCGTTGCTCCGCGCGCCGGTAGTTCAGGATCTGGTGCGTCGCGATCTTGCGCGCCCAGGCGCGGAAGTTCGACCCCGCTTCGAATTTCGCGAAATGCTTCCACATGGTCACCTTCACCTCCTGGAGGATGTCCTCCGCATCCGCCGCCCGCGCCACGAGGCTATAGACGTACGCCGCCAGCCACCGGTCATGCTGCGTCAGCAGGCGCAGGTAGGCCTCGGTCATTGCGGCCGAATCTGGAGGAAGATCATCCATGTTTAGAGTGGAAGGTTTGCCCCGGCCACTTTCGGACATCTTTTTTTTCGCGAAGAGGACAATCGCCAAAATTTCTTTCGGCTCACTCCCCGCTTCAATGCATCGAAGAGTTGATATGCCGGGCCGCGCAAGGTAACGGGAACTTCCCCAAACCGAAGCTCCACCTGTGGAGCGCCTGTCGTGAAATTTTCATTCCCCCGCCCATGAAACTCTCCTGCCGAATCTCTTCCCTATTTGTGTCGTTGCTGGCCTTCGCCGCGCATGCGCAAGACCCCGCAGCGCTCGGCCGCGCGCTGACGTTTCACGCTTCATTCGACAAGGATTTTAACGCGGACTACTCCAAAGGTGACCGCGTGGCGTATGTCCGGCAGGGGAAGGAAACCGTGCCGGCGCTGCCGAATGAGGAAGGGAAAATCGTCGAGGGAGCCGGGCGCTTTGGCGGCGCGCTGTGGTTTCCGAAGAAGGGAAACTTTCGGCCGCAATTCAACGGTGCGGATGTGCTCAATTACAACGACAGGAATTGGAGCGCGACCGTCTCCGTCTGGCTGCGTCTCGACCCGGACAAAGACTTGGAACCCGGCTATTGCGATCCGGTGCAGATCGTCGGCGACGACGGCAAGAAGGGTTTCATTTTCCTCGAATGGTCGAAGGACGAGACGCCCCGATATTTCCGCTACGCCATCCGCCCGCTCTTCCACATCTGGAATCCGGACAACGTGCAATGGGCGGACATCCCATTTGCGAAGCGCCCCATGGTGCAGGTGGAGCGCGCCCCGTTCTCACGCGAGGCTTGGACGCACGTCCTCTTCTCGCTGGAGAACATCAACGACAAGAGCAGGAAACCGAGCGGCAGGCTGCACCTGAACGGCCAGCTCAAAGGGACGATCGAGAACTGGGACCTGACTCTCGGCTGGGATCCCGCGCGGGTGCTGCTGGTCCTCGGCGCCGCTTACGTCGGCCACATGGACGATCTCGCCGTCTTCAATCGCGCCCTCTCCGATGCGGAGGTGAAGCAACTTTTCGAACTCAAGAACGGCGTCCGCGAACTGCATCCGTAGAGGATCGTGAGTCGATTTTGTCGATTTTGAGACGCGTCGCCGGTTTCAGGGGCCCGGAGGCTGCTCCTTGGGCGGAGTGTCGTTGCTTGGCGGAATCGACGCCGCGTCGATGGTCGCGGAAGTCAGCCCCAATCTCGCCCGAAGCAGATCATCGATGAGCACTGCGCGGTTGTTCGGCTCAATGCCGGAGCCGAACCTGCGCGCATAACCTTTCGTAATCTCCGCGCCGAAGAACAGGATGCAGGCGGAGTAGTAAATCCACGCGAGCACGATCACGACGGACCCGGCCGCGCCGAAACTGGAGGCAACGCTGCTGGTCGCGAGGTAGTAGCCGATGACGAACTTGCCGAGCGTGAAAAGCAGGGAGGTGGTCACCGCGCCCAGCCAGACATCGCGCCAGCGCAGCCGCACGTTGGGCAGCAGTTTGAAGATCATTGCAAAGAGGCCGGTCACGACCGCGAACGAGATGACAAAGTCCCACGCCTGCCAGACGGCGGGCGGAAGCTGGAAGCGGCCGCTCATGTAGAGTCCCAGCGCCGCAAGCAGGACGCTGATAATCAGCGAAACGAGCAGGAGAAAGCCGATGGCCAGCACGATCGAAAACGAGAAGAAGCGGTCATGCACGAGGGTGAAGAATGGCCGACCCGGTTTTACGACGACGCCCCAGATCGTGTTCAGTGCGTCCTTCAACTCGGCAAAAACCGTCGATGCGCCGAAAAGCAGCAGCGCCGTGCTGATGACCGTGGCCAACACGCCGGTCGCTTTTTGCGCCGCGCTCGACTGCACCGCCGACTGAATGGCTTCGCCTGCACCCTTGCCGGCCAGGTGGGCGATTTCCTGCGACAGTTGCCCGCGCGCCGCCTCCTCGCCGAACACCAGCCCGGCCATCCAAATCACAATGACGAGCAGCGGCGCGAGCGAGAAGATCGCGTAGTAGGCCAGCGAAGAACTCAGGCGCATCGCGCCGTCGTCCACCCAATCGGTGGCGGCATTTTTCAGCAAAGGCAGCAGTTGACGTGGATGCATAGTCGATCATCGCGTTCTCGCGCTTTCGCGCGGGAACTTCTTCCTCGCACCAGGGCAAAGCCCAAGGCGGCTGGTTCTCTTACCTGCGCAAAAGCAACCCGGCGACAAAGCCAGCAGCGATAGCCGTCAAAAGCGCTTCGCGAGGCTTTTGGCGCACGTATTCCTTAGTGTCCCCGTGGAGTGTCCGCGCTTTCTGCCGGGCCTGATCGTAGGCCTCTCCCGCATGTCCTTTGAATTCCTCGGCCTTGACCGAAGCGGCATGCTTCAAATCATCCACGACATCCGTGGCCTTCTCTCTGAAGTCGTTCGCGAACTGACCGGCGGCCGCTTTCACCGAACCAATCGCGCCTGTGCCGACTGTGCTCGCTTCCGCCAATTCTCCTTTCGTCCTATGCAGCAAAGCATCGACCTCGCCCGCGTCCATCCCGAGCTTCGACTGAAGGCGGCCGAGCAATTCATCACCTTTCCCTTCCACAAAGAGCACGTCATCGTCGGTGAGTTGGGCAAACCGCTGCCGGAGCTTGCCTTTGATTTGATTCCAGGAACCGTCGATGGCGAATGTAGTCATGTCCGCTTATCGGGCGTCGCATGCTCTGCGGTTGGAAGAATCCGTCGCCACGTCCTGGCTCACTCTTTTTTAAAAACGCAGCACGGCACGCGGCGGCAAATGGTTTTGTGAATGCAACGCCCCGTCCTGCGTACGCAAAAGTCCCTCCAGTTCAGCAGGGACGCCCGCTCGAGCTGGAGGGAATTTATTGAGCAACGATTTAAGGAAGCGACGAGCCTAGTCGTTATCTTTGTCCTTCTTTCCAGTCGTGGTCGTTGTCGTGGTGGTGGTCTTCTTTTCGATGATGGGAGCGGGAACCGATCTCTCGACGATGACCGGTTTTTCGACAACCACTGGACGATCCACGTAGACCTTCTTTTCCACAGCGATGGGCCGATCGACATAAACTTTCTTCTCGACGACGACCGGCACCTTTTTCTCCACGATCACAGGCTTCTCGATGACGACGGGTGGATTTGTGATCGTCGTATTCCGTTCGATTACGGTCGGGGCCGAAGTCGTCGTGCTGGTCTGCCGGCGCACGACCACACGATCCGCGATCAAACGATCTCCCGAGCGGGAGTAATGCACCGTCACGGGG
>JANOAZ010000334.1:0-9026 GCA_031411395.1 Chthoniobacteraceae bacterium
TTTTCTGAAAGGCCTTTCCGGGATAGAGCGGGAAATGCACGGCGTTGTGCGGGAGGTAGAGAAAGAACGGCCTGGCCTGATTCGCCTGGATGAACTTCACCGCCGCCGTGGTGTAACGCTCGACGATGCCCTGCTGCTCCTCCTGTTTCACCCGTGCGATGACCTTCTCATTTTCGAGCAGCGGGAGCGGTGGCTGGCTGTTGCCCTTGAGTCCGGCTTCATCGCCCGCGGCGTTGGGCGCGTTTCTTTTTCGCTGCGGGATGGGTTCGCCGAGACTGCTCTTCGAGCCTTCCTCGGCGTTGCCCATGTCGTTCGAATAGGGGATGCCGAGGTAGTAGTCGAAGCCCTGCCGCGTGGGCAGAAAATCGGGCTGATCGCCGAGGTGCCATTTGCCGATGCAGCCCGTCGCGTAACCCGCCGCTTTCAGCAAATCCGCGATCGTCTGCTCCGCGGGATGCAGCCCCACCGCCGCGCCGGGAAAGAGCACGCCGGGAATGGGCAGGACGCGCTTCGGGTAGCACCCGGTCATCAGCGCGGCCCGAGAGGGCGAACACACCGGAGCGGCGTAGAAGCAGGTCAGCTTTCGCCCCTCGGCAGCCATGCGGTCGAGATTCGGCGTGCGGTTCAGCTTCGAGCCAAAGGGGCCAATGTCGGCGTAGCCGAGGTCATCGATATTGATGATGATGAGATTGGGCCGGTCCGCGGCGCGCAGCGATGGGCTGGTGGCGAGGGCAATGGCAAGCAGGCAGCAGAAGAGGCGGGATTTCATAATGGGGGAATTTCGCGGAGCCGGTCAGGGCCGGAGACGCGGACCGCGATTTCAGACCAATGTCCGCGTCGGGGAAATGTAATTTCGCGGCGAAGAGCCGCGGAGGACTCGGAGGACGCAGATAACGAAGGCCCGTACAGCCTCCGGGCATGCGGACTGCTTAATTTCCATCACTTATGATGACCATCCTAGCCCTGCTCGGCGGCCTGCTACTTTGTGGGACCATTATCATCATCGCCGAAATCCGGAATGCTCCCGAAGCTTACGAAGACGAAACCGGCTTTCACATCGTCTGGCAGAATAACCATCCGGAAACTGCCGACGTGGCCTGTGTGTGGGACCACCCGGTGCAGTCCCCCGGGTAGTCGGAAAGACTGAGGCCGCCGGTTAGCGCGACTTCCGAAAGAAGTTTCCCGATCACCGGAGCCATCCTGGAGGGACGCGCTTTGTCGCGTCCCAGATCCTAGCTGGCGCACCGCTCGCTCCCGGACCCCTCGGACGCGACGGAGCGCGTCCCTCCAAGGCGTTTTCCGGAAGCGCGGATGCGCCAGGGCGCCTCCCTGCTCCGGCAACGATTGGCAAATGCTCTAGATCAGCGGCGTCCGACCGGCGACCGGCACTTCGCCGACGGGGAGTTTCATCTCCCAGCTCAGATCCTTCGGCATGGTGTCCAGCTTGGAAGCGAGCGCTTTTTCCCACGTCACTTCCTTCCCCGTGTAGGCCGACATCCGGCCCATGATGCCCATCATCGTGCTCTGGGCCATGCGGTCGCCGTCGTTGGGAATCTTCCCCGCGCGCAACTCGGCGAACAATTCGTCGTGCTCGATCTGGTGGGAGGCGGGCTTCGGCCCTTCGTAACGCCACGGAGTCGCGCCTTTGATCAGCGCCGAGGTGCCCTTGAATTCGCAGCGTCCCTTGGTCCCGATGATCACGTCGCTCTGATCGTTGTAGCAGCCGTCCTGGTAGCGCGTCTTGAGCACCGCGATCGTGCCATTCGCCCACTCGTAGGTGATGTCGAACTGATCCCAGATGTCGCCCACCGTCTGTTGCTGCCGCGCCCCGCTCGCCACGCAGCGCACGGGTGGCACGTCCTTCATCGCCCATGCGATCTTGTCCACGCTGTGCACGCTGATCTCCATGATGTAATCGCCCGAGAGCCAGTTGAAGAAATGCCAGTTGCGGAGCTGCCATTCGAGATCGCCCTGGCCTTCCTTGCGGATGCCGTCGAAGCGCGTAAGCCGGTTGCCGAGCCGTGTGGAGTAAATGGCCACGATGTCGCCGATCGCCCCCTCGTGAATTCGCTTCATCGCTTCCTCATACGCTGGCTCGAAGCGCATGTTAAAGCCCGCGCGCAGGGCCAGCTTCTTCTCCTTCGCCAGCTTCACCGATTCCATCACCGAGCGCACCCCGGTCGCATCGACGGCCATCGGCTTCTCGCAAAAGATGTGTTTGCCCGCTTCCACCGCCGCCTTCAGCAGCATCGGACGGAAGCCACCCGGCGTGGCCAGCACCACTAGGTCGATCCCACTCGCGAGAACCTTCTGATACGCATCCAGCCCCACGAATTTCCGCTCCTCCGCCACGGTCACGCGGCCCGGCTTGTCCTTGAACTGCACCTCGATCGAGCTGTGGCTCTTGTCGATCTGCTCGCGGAACACATCGCCCATCGCCCACAGCTCCGTGTTGCTGTCTGCCGTTAGCGCCTGCGCGGCCGCACCGGAGCCGCGCCCCCCGCAGCCGATCAGCCCGATGCGGATGTTATCGACGGTGATGTCCTTTGCGCGGCCCGTCAGCGGCAGCGCGGAAACGAGCGCGGCTCCGGCGAGTGCGGTGGAGGTCTGCTGGAGGAATTGACGGCGGTTTTGGAGGGGGAGCGACGATGAGGGAGCGGTGGGGGTCATGGGATGTGCAGGTGTCAGGTAGAATCAGCGAGCGCGAGGAATCTTGGTCTCAGGGATAAAGGCCGCGCGCAACGTCGCCAGCGCTTTGGGGACGGCCGTCGCCGGGTCCTCCTTTCCCTCCATCTCCAGCGCCACGTAGCCGGTGTAGCCGGCATCCCGGAGGATCGCGGCGATGCGGTGGTAATCGAGGCTGAGCGTGTAAAACTCGCCGCCGCCTTCGTAGGTCTTGGCCTGGACGAAGACCGTCTTCGGCGCGATCTGCGCGAGCTTGTCGTACGGATCTTCGAGGAAGTTCCCGGTATCCATCAGTGCGCCGAGCCACGGGGAGTTCACCGCCTTGATGATCCGCATCTGGCCTTCCACCGTGCCGCTCAGGCCCCAATGGTTTTCGAGCGCCAGGACCACGCCGCGCTGCTCCGCCATTTCCATACATTGCGCGATGGATTCGCTGCACCACTTGAAGCCCTCGTCTTCCGTGTGGCCTGCGAGGATCGGCTCCACTCCGCGTGCCTTCATCAGCGCCCCGAAGTCGCCGATGGTCTTCCACCTTCCCGAGCTGATCCGCACGCACGGCACCCCCAGCGCATAGGCGATCTCGATGCACTTTTCCGTATGCGCGATCCAGCGCCGGCGCTCCGCGGGATTGGGGGAAACGAAATCCTGGTGGATGGAAAGGCAGACGAGATCCACGCCGTGTCCGAAGGCATGCCGCTTGAGCTGCTGGCAGTGCCGGTGCGTGGTGGCATCGAGCGGGCCGAGTTCGTCGATCTCCATCTGGCGGTGCAGGATATCGACCCCGGCCACGCCGAGCATGGAGGCGCTTTCGATGACCGTTTCGATCGACACCTTGGGTCCGCGAAAGTGCCAGTAGGAATAGCTCGAGATCGCGAGCTTGATGCGCGGCGGTGGCGCGACGCGAGGCTCCGCGGCGAAGGCGGGGCTGCCCAGCGCGGCGAAGGAGGTGGCGAGGAAGGCGCGGCGATTCATGAGGGAATCTCGGAATTTCAACGCTGCTCGGGAAATAACGCGAGGATGCTTTCCTCATCCGCCGCGCAACAGCCGCGCTCGGTGATCAACCCCGTGACCAGCCGCCGGGGGGTGACATCGAATCCGTAGTTGGCGACCGGACTGGATTCCGGCGTGATCCGCACCTCGACGCATCGGCCCTCGTGCCAGCCATCGGCGTGCTTCACTTCTTCCGAACCGCGCTCTTCGATGGGTATCTCCGTAAGCCCATCGCGCATCGTCCAATCAAACGAAGAGGAGGGCAGCGCGACGTGGAAGGGCACGCCGTTGTCCTTCGCCGCGAGTGCCTTCAGATAAGTCCCGATCTTGTTCGCCACATCGCCGGTGCGGGTGGTGCGATCGGTGCCGACGATCACCAGGTCCACCAGGCCGTGCTGCATGAGGTGCCCGCCGGTGTTGTCGGCGATCACGGTGTGGGGGACTCCTTGCTGACCGAGTTCCCAAGCGGTGAGCTTGGCGCCTTGGTTGCGCGGGCGCGTTTCATCGACCCACACATGCACCGGCAGGCCGAGCTCGTGAGCGGCATAGATCGGAGCCGTGGCGGAACCGTAATCGACAAAGGCGAGCCAGCCCGCATTGCAGTGCGTGAGGATATTTACCGGCGCCCCATTTTTCCTGCGGCTCAATTCCTTGAGCAACTCCACCCCATGCACGCCGATCATCCGGCAGGCTTCCGCGTCCTCGTCCGCGATCTTGCAGGCGGTCTCCCGTGCGAGCGCGAGCTTTTCCGCAACGCTGGAACCGCGCGTGATCGCGCGGAGTTGCCGGTCCACGGCCCACGCGAGATTTACCGCCGTCGGCCGCGTGCTCTTGAGCAACTCGCCGGCCTCGCGCAACTGCTCATCAAACGACTCATGCCCGGCTGCTTCCAGGGCCGCGAGGTAGATTCCAAATCCCGCGGTCGCGCCGATCAATCCCGCGCCCCGGACGTGCATGTCTTTGATCGCCGCCGCGACCTGGGCCACGCTCTGGAGATCTTCGATCACAAAGCGGTGGGGAAGCTGGCGTTGATCGATAATTCGCACGGTCCGATCGTCTCCCTCCGCCAGCCAGATCGTGCGGTGAGGGCGGCCGAGGACGTTCATGGGAAGAGGGTTGTCGAGCGGTGGATGCGCGGCGTCAAGAAAGCGCACGCCCCGTGTGTGTCGATAAATCTTGCGGCGAAACTCCAGCCGCCTACGAAGAACCACACTCCCATGAACAAACCCGTGCTTTGCCTCTTCACCCTCACCGCGCTGATCGGCAGCGCCGCCGCACTCGAATACCAGGCCGTTCCGGATTGGTACAAACTTCCCGAGGGCCGCTCGCAGATGGGCAACATGCACGGCGACGTGGCCGTCAGTTCGAAGGGCGAGGTCTATGTCAGCGTCATGGACCCGAAGGCGGCACTTCAGGTTTATGCGCCGGATGGGAAATTCCTCCGCAACGTTCCCGGCGCTCCGCCCGATCTCCACGGCTTCGTCATTCACAAGGACGCGGACGGGGAATTCATCTATGGCCCGCGGGTCGGCGCGGGCAACATCCTCAAGCTCGCGCTCGATGGCCGGGAGGTGCTGAGCATTCCGTCCACGGCGATTCCCGATGAATTCAAGAGCATGGGCAAGGACGGCAAACCGACGGTGCGCCTGACCGCCATGGACGTGGCCGCCGACGGCGATCTGTATGTCGTGGACGGATACTCGAGCGACTACGTGCATCGCTTCGACAAGACGGGGAAATACCTGAAGTCCTTTGGCGGAAAAAAGGAGCCCTACGGATTCAAGACCCTGCACAAGATCGCCATCGACACGCGCTTTGACCCGCCCCGGATCATCGGCTGCGACCGGGCCAATGGGCGCGTCGTGCATCTCTCTCTCGACGGCGAATTCCTCGGCGTGTTCGCGAAAGATCTGCTCCTGCCCGCGGCCGTGGCGATCCGCGGCGACCTCGCGGTAATCGGCGAAATCAAGGGCCGGGTCACCGTCCTCGACAAGGCCGGCAAAGTCGTGGCGACGATGGGCGCGAACTCCGCCGCGGACGAAGTGGGCACGAACAAAACCGAGCCGGACAAATGGAAGCCGGGCATCGTCACCGCGCCCCACGGCGTTGCGTTCAACGATCGCGGCGATGTCTTCGTTTCCGAGTACAACATCTACGGTCGGGTCCACCGCTTCAACGCCCGCTGACTCAGCTCGGATCCGGCTACCAGGCGGTCCAGCCGCCGTCCACCGCGAGGTTCTGCCCGGTGATGAATGATGAGGCGTCGCTGAGCAGGAAGGCCACCGCCCCGGCGATTTCTTCCGCACGACCGATGCGCCCGAGTGGGACTTTCTCGTTGAGTCTGCTGATGAACGCAGGCTGCTCGCGCTGAAGATTTGGATTCGGAAACGGACCCGGCGACACGGCATTGCACCGCACTCCCCGCCGGCCGTAGTGGACCGCGAAGTAGCGGGCCATCTGCTGGATCCCCGCCTTGCCCACTCCGTACTCGATCGGGTTCGGGTTCATGGGCGCTTCGTAGATGAGCGGATCGGGGGACACGCTCCCATACATGCTCGAGAAGAGCACCACGCTGCCGCTGCCCCGCGCCGCCATGCGTTCCGCGAGTGCGCGGGCCAGGATAAATGTCGCGGCAAGGTTGCCGTGATTTGCGCGGTCGAAATCATCCGCGGTGAGTTCATCGAGCCGCTTCGACGTGGATGAATAAGTCATCACGACCAGGCCATGCGGGACGCCACGGTTCGCCACTTGTTCCTCCACGAACTGCTCAACCGCGGCCGTGTCGCTGGCGTCGAGCGAAGCCGCGGTGACCCTGGTGTGCAGGCCGGATTGCGCGATCATTTCCTGCGCGCGATCTTCCAAGTCCCCGCAAAGCACCCGCGCATGCATGGAGGCGAGCAACGACACCACCTCGCGTCCGAGGTAGCCGGCTCCGCCGACGACCCAGACGTCCCGTTCGGCGAGATTGAAGGGAGTGGTGCTCATGAGTGTGCGTGCATTGGGTGAAGGATCGCGGTGGCCCCCTACCACGAGCGCAGCCATGCGCTCAGCAGATCTGGAAAGAGCCCGGTGACGATGACGGCAGCGGCGAGGGTCCACAGGAGGATCGGCGTGGTCATGGCTTTGAAAGTGAGAGCGGTTGCATCGCTTGGTGGCGTGACGAAGACGTCCTTGAGGAGGCGCAGATAGTAGTAGAAAGAGAGGGCGCTCATGGCGATGGCGAGGCTGATGGCGGTGATCCAGAGCCAGCCGCCGAGGGCGAGCACGCCGGCGAAGAGGTAGAACTTTCCAAAGAATCCCGCGAGCGGCGGCAATCCGGCGAGCGAGAGGATGAAGATGGCGAGGCAGGCGGAAAGGCCGGGAGCGCGGCGCGACAGCCCCTCGAAATGCGCGAAACTTTCGCCGCCGCTCGCGCGCTCGACGACGGTGACGACGCCGAATGCACCGGCCACGGCGACGGCGTAGGTGACGATGTAATAAAGCAGCGGCTCCGTGAGCGCGGCGGAGCGGCCCGCAGCGGCGAAGCCGACGAGCAGGTAGCCGGCGTGTGCGACGGCGGAGTAGGCGAGCAGGCGTTTGATGCTGGTCTGCGCGAGCGCGAGGACATTGCCGAGCAGCATGGAGACGGCGGCGACGACGAGAACCATGAGCGCCCAAGCGGGTCCGGCGGCGCCGGCGACGGATGGCCCGGCGAGGCCGATGCCGAACAAGCGCAGGAACAGCCAGAGGCCGGCGACCTTTGAGGCGGAGGCGACGAAGGACGCGATGGGCGTGGGGGCGCCTTGATAAGTGTCGGGGGCCCAGAGATGGAAGGGCGCGGCGGCGACTTTGAACGCGAAGCCGACGACGATGAACGCGAGCGCGGCGACGAGCAGTGGCGACATGGGGGCGAGCGTGAGTCTCGCGGCGATGCGCGCGATCTCGATCGTGCCGGTGAGGCCGTAGAGCAGGCTGAAGCCGTAGAGCAGGCACGCCGCGGCGACGCTCGCGAGGAAGAAATACTTCAGGCCCGCCTCACTGGAATCCGGACGCGCCTTGTCGAAGGCAATGAGGACGGCGATCGAAAGGCTCGTGGTCTCCAAGCCGAGAAATGCCAAAAGGAGAGTGTCGGCTTTCCCGATGAGCAGCAGTCCCACCGTGGCGACGAGGAGCAGGAAATGATATTCGCCCGCGTGGTGCATGGGCTCGCGCTCGAGCCCGAGCAAAGCCGCCACGCCGGTGAGCGCCAGCACGGTGACGGAGACAGGCGAGCCATCGAGCCAGGCCGCCCCGGCGCAGGCCAGCACGGTGACGAGCGCGCCGAATGCATGCCGAAACCTGGCGTCGCGATGCCGGATAAAAGCGCGCTCGATGAACACGAGGATCGCGCCCATTGCGGCGAGCAGGATTTCCGGATGGTAGGCGGCGAACGCGGCGGAATTGCTCATCGCGCACCTCCGATCAAGCCGCGCATGAGCGGCGATTGCAGTCCGGCGTCGATCCATTCGAGCGTCCTGGCGGGTTGCAGGCCGAGGTAGAGGGTGGCCGCGAGCAGCAGCAGTGCGCCCGCGATTTCCGCGAACGTGATGGGATCCATCGGCGGGGACGTGACGGCAGTGATTTCGTGGTCGGGAAAGAAGACGACACGAATGGCGCGCAGAATATACGCGGCGGCAAAGAAGACGCCGACGCCGGCGAGCACGGTGAGTCCGGGGAAAGCGGTCCACGCGCCTTGCAGCACGGCGAGTTCAGCCACGAATCCGCTGAAGCCGGGCATGCCCATCGAGGCAAGGCCGGCGATGACGAAAGTGATCGCGGCGAAGGGCAGACGTTGGCCGAGCCGCAGAGCCGAGAGCTGATCGAGGTCGCGGGTGTGGGTGCGGTCATAGACCATGCGGCCGACCACGGCGAAGAGCAGTCCGGCGATGATGCCGTGGGAGACCATTTGCAGCACCGCGCCGCTGAGGCCGGCGGCGTTGAGCGTCATCAGGCCGAGCAGGACGAAGCCCATGTGGCTCACGCTCGAGTAGGCGATGACGAACTTGAAATCCCGTTGCACCCACGAGACCAGCGCGCCGTGGACGATGCCCACGACGGCGAGCACCGCGAATGGCATCTGCCATAACGCCAGCCCTGCGGGAAACAGCGGCATGGCGACGCGCAGACAGCCATAGGCGCCGAGCTTCATCACCACCCCGGCGAGCAGCATCGAGCCTGCGGTCGGCGCAGCGACATGGCCGGTGGGCGCCCAGGTGTGCAGCGGCCACAGACCGGCGAGCACGGCGAAGCCGATGAAGACGAGCGGGAACAGCCAGGCCTGCGAGGACGCGGCGAGCGGATGGGCCGCGAGGGTGGCGAGGTCGAAGGTGTTC
>JANOAZ010000335.1:0-16749 GCA_031411395.1 Chthoniobacteraceae bacterium
GCCCGGTAATAGCCCCCTAAACAGCCACCTTCGACCGGGCGGCGGCGAGGCCGTTCAAATCTTTCACAAAGATACTCCCGGCGAGGAGCGCGCAGGAGCTCTGCCGTCCCAATATGACGATCCGCTACGCCGCCAAATCCAGCGCCAGGGCCGCGCTGCCGATGATGCCGGCATCGTTTCCCAAGGCCGCGGGCAGGATCCGCAGATCGCTGTGCAGGATGTCGAGGGTCCGGTTGCGGATGGATCGCCACAGCGGATCGAAGATGAGCGGTCCCGCCTTGGCCACGCCGCCGCCGATCACGATGGTGTCGGGATTGATAATCCACACGACGCTGGCGAGCGCGGCACCGAGTTCGTCGCCGAGGTCGTCCCAGAGCTGTCTGGCGATGGCATCGCCGGCCAGCGCCGCCTCGGCGAGGTGCTGCGGGCTGCACTGGTCGCCGGTCATTTCCCGACCCGCGGCCCGGTAGAGTGCGACGGCGCGCTGGGCGATCTGCTGGTTGCCAATGTATTCCTCGAGACCGCCGCAGGTGCCGTACGGCCCGGTCCGCCCGCGGTAGTCGATGCTCATGTGGCCGATCTCCCCGGCGGCGAGTTTCGCGCCGCGATGGATCTTGCCGTCGAGGATCAGCGCGCCGCCGACGCCGGTGCCGAGGGTGATGCACACCACGTAGCGTCCGCTGCGCGCGGCGCCGTATTTCCATTCGCCGTAGGCCATCGCCTTCGCGTCATTTTCGATCGTCACCGGCAGACCGGTGCGGTCGCGGAGGATTTGCCGAAGGGGCACCTCGTCCCAGCCGGGCACATTGGTCAGTTCGTGGACGATGCCATTTTCGCTATCGACGAAACCCGGCAGGCCGACCCCGATCGCGGCGGGCGGCTGGCCGTGTTCCCCGAGCTGCCCGACGAGCGCGACCAGGGCCTCGACGATGCCGTCGGCGCCGCCAATCGACTCGGTTTCGATCGGGTTTCCGCGATGGATGATTTCGCCGCCCGCCACGAGTCCCGATTTGATCGTGGTGCCGCCAAAGTCGATGCCGATGGAAGTCATGGGATTGCGGATTTGGGATTGCAGATTGCAGATTGAAGAGAGCCGCTGCCGGCCGGTGCGTTCGCTCGGTCGAGCGGCGCGGAGGTCAAAGGTTCAGCGTGCCGATGATGCGCAGGCCGTCGAGCGTGAGTTCGGGCTGGACGTGGCCGATCTCGGGCAGGCCTGCGGCGATCAATTCGGCGTATCCGCCGGTGGCGACGACCTGGAGCTTTTTCTTCCACTTCAGCTCGGCTTTGATCTCCTCAAGAATCTGCCGCACGAGGCCGCGATACCCATGCACCGCGCCGGCCAGCATCGCGTGCCGGGTGGATTTGCCGATCACGCTGGGCGGCTCGAGCAGGCTTATTTTCGGCAGCAAGGCCGTGCGGGTGTGTAGATAATCCGTCATCGCCTCGAGGCCGGGCGCGATCACGCCGCCGATGTAGCTGCCCTCCGGCGACACGATGTCGAAAGTCAGGGCAGTGCCGAAATCCACGACCACCGCAGGGCCGCCGAAACGCTCGAAAACGCCCGCCGCATTCGCCAGGCGATCGGCGCCGATGGTCCCCGGCTGCGGGTAGTCGATGCCGACGCCGAGCTTGGTTTTCGCGGTGACATTCAGCACCCGCCGCGGGGCGAGGAACTCCTTGATCACTTCCCCTTTCTCCGGGACGACCGAACACATGACCGCCGCCTCGAACGCCCACCCATGGAGCACCCGGGTCATCGACGCCGCCTCGACAGCGGGCGTGGACAGGCGCCGCGGCGCGCCGACGATCGCCTTGCGCGTGGCGAGCGCGAACTTGGTGAACGAGTTGCTGTTGTCGATGAGCAGGAAATCGGCGCGTTCAACGGGCATGGCTGTGCGGTGAGGATTACCGCCCCGCCGCGGCGGGCACAATCCCCAAAGGGACTGAGCACGCGGGCTGCTATTTTGCGAACGGTATGATCGACTGGTATTATCGCGACGCCCACAGCCGAAAGATCGGTCCGCTCTCGACCGAGGAATTCGAGGCACGTGTATCGGAAGGCGAAATCCAGGCGCGCACCCGGGTGTGGCGTTCGGGAATGCTCGATTGGACGACCTACGAGGCGCTGCTCGCCTCCGAGGCGAATAGCCTGGCGTTTATTTCCGGACCCACGGTGAGCGCAGCACCGCAAAGCAGGTCCTTCAGCAGCTTCATCGCGCTTGGAACATCCGCCGCAAGTTGCCCGCCAAACGCGCTCGGGAGGGCCACGAGCGCAGCCACACCGCACGCGAGCCTGGCGCCGGCTTTCGAGTTCTGCCCGGGTTGCCAGGGAGAAAAACCCCAGGATTTGTTTCGCGAACTTGGAAAGCGGCGGGTGTGCGGAAATTGCATCCGCCAGGGACAGATCAAAACAAGGCGCGACCGGCTCCGCAACGCGCGCGGCGCGGATGCAAACTGGCTTGGAAAATATTTCGTCCGCCTCGCCCTGGCAGCCGGAGCCTTCGTCGCGATCCGTATCCTGCTCATGGAAATGGGCGGCGGTCATTCCGGGACGACAAGGCAACCGCCCGTGCCCGAGGGCCTTTCCCGTCCGTCGATACCGCAGTCATTCGACCCCGCGCCGGGCGGCGGTTCGGCCTCGTAAAAGCGCGCTTCCCAAAACGCGCGGGGTGCCATTAGTTTCGGCGCCCCAATGTCCAACGAATACAAGGTCAAACTCGAGGTTTTCGAGGGTCCGCTCGATCTGCTGCTCTATCTCATCAAGAAGGATGAGGTGGACATCTACGACATCTCCATCGAGCGCATCACGCAGCAGTACCTGGAGTTCATGGATGCCTTCAAGACGCTCGATCTCGAGGTCGCGGGCGAGTTCGTGGTCATGGCCGCGAACCTCATTTACATCAAGAGCCGCGCGCTGCTCCCCGCCCACGTGCAGCCGCCGGAGGAGGAAGCCGACGAGGACGATCCCCGCTGGGACCTCATCCGGCAGCTTGTGGAATACAAGAAGTTCAAGGACGCTGCCGCCCAGCTCTCGCAGCGCGAGATCGACCAGAGCAATCTCTTCGGCCGCGGCGCCGAGACCGTGGAAGTCGCGCCTGAGCGGCCCCTCGGAGACGTGAGCGTCTTTGACCTGATCAATGCCTTCAACAAGGTGCTCAAGCGCATCGCATCGAAGAGCGAGGACCTGCGCGAGATCTTCGAGGAAAACTACACGGTCTCCGACAAGATCGACCTGATCATGAAAATGACCTCTTCAGGCGTACCGCTGAAGTTTTCCGAGCTTTTCGCCGACGCCGCGTCGCGCACCGAGATCGTGGTCACGTTCCTTGCGCTGCTGGAGTTGATCCGCCTCAAACAACTCAAAGCCGTGCAGGACGAAGCCTTCGGGGAAATCGAGCTGCGCAGCGTCTGAATATGTCCGAGACGGAACTGCCGATGGAAACGGAACCGGGCGGAATGACCTTGAAAAGGGTTGCGGAAGCGCTGGTGTTTGCCTCGCCGAAACCCATCACGACGAAGGAAATCGTGGCTGCGCTCAAGGCCGCTGCCGACGGCAGCGAGGACACCGCCGTGCAGGACCTCGCGAAGTCCAAAACCGACGACGTGATCGCCGCGCTCGCCGAAGTGCAGGCCGATCTGGTCGCAACGAACCGCGCCTTTCAGCTCGTGGAAAAAGTGAGCGGCTGGGTGCTGGTCAGCGATCCCGCGTGTGCCGCCTGGGTGCGCCAGCTCTACCCCGAGGCCAAGCCCACGCGCCTCACCGGCCCGCAGCTCGAGACACTCGCGATCATCGCCTACCGCCAGCCCTCCACCCGCGCCGATATCGAGGCCGTGCGCGGCGTCTCCGTCGATGGCGTCATGCAGGTCCTGCTCGACCGCGGCCTCGTCAAAATCGCCGGCCGCGCCGAAGTCCCCGGCCGCCCGCTGCTCTACTCGACCACGGAATATTTCCTCGAACATTTCGGCCTGAAGAACACGGACGAACTCCCGAACTCGACAGAACTGAAGCGCGTCGTCCTGCCCACCGCGCCGATCCCCGAAGAGATCAAGACGGAGCCCGTCGCAGCCGCCGCCGACGCGACACCAGCCGAGCCTGCTCCCACCGAGGCCGAGGAAGTGCCCGCGCCCGCCTCAGAAGCCGTGGACGAGATGGCAGATGCTCCATCCGAGCCTGCCGCCGACGAAGAAATTCCTGCCGAGGACGCCACCGAGCGTCCCGATTAGCGTCATGGAAAGCTGCTGCGCCCAATCCGCAATCCGATGACCCTCCCCGAGATCCGCAAGAAGATCGACGCGATCGACGACCAGCTCATCCGGTCGCTCAACGAGCGCGCCGATCTCGTGCACGAAGTGGGTATCGTGAAGAAAGCCGATGGCACCGAGATCTACGCCCCGGAGCGCGAGGAAACGCTGCTTCGTTCCCTCTCCGCCAAGAATGCCGAGTTGAAGGGGCGCCTTCCAGAGTCCGCGATCCGTGCCATTTATCGCGAGATCATGTCCGCCTCGCTCGCGCTGGAGAAGGACCTGACCATCGCCTACTTCGGCCCGCAATCGACCAACACCCACCAGGCGGCGCGGAGCAAATTCGGCGCGAGCGTGAACTACGTGCCGGAAGTCAGCATCGCGGATGTCTTCGACGTCGTGGCGCGCGGCAAGGCGGACTACGGCGTCGTCCCGATTGAAAATTCCACCGAGGGCGCCGTGAATCACACCCTCGATGTCTTCATGGAAAGTGAGCTGCGCATCTGCGCGCAGATCCTTCTCAAGATCGAAAATCATCTCAGTGCGAAAATTCCGCGCGACCAGCTCAAGAAGCTCTACAGCCATCCGCAGGTCTTCGGGCAGTGCCGGAACTGGCTCCGGTTCAATCTCCCGCACGTCGATCTCATCGAAGTCTCCAGCACTCCGCGCGCGGCCGAACTCGCCGCCAGCGAGCCCGGCGCCGGCTGCATCGTCGGCCGCATGGCCGCCGAAGCCTACGGCCTGGAAATCCTCGATGCTTCCATCCAGGACATCCCGAACAACACCACCCGCTTCCTCGTCATCGGCCGCACCGCCTCTCCGCCGACCGGCGACGACCGCACCTCGCTGATGTTCTGCGTGCAGGATAAGCCCGGCGCGCTCTTCCACGCGCTCGAACCCTTCAACCGCCTGAAGATCAGCATGAGCAAGATCGAGAGCCGCCCCTCGAAGCGGAAAGCGTGGGAATACTTCTTCTTCGTCGATGTGGACGGCCACGCCGGCGAGCGCAAGCTGGCCGAAGCGCTTAGCGAGCTGGAGAAACACTGCTCGTTCATCAAAATCCTCGGCACCTACCCGAAATCGCCCGCGGTGTAGATCGTTTCCGAGTGGGAAGGCGGGAGACGGGACGAAGTCGAAGTATCCCGTCGGTCCCGCGGAGCGGTGGACGCAGGCGGGATCGACGGGATCCTTCGACGTCGCTGCGCCCGCCTTTCCACCTCCGCTCCGCTCAGGATGACACGCACTCTGCCCGGGAATAAACATCGACCCTTCCTCCAACCCGCCGACACCGATTGCGAGACCTCGTTCGGCGGTTGCTCGAGCGCCGCGCCTATCCCGACGCGCTGAGCACCTTCAGATCTGCGCGCTTCGTCTCGTAGCTCTCGTTGAACGCGAGCACCTTCTCGTCCGGCTGCACGCCGTGGGCGCGGCAGTAGTCGAGATAGACATCCGGCCACCAGTTGCGGTGGTCGGTGAGCCCCTCGTCCTTCCATTGCCGCCACCCGATGAGCACTTTCGACCACGCGCGGTCGCCCCATTCCACCGCCTCTTTCGGGTTCTCAAATTGCGACACATACCAGTCGCGGCCGACCCGCGCGTGGAGCACTTCGTCGGCCCAATCGTAGTCCTGGAATAACATCGAAAGCGCATTGTGCGCGGCCTGCGCGGTTTCCCATTCGAAGCGTTTCCCCGTCTTCGGCATCAGCCCTTGCTCGATGAAATAAAGCACGCCGTGACGTTCCTTCGGCGTGAGTTGCGTGTTCAGCCCGAGCGACCAGGTGAAGTTCACCATGACCTTCGACCAATCGACTCCGAGGCTCGCAAACCCGGCCTCGCCCATCATCGCGTGCCGCGCTTCGTCCCAAAGCTGGCGCGTCATGTCGCGGTAGTAGCCCCAGGGTTTGCCGGGCGTCTCGGTGATGATCGAGGCCATCATTTCGGGCACGTCGATCTCGCGGAGCCGTTTGTAAAACATCATCAGCACCTTCGGCTCCGGAGGCTGTGAAGCATCGTAGATAAAGGCCTCCGCGTTCACACCCATGTTGTAGGGATCGGGAAAGCGCCCATCACGGGCCGGCACCTTGTTGTAGGCAAAGGGCCGCGCGGAGTAGTCCCGGGCCAACGCCTTGCCGGACTTCGCATTCGTGCCGTCCACGCCACCCGCCGCCGCGAGCGCATCGTCGAGCACTCCCAGCCACCGCTCGATCTCGTCCTTTCGATCTCCGATCTCGCTTTGAAAGCACGCGACCGCGCGCGTGCCGTAGTCATCCATCTCGCGGAGTTCGAGCAGCGCAAATTTGAGCAGCCGCAGGGAAGGCGCATCGGCGAGCGGGTTCGTGTCGGTGCGATGTTTCTCCAGCGCGGCGATGAGCACCGGGATCGCATGACCGTAGATGCCGAACAGCAGTGCTTCGGTCGTCGGTGCGGCGAGGATTTCATCGAAGAAAATCTCCAGCGCAGGATCTGGAACGGCCTCCAATCCCAGCGGCGGCTCGCGCATTTCACCCACCCGCTGGCGGAGCGCCGCCACGTGCTCCGCGCAGTAGTGGCCGTGCAGCGAGAAGGCCATCTTCAACTCATAGATCGGCTCGGCAGTGAGGCGCGCCATGAAGATTCCGTGCAGGCGCTTGAAGGCGTAGTGGTAACGCTTCAGCCGGCGCACGCATTCCTCGACGGAGAGGCCGGGCCTTTGTGCGTCTTCAAAGGTGGCAAGGCCCGCGAGCGGTGGCAGGCCGCGGAGGGGGGAAGGAGTGGGCATGCTCATGCGGCGAGCGTAGTGCCGGGTGCGACGATGTTCAATCCTGCCGCAAGTCCGCCTCGGACTGCGGCGAGGGCGCGATGCTGATGACGACAAACTTGCTCGTCGGCGTGTTCGAGCGCTCGGCCACGCTGTCGATCGGCACGAGGACATTCGCCTCGGGGAAATAGGTCGCGGTGCAGCCGCGCGGGATGTCGTACGGCGCGACCACGAAGCGCCGCGCGACGCGTTTCGCGTCATCGGCGAAATGGCTGGTGAGATCGACGAACTGCCCCTGCTGCACACCGGCTTCGCGCATGTCCTCCGCGTTCATAAAGATCACGCGCCGCCCGTTGAAGATCCCGCGGTAGCGATCGTCGAGGCCGTAGATGTGGGTATTGAACTGATCGTGCGAACGGATCGTCATCATGATGTAGCGGCCCGGCTCGATCTCGTTCCGCGGGATCGCGTGCACGGTGAACTTCGCCTTCCCGATGCCGTTGTTGAACGTGCGCGAATCGCGCGCCGCATTCGGCAAATAGAAGATGTCCTTCGCGATGCGTTCATTGAATCGTTCGAAACCCGGCACGACGTGCTCGATGTGCTCACGGATGCGGCCGTAATCCGCGACCAGGCCCTCCCAATCCACCTTGCTCCGCGCGCCGAGCACCGCCCGCGCGAGGCCCGCCACGATGGCCGGTTCGCTTCGCAAATGTGTGCTCCCGGGCGCGAACGATCCGCGCGACGGATTGATGATCCCCATGGAATCCTCGACGGTGACGAACTGCTCGCCGCCCGCCTGCCGATCGACCTCCGAGCGCCCGAGACATGGGAGGATCAGCGCGATCTCACCCGCGATCAGGTGCGAGCGATTCAGCTTCGTCGAGACCTGCGCGGTGAGCCGGCATTTTTGCAGCGCCCGCGCCGTGTATTCCGTATCCGGCGTGGCGGAGAGAAAGTTGCCGCCCATCGCGACGAACACCCGGATCTGTCCGTCGTGCATCTGCTTGATCGTCTCCACGGTATCCGCGCCGTGCCTGGCCGGCGGCTCGAAGGCAAATTCCTGCCCGAGCTTTTCCATGAAAGCAGCGCCCATTTTTTCCCAGATCCCCATCGTCCGGTCGCCCTGCACATTCGAGTGTCCGCGCACCGGGCACGGTCCCGCGCCGGGCCGGCCGATATTCCCGCCGAGGAGGAGAAAATTCATCACCTCCTGGATCGTCCCGACCGCGTTCTTGTGCTGCGTGAGGCCCATCGCCCAGCAGCAGATGATGCGCTTCGCCTGCATCGCGATCTCCGCCGCCTCGCGGATCTGTTCCCGCGTCACGCCGCTGCTCACGAGGATGTCGTCCCAGCTCGCGGCGCGCAGATCGGCGATGAATTCCTCGAAGCCGACCGTGTGTTCGCGGATGAATGCATGATCGAAAATCGCACCGGGACGCGCGTCTTCCGCCGCGAGCATTTCCTTCATGATCCCCTTCATCACCGCGACATCGCCATTGATCCGCACCTGCAGCCAGAGATCGCTCAGCGCGACTCCCTTCCCGAGCACCACCACCGGCGCATGCCTGAGACTCTTCAGATCCTGCGGATTCTTGAAGCGGAAGTTGCCGACCTCCGGCAGCGGATTGATCGAGACGATCTTCGCGCCCGGCGCGTCGTCCCGCGCGAGCTTCGCGCGTTGCAGGCTGGTCAGCATGCGGGGGTGATTGGTGCCCGGATTTTGTCCGATGACAAAGATCGCATCCGCCTGCTCGAAGTCGTCGAGCGTCACGCAGCCCTTGCCCACGCCGATCGTTTCATTGAGCGCCGCGCCGCTCGACTCGTGGCACATGTTCGAGCAATCCGGCAGGTTGTTCGTGCCAAACTGCCGCACGAAAAGCTGCCACAGAAACGCCGCTTCGTTGCTCGTCCGCCCGCTTGTGTAAAAGGCCGCCGCGTCCGGCGTGGGCAGCGCGTGCAACTCGCGGGCGATCAGCGCGAACGCCTCATCCCACCCGATCGGCTCGTAGTGCGCGCTGCCCTCGCGCTTCACCATCGGCTCCGTCAGCCGCCCCTTCTGCCCGAGCCAGTAGTCGCTCCGCTCGCGCAGATCGGCGATCGAATGCTCGCGGAAAAACTCCGCCGTGACCCGCTTCGTGGTCGCCTCATCCGCGACCGCCTTCGCCCCGTTTTCGCAGAACTCCGCGAGGTTCCGCTCGTGATCCGGGCTCGGCCACGCGCAGCTCTGGCAGTCGAAGCCATCCTTCTTGTTCACGTCGAGCAGCGCCTTCACCCCGCGCACCGCGCCCATCTCGCGGAGCGCAAATCGGGTCGTCTGGTAAAGCGCCGGCAGACCGGCCGCCACGTTCGACGCCTTGCCGATCTCGGCGGGCTCGGATTCCAGCGGAGGCTGTGCTCCCGGCGTCGGCGCTGGTCCGGTGGTGTCGAGTTCCGTCGGGGGAGATTGGTGGGTCATTGGGGTGATGAGCTTCTACCTTACCAAGGGATTCGAATCATCGCGACGGCTTAGGTGCGCCCCGTTTGGAAATGCGTGCGGGAGACTTGCCGGCGGAGCTTTCCAAAGAACCGTCATTCCGACCGGAGCGGAGCGAAGTGGAGGAATCTCTCGCATCCGCGGGCGGAGGTGGTGTGGTCTGTCCTCGTCTCTTCTCGTTCCCAAACTCTGTTTGGGAACACGCTTGCGGGCGAAACTGTGTTTCGCGTGGAGGGGGTGTCCGCGGGCGGGTTCCGGTAGCGGGACACTGGCCGCGAATCCGCGCGCGCACCGGGCAACAAAGTTGCGCAGACAAGTGCGTTCCCAAACAGAGTTTGGGAACGAGGAGAGGAGGAGAGAGGAGAGGACGAAGAGAGGGCCTTTGGACGCCTCACGCTCCTGAGATGGCCCAAAAATCCATCCCACGTTATGCCCCCAAGTTGATGCTCGCGAGCCCGGCTGGCCCGGATTACTAAAGCGCTTCGCCGTTCCCTCGCCGCATGCAACTCCACCTTGCAAAGCTGACCGCGTTTTTCTCCGTGCTGACGAGCGCGGCTGCCGACTCCACCGGCGAACGTGTGGATGAAAAAACGCCGCTCGCCGGCCTGAGCGTCGATGGCCAGCCAATCGTCGCCGTCCGCGACGGCAAAGATCGTGGCGTGCGTCTGCACGACGTGGATCACGACGGTCGTTCCGAACTCATCGTCGGCAACGAAGCGCAGAGCGCGGCATTCGCCTGGTCGGCGGAAGAGAAGAGGTGGCAGCGCCTGCCCTACTCGCTCCCGCCGGGCACGGCGCTGGTGGATGCGGAAGGCCGTGACGCGGGACTGCGCTTTGTCGATCTCAATGGCGACGGTTTCGACGACGTGATTTTTTCCGGGCCGACCGGCTTCTCGATTCATCTCTTCGTCCCGGTCGAGAAGAAGGGCGTGGACTGGAAACTCGGCTGGTCGCTGGAAATGCGCGCGGGCAAGCGCGGGGAACCCGGCGAGGTCCCGCTCATCGCCGGCCGGGGTGACGCCGTGCAGTTCCGCGACGGCGCGATGATCGTCGCCGGCAGACGCGAGGTGCGAATTCCATTCGAAGAACTTCTCCGCATTCCCGCGCCCGCGCCGAAGTCGCCCGCCGACTCGCTCGCCGCGATCCGCGTGCCGGATGGCTTCACCGTCGAACTGGTCGCGAGCGAACCGCTCACCATGGACCCGGTTTCGTTCGACTGGGGCGCGGATGGCAAGCTGTGGGTCCTCGAGATGGGCGACTATCCGCTCGGCGTGGATGGCAAAGGCAAACCGGGCGGCATCGTGCGTTTCCTCGAAGACACGGATGGCGACGGCCGCTACGACAAATCCACCGTCTTCCTCGAAGACCTCGCCTTTCCCAGCGGACTGATGCCGTGGCGCAAGGGCGTGCTGGTCGCCGCGGCTCCCGAAGTTTTCTACGCCGAAGACACCGATGGCGACGGCAAGGCCGACAGGCGCGAGACGCTTTTCACCGGCTTCACGCTCGGCAATCAACAGCACCGGATCAACGGCTTCGAACTCGGCCTCGACAACTGGGTTCACGCCGCGAACGGCGACAGCGGCGGCAAGATCACCTCGGTCCTCACCGGCCTGAGCGTCGATCTCGGTGCGCGCGACCTGCGCTTCCGGCCCGATGACGGCGCGCTCGAATTACAGCCCGGCCGCACCCAGTACGGGCGGCATCGCGACGATTGGGGCAACTGGTTCGGCGGCAACAACTCGACCTGGGCGTGGCACTACTTTCTGCCCGAGCATTACCTCACGCGGAATCCGCAACTCGCGGTGAAAGAAGTGCGCCGCACGCTCACGACCGAGAACCGCGTCTTCCCGATCAGCACGCCGATGCGGCGCTTCAACTGGCCGGACAAGGTCAACGCGCTCACCTCGGGTTGCAGCGTCACACCGTACCGCGACGACCTCTTTGGCGAAGCCTTCGCAAACTCACTCTTCATCTGCGAACCGGTGAACAATCTCGTCCATCGCGAAGTGCTGGAACCCGACGGCGTCACCTTCTCCAGCCACCGCGCGGCGGGCGAGGAGGCGGGCGAATTCCTCGCCTCGACGGACAACTGGTCGCGCTTCGATTACGCACGCACCGGCCCGGACGGCGCGCTCTACGTCTCGGACATGTATCGGCTCGTCATCGAGCATCCCGAGTGGATTCCCGCCGAGCAGCAAAAGCGGATCGACCTCCGCGCCGGCCATGACATGGGACGCATCTATCGCGTCTTTCCGACCGGCGCCAAACTGCGCCCGATCCCGCGCCTCGACAGACTCGACACGGCCGCGCTGGTCGGCGCGCTCGACAGCCCGAATGGCTGGCAGCGCGACACCGCGCAGCGCCTGCTTTTGCACGCCGGAGGCAGCACCGCCGTGACCCCGCTCGGCAGTCTCGCCTTCTCCGGCAGCCGGGCGAAAACGCGACTGCAAGCGCTCTGCACACTCGAGGGCCTCGGCGGGATGAGCGCGGAAATGGTGCTGCCCGCCTTGCGCGATCCGCATCCCGCGGTGCGCGGGCACGCGGTACGGATGAGCGAACCATTTCTGGGCAAAGCACCCGCGCTCGATTCGGCGGTGCTGTATCTCGCGGACGATCCGGAGATCCGCGTCCGCTACCAGCTTGCCTTCAGTCTCGGGGAATGGAGCGACCCGCGCGCCGGACGCGCGCTGACGAACCTCGCGTTGCGCGACGCAGGCAATGCGCAGATGCAAACCGCGGTGATGAGTTCCGCCGCCCGGCACGCGGGCGGGATGCTCGACGCGCTGCTCGCCGATCCGACCGCAGCGCCGCCCGCCGCGCTGGTGGAGCAACTGGTCTCGCTGGCCGTCGCGATGGACAAGCAAGCCGCCCTCGCCCGGACGCTGGAGCGCATCGCCCAGCCGGTGGAAGGCCGATTGAGCGCATGGCAGTTTGCCGCCGTCGCCGGCCTGCTCGACGGCCTCGCGCGGGCGAATGTGTCGCTCGCCAAATTCTCCGCGGCCGCACCGGTCGATCTGCGGGCGGCGCTCGCCAGACTCGACCCCATTTTCAACGAGGCACCGGAGGTCGCGCACTCGCCGCAAAGTCCGGAGGCCGATCGCGTCGCGGCAATCCGGTTGCTCGGCCGTGGTCCGCGCGAAGCGGGCGAGGACCTGCGCCAGCTCGGCCAACTCCTCCAGCCGAGTGAACCCGAATTCATCCACCGAGCAACGTTCGCGGCACTCGAGCGAGCGGATGGAGTGATCGTGGCCGAGGTGCTGACCGGCGGCTGGAACGGCTTGAGTCCAGCGTTGCGGCAGGAAGCGCTCAATCTGCTCTTCCGCAAGCAGTCCTGGACGGCCGCCCTGCTGAACGCCATCGAGCAAGGCAAGGTGCCGGCCGCACAGATCGACACCGCGCATCAGGAAAAACTCCTCACCCATTCCGACGCGGCGATCCGCGAACGCGCGAAAAAGCTCTTCTCCGCGACCAACGCCGACCGCGCGAAGGTAGTCAACGACTATGCCCGCGTCGCCGGGCTGAATGGTGACGCGGAAAAGGGCGCGGCCATTTTCCAACAGCAATGCGCGATCTGCCACCGCCTGCGCGGCCTCGGCAGCGACGTCGGCCCCGACCTCGGCATGCTGGCCGACAAGCCCACCGCGCACTTCCTGGAAGCGATCTTCGACCCGAACAAAGCCGTCGAATCGCGCTACCTCGGCTTCACCTTGCTGACCAAATCAAATCGCACCCTCGCCGGAATCATCGCCGCCGAGACCCCGACCAGCGTCGTCGTGCGCAGCCCGGGTGGCAGCGAGGAAACCGTCCTGCGCAGCGACGTCCAATCGCTGACCGGCGCCACCACCTCGCTCATGCCGGAGGGCTTCGAGAAGATCCTGCGCCCCGAGGATGTCGCCGACCTCATGGCCTACATCCGCTCCAGCCCCGCAGCCGCGGGAAAGCCCGCGCCGTAGGCAGCCGTGCTGGCGCAGGATCCCGCGCGCAGCGCCATCGAAATACCCGTCATCCTGAGCTTGCGAAGGACCTCTGACTTTCGCGGGCGGAGGCGGCGCGGAGCGAACGCCACCGTGCTCCGCACCACCGCTGCCCGCGGAGATCAGAGGTCCTTAGCAAGCTCAGGATGACTTTTTCGGAGGCGCTTCGCGCCGAATCCTTCATCCCCCGCGCCGCTCCCGAATCTTGCTTCGCTCTCTACCCGATCAATTCCTTGATCACCGTGCCGCCGAACTGGCTGAGCTGCTTGAAGCGGCCGGCGTGATAGAAGGTGAGTTTGTTGTCGTCCAGCCCGAGCAGGCGCAGGAGCGTGACGTGGAAATCGCGGACGTGCGCCTTGCCTTCGACGGCCATCATGCCGAGCTCGTCCGTCGCGCCGATGGTGTGCCCGGCTTTGCAGCCGCCACCGGCGAGCCAGATGGTCATGGCGTTGGGATTGTGATCGCGCCCGTAGGCGGTGCCGCCGCGCACGCCGTTGTCGGGCGTGCGGCCGAACTCGCCGCACCACACGAGGAGCGTGCTCTCGAGCAGCCCGCGCTGCTTGAGGTCCGCGATGAGCGCGGCGATCGGCTGGTCCACGCCGCGCACGAGATTGCCGTGGGCGCGTTCGATGTAGTCGTGGCTGTCCCACGTCCCATTGTAGAGCTGCACGAAGCGCACGCCTTTCTCGATGAGCTTGCGCGCGAGCAGGCACTTGCGTCCGAAGCCATCGGTCGCGTCCTTGCCGATCCCGTAGAGCTCCTTCGTCTTCGCGTCTTCCCTGGAAAGATCGAGCGTCTCCGGCACCTGCATCTGCATGCGAAAAGCCAGTTCGTAGTTGTCCATCCGAGCCGCGAGTTCGTCGTGGCCGGGATGCTGCGCGGCGTGCGCTGTGTTCAGCTTCGCGATGAGATCGAGGTTCTTGCGCTGCCGGGCTTCGCTCACACCGGCTGGCGGAGTGAGATCGAGAATGGGCGAGCCTTTCGCGCGTAGCGGCGTGCCCTGGAAACTCGCGGGCAGGTAGCCGTTGCTCCAGTTAGCCGCGCCGCCCTGCGGGTAGCTGATCTCCGGCAGCACGATGAAGCCGGGCAGATCCTGATTCACCGTGCCGAGGCCGTAGTTCACCCACGCACCGATTCCGGGATCGCCGCCGAAACGGTTCCCGCAATTCATCTGATACATCGCCGTCGGATGATTCACGCTGTCCACGGTGCAGCCGCGATAAAAGCAGATCTCGTCGGCGACGCGCGCGAGGTGTTCCCAATTCTCCGCCATGTCCGCACCGCTCTGCCCGCACTTCCGGAACGCGAACGGGCTTTTGACGTAGTAGCGTTTCCCGCTTTCCATCGCCGACTTCTGTTTCCCCTCGCGCACGAATTCCTGGAGGTGCATCTCCGCGAGCCTCGGCTTCGGGTCGAAGGTGTCGATGTGCGACGGACCGCCTTCCATCATGAGGAAGATGACGTTCTTAGCCTTCGCGGGAAAATGGCCCGGCTTGGTTGATTGCGGATTGCGGATTGCGGATTGCGGATTGCCGGCTGCACGCGCCTCGCGGGCGAGCATGGCGGTGAAGGCGAGGCTGCCGATGCTGGCACCGAGACTGTAGAGGAATTCGCGGCGCGTCGGCGCATGCAGCGCGCGGGCGCCGGCGCAGGGAAATGGCGAATTAGTAAACATAGGCAAACTCGTTCGAGTTCAGGAGCGCGAGACACACATCGGCGAGGGCACGCGTGTGCGGCGGAACGTCGGCCGGTTGCAGGTCAGGGACAAATTCGGCGTAGGCGTGCAGCTTCTCCTGAAAGGAAAATTTCTCGCCGGTGTTTTCCTCGACGGCGTCGCGACGGACTTCGAGCGGCGGCTTCGGTGCCGCAGGCGGTGCGTCCCCGAGCATCGCTTCGATGGCCCGCCAATGCGTGACGCAGCTTTGCAGTTCCTCCGCGCGCGGCGGGCGCGAGAAGGCGAGTTGGAAACATCTGACAATCGCTTCTTCATCGGACTTCGTTTCCTTCGCCGCCCGATTCGCGAGGGCCAGCGCGCGGGCGTGACTGCTCAGCCCATTGAACAAGCTAAAGACCTGCGGCGTGACCGTGCTCGCTTCGCGCCGCTCGCACGAGAAATCCGGCGCGGGCGCGTTGAAGACTTCCTGCATCGGGTCGGCGAGGCCGCGCAGTTTCAACGCGTATATGGATCGGCGGTGGCGCTGCCCGGGCCGCGGATTCGGCACCCAGGCCGAGGCAAATGTGCCCATCACCTGCCGTGGTTGAAGCGCGGCTTCGAGGTTGATCTCGGGGCGATTCGGGATGCCGCCTAGCGTGGGATTGAGTTCGCCGCTCGCGGCGAGCATGGCGTCGCGCAGTTCCTCCGCGGTGAGCCGCCGCGGCTGGAAGGCGGCGTAGCTCGTGCCGGTCGGGTCGAGTTCCGTGAGTTGCCTGCGGTCCGGATGCGCGGTGCCGCGGCGATACGTCTCCGAGTTCATAATGAGCCGGTGCATGGCTTTGAAAGACCAGCCCTTCTCGACAAATGTCGCCGCCAGCCAGTCGAGCAGTTCGGGATGCGTGGGTTTCCTGCCGGTGCTTCCGAAGTTGTTCGGATTGCCGGCGATCGGCTGGCCGAAGTGCCAGAGCCAGATGCGATTCACGATCGCGCGCGTGGTGAGCGGATTCTCGGGATTCGCCACCCACTCGGCGAAAACCTGGCGGCGGCCTTCGATGGCGTCGGGAATTGCCGGCACTCGATTCCCGGCGACGACACTCAACACGCCGGGCTTCACCTTTTCTCCCGCGCCGAAGGGGTCGCCGCCGGTGAGGATGCACGTCTCCTCCAGTTCGCCGCGGTTCATTCGATCCTGTGACATTCGCACTGGCGCAGTCACCGCGCTGACTTGCGGCGTGCGACCATCGTACACGCTGAAGGCGAAGGGCTCGTAGCGCTCCAGCTCCCATTTCAGACGCTCCAGACCTTTGCGCGCGACCCGCTCATTGCCGTAATCCTCGGGCGTGAAGCCGACGAGCTTCGGCGGATACTGATCCTCCGGCACGCCCTGCTTCTGCATGGAGTTGCGGGCCACCTCGAAGATGCCGGTGACGGTGCGCTTCTTCGCACTCAGCTTTCCGCCGCCCTCCACAAACGCCCGCGCCGAAGCCACGGCCCTGTCCCACGCAGCGCGGTCGAGCTTCTTCTCCGCAAACCACTGCTTCGCGTTCGCGAGCATCTTCGTGTCGAGTTCATGCAGCTTGGCGACGTACTCGGCGAAGCGGGCTTCGAGATGCTTCTTCTCCTCGAAGCCCGCAGTGTTTTCGTTTTTGAGAAAAGGCGCGGGCCG
>JANOAZ010000336.1:0-25559 GCA_031411395.1 Chthoniobacteraceae bacterium
GTGCCGATCGCGATCATCGACGCCTACTACGACGGCGAGGGCAAGGCGCTCTGCCCGATGAGCAATGGCATCTCGCATCACGTGAATCCGCGCGGCGACATCGAGCCCTGCCCGATCATCCAATTCGCGACGGAAAACATCCGCGACCCGCGCGGCGTCTTCGCCACGATGCGCGATTCGACTTTCCTCAAAGACTTCCGCGAACTCAGCGCGCAGCACACGCGCGGCTGCGTGGTTTTGGAGCGACCCGATCTCGTGAAGGAACTCGTGATCAAACACGGCGCCCGCGACACGACGATGCGCGGCACCGCGATGGCGGAACTGGACGCGATGGAGCCGCGCTTTTCCCAATGGCTGCCCGGTGAAGAAATCCCCGAGCAACACTGGATGTACAAGTGGGCGAAGAAGTATTGGTTCAACGACTTCGGCGCCTACCGGCAGGCCGATCTCGAAGGCGTGGAGCAGGCGAAGGCGCTCGCCCTCAAAAGCCGCCCCGCGACCGCGGAAGCGATATCCTAAAAACGCGCGACGATCTGGCGGCCCGCCAAGCGGGTAGCGCAAGCGCCTTCACCATCTACGCGAGGATGTCTTTCATCACCACGCCGTGGACGTCGGTGAGCCGGAAATCGCGGCCGCCGAAACGATAGGTGAGCTTTTCGTGATCGATGCCGAGGAGGTGCAGTACGGTGGCGTAGAGGTCGTAGAAGGTGGCGACATTTTCGACGGCGTAATAGCCGAGGTCGTCGGTGGCGCCGTAGATCGTGCCTCCTTTCACCCCACCGCCGGCGAGCCAGAGGCTGAAGCCGTAGGGATTGTGATCGCGCCCGTCGCTGCCCTGCGAGAAGGGCGTGCGGCCGAATTCGCCGGTGAAAAGGATGAGCGTGTCGTCGAAGAGCCCGCGCTCCTTGAGATCGGTGATCAGCGCCGCGATGCCCTGATCCACCTGGTTGGCCATGTCGCCGTGACCCTCTTTGATTTTGCCGTGCTGATCCCACGGGTTGGCGGCCTGGCCCGCGCCGGGTTTTTGCGGGAGGCAGCTCAATTCCACAAAACGCACGCCGCGCTCGAGCAGTCGCCGCGCGACCAGACATTGCCGTCCATAGGCGGCCTTGTTCGCTTCCTTGTCGTCGAGTCCGTAGAGCTTGCGCGTCGCCTCGGTCTCGCCGCGGATGTCGCACAGCTCGGGCACCGCGGTCTGCATGCGATAAGCGGTCTCGTAGTTCTTGATCGCCGCCTCCACCTGCGGCTCGGAGGCTTCGCGGAGAAACTTGTCGTCCATCCCCTTGATGAAGCCGAGCCGCTGGCGCTGCACCGCATCGCTCTCGCGCGGCTTGATGTTCGGCAGCGCTTCGTCGCCGTCGGCTTTCAAAATGGAAGCCTGATGCTGGCCGGGCAGGTACCCATTGCTGAACACGCCCACGCCGCCGTGCGGGGGAGTCGCGCCGCCGCTCTGGAGCACGATGAAGCCCGGCAGATCCTTATTCTCCGTGCCGAGCCCGTAGCTCACCCACGCGCCCGCGCTCGGGTGGCCCATGAATGGGAAGCCGGTGTGCGCATAATAATTTCCCTGCGCGTGTTCGTTTACCTTGCTCGTCATCGAGCGGATCACGGCGAGGCTGTCGGCATGCTGTGCGATGTGCGGGAAAAGCTCGCTGATCGGCATGCCGCTCTGCCCGCGATTTTTGAACTCCCACGGCGAGGCCATGATGTTCCCGTTGTTGTTGAACATGGTCGGCTTCACCGGCACCGGCATCGGCTGGCCGTGGCGCTTCGCCAGCTCGGGCTTCGGGTCAAAGGAATCGACGTGCGAGACACCGCCGCTCATGTAGCAGAGCACCACGCGTTTCGCCTTCGGCGTGAAGTGCGGTCCCGATGGCTTCGCATCGCCGGTGAGTGCGCCGTAACTTTTGTCGGCGAGGAGGCCGGCGAAGGCGAGGGAGCCGAAGCCGAGCGAGCATTGCTGAAGCATCGCGCGGCGGGTGAGGAGGGAGGCGTTCATAGGAGTCAGATCTTTTGTCGATGTCCCGCGGAAGGAGCTCGCAAAGCTTGTTCGATCTTCACGATCTCCGCGTCGTCGAGATCGCCACGATAATAGCGGTGCAGGATCGCGACCTTGCGCTCGATCTCCGACTGTCCGGCGGGCAGGGAAGCGAGCACCGTCTCGCGTGCCGCTTCGCACATGCTCAGGCCCATGAGGAAGCGTTCCGCGGGGTCACGCTTCATCAGGAGATCGCGATAGATCGCTTCGGTTTGCGGATCGGTGTCGGTCATTTTTCGATCGCGGCAAGATAGTCGAGCACGCCGAGGTCGGCAGCCCATTTGAGCACGTAGGCGCGATCGCAACCGGTCGCGAGGAGGTTCCGGATGTCGCGGGCCTGGTATTCCGATCGCGAGTCGTTTCCCCAGCAGAGCTTGGAGAGAATGAGGTCCTCCTTGCTGACCACCCACGTTTCGCAATCGCCCACGATGAGGCGCTGACGCCTCGCAAACTCCGTCGCCCGAAACTCGCCGGTCTTGCGGACGATGCAGTCCACTTTGAAGATCCATTCCTGATGAATGACGTTGAACAGGCTCTCGGTTCGCAGGGCGCGCGCGACCGCTTCGGCATCGATGTAGTAATCCGGGGTGAACACGGCGAGCAGCCGCGCCGCATCGCCGGGCTGCACCTCGATGACCACATCCACGTCGCGAGTCATGCGCGGCTGAGCGTAAGCATTCATCGCCATTGAGCCGGTGAGCATGAAGGGAATGTCCGCATGCGTCAGCCGGTCGGACACGTCGCGCACGATGTCGAGTTCCACGCTCACGGCAAGGCCTCGTCACCGCACATAGATGAACTCCTTCAGATTAAACAACGACTGCGCGAAGTCCTGCCACACCGCTTCGTTCGCGAGCACCTTCTCCGTTGCCACCTGGCGGTCGGCGGCGAGGGCGTTGAGATAACTCGTCGCCGACGCGAGTTCGTCCTCGGAAGGCGGGCGGGCGAAGGTCGCGGCGAACATCCGCCGGATGCGGGTCGCCGCCGTGCCGCTGTCGTCACGCACGAGTTTGCGCGACCACTTCAGCGCCTGCTCGATGACGAAGGGCGAGTTGAGCATGGTTAGCGATTGACCGGGCACGTTCGTCGCGTCGCGGCGGCCGAGCGTGGTGAAGGGTTTCGGTGCGTCGAAGGTTTGGAGGAACGGGTTGAGGTTCGTGCGTTTGACTTGCAGGTAGATGCTCCGGCGCGGGATGTCGAAGTCCGCGGGTTTGCCAAACATCGTCGCGTCGAGTTCGCCCGAGACCGCGAGCAGTGAGTCGCGGATCGACTCGGCTTCGAGGCGCCGCACACGCATGTGCGAGAGCCGGTCGTTGGCAGGGTCGGTCTCGCGGGCTTTTGGCGACGGTTCGCTGCTCATCTGGAAGGCGCGAGTGGTGACGAGGAAGCGGATCGTCTCCTTGATCGACCAGCCGTTTTCCACGAAGCGCGCGGCGAGGAAATCGAGCAGCTCGGGATGCGTGGGTTTGTCGCCGAGGCGTCCGAAATTATCGACCGTCGGCACGAGGCCGCGACCGAAGGTCCAATGCCAGACGCGGTTCACTATCACCCGAGCAGTGAGCGGATTCCGCGGGTCGGCGATGGCCTCGGCGAGTTCGCGCCGACCGCTCAGGTTCGTGCGATATGGCTGGCCGCCGAGGACTTCGAGATATCCGCGCGGCACCAGGTCGCCCGGCTTGAGATGATCGCCGCGCAGGAGATTCGGCGCGTCGTGGGCGACGGTCTCCAGCACGCCCGGCGCATGACGAAGCTGCGGCACTTCGGCCTCCAGCCGGCGATATTCCGCGACGAGCGGTCGCACGGATTCGAGTTGCGTGAGCGCGACCGGCAGCACGCCGCGCCGGACCAGCGCATCGAGGAGCCCGCGCTGCGGTTCGGTGAGTTGCGCCTTCCGCCACGCGACGATCGCCGCGGTGATCGACTCGCGATAACGCGCAGCGAGTTCCGCCGCGGAGTTCGGTGCGGCACCCTCGAGCAGGGCAGCGAACGCGGGGTTTTCGTCCGCGGGCAGTTCCTTGCTGTCGTGGAAAACGATTTGATCGACCCCGTAGTGCGAACTCGTGTCGCCGTCCTTCTCCGTCGGCTTGCGCTTCTTGTCCTGGAGCGGCCGGGTGAGATCTTCATGCGTGGCAAACTCGAGGTAAGCCATGCTCCCTTTCCGATACGCGGTGTCGATGCGCACCCAGCCCGGCTCGTTCTTGTCGAGGATCGCCTTGGGATAGATCGGGTTGCTCGGCAGCGGGTAGTTATCGACGATCACGCGCACCATCGCGCCGCCGCTGCCAAAGGCGCGCACGCTGATGTTGTCGGTCGTGATTTTGAAACGCGGCGAGGTGAGCAGGCCGTTGTGTTTCTCGGAAAGGCGATGTGTCATCGCACCGCCGGGCAGGACGCCGGCGAGCACGCGGTCGCCGTTTGTCTCGATCGCAAACTCACCCGCGGGCTGCGGCTGTCGCGTCAGGCCGGAACCGTAGGGGAACCACTTCGCGTAGTCCGCGCCGGCGAGATTCCAGATCGGCTGAAAGTTTTCGCGACTCGATTTCCGGGCCTCCTCGATTGTCGCGCGGAGCGGGCCGGCGAGGGCCGCCCACGCGGCGGGAAAGTCAGCCTCCTTCGTCGTGCCGAGGCGCGCCCAGAGATGCAGCGGGTTGGCGGAATTTTTCGTCGCGTCGGCGAGCGCCTCTTCCCAAGCCTTCGCGCCCGGATCGGTCTCCGACGCAGCGGCGCGCAGCTTCGCGATCTCGGCGGTGAGCGCCGCGCGCCGCTCACGCTGCTCTGGCGAAAGCGCGGCGACCACCTGCTCCGGCGTAATCACCGGCACCGCACCGGCGCGGAATGAACCCGCCACTTCCTCCGCCGTGAGCGCGCGATCGTACAGCCGCGCCTCCTCGATCTCGCCCGCGAAGAATCCGCTGCCCGCCCCCTTGTGCCGCAGTCCCAGCAGCACGCGCGCTGTTCCGCCCCCGAATTCGTAGCGATCCGTCTTGCTCGTATAGCTGCGGCCGTAGGGTTCCCCGTTGCGGTAGATCGTCACTCGATTCTCGCCGGCATAGACCACCGTGAGATGAATCAATTCGCCGGGCTTCGCGTTCTCCTCGGGGCCGCCGACGTTTTCGCTGCGCTTGAAGAAGTTGCTGCCCGCGACCCATCGGCGCGGTTCCTTTTCGGCGAAGACCAGCGCGTCGAAGGCGTGCTCGCCCGTGCTCTCGATGCTGACGATTCCGCCGCCGCGCTGGTCGAGCGTGGTCGGCGCGACCCAGGCTTCCAGCGTCTTCGCGCCGAGGTTCACGGGCAGCGGCTCAGTGCGGAGATACGCGCCTTTGCCGTCGAGGATCAGCCGTCCGTCGCGGATTTCCGCGCCGCCTTCGAGGTGGCCGTTGAGAATCCCAAAGGCGTCGTCCGCATTCTTCTCGAAGCTCCACGAGGCGATGGGAGCGGGAAGATTTCTGGCCGCGGCGGGAGCGGCCGAGCGATCCTTGAGCGTGTGGCGGGCGTTCCATTCGAGATCGGTGACTTTTTGTTCGAGGTCGCGGATTCGCCCGGCGAGTTGGCGTGTCTTCCCGGTGCGCGCGGAGGCATCGAGGAGACGCTCGGCGAATTGCTCCGCCGCGGCCGTCCACGCATCCGCGAGCGCGGCCTTGATCTGCCCGTGGAGCGACTCGAGTGCGGCGCGATTTTTCGACTGCACCTCGGGCGTGTCGATCGTCACCTGCGCCGGCCGGCAGCTCGCGAAGATGCCGTAGAGCGCGTAGTAGTCGCGCTGGCTGATCGCGTCGAATTTGTGATCGTGGCAGCGTGCGCAGGAGATGGTGAGCCCTTGGAAGGCCTTGCTCACCACGTCGATCTGGTTGTCCACGGCTTTCACCTGATCATCGAGCGTGTCGATCGGCTGGAAGCCGTGCTCAACGAGCCGATACTGCGCGGGGCCGAGCAGCGATTCGTTGAAGCCTTCCGGATTCACCCGAGGCTTCGCGAGCAGGTCGCCGGCGATTTGCTCGCGGATGAACTGGTCGATCGGCACATCGGCATTGAGCGCGCGGATGACGTAGTCGCGGTAACGCCACGCCTCGCGGATCTGCGGATCGCCCTCACTGCCGTGCGTCTCGGCATAACGCATGAGATCGAGCCAGTGGCGGCCCCAGTGCTCGCCGAAGCGGGGCGAGGCGAGGAGGCGGTCGGTGGAATCGTGGATTGCGGATTGCGGATTGCGGATTGAATCGGACGCGAATGCTTCGACTTCCTGTGGCGTCGGCGGCAGACCGGTGAGGGCGAAGGTGAGGCGGCGGATGACCGTGCGCGGATCGGCGGCAGGCGCGGGCGCGAGTCCGGCGGCTTCCATTTTCGCGAGGAGGAAACGATCGACGGGATGGCCGGACCACTGGCCGTCCTTTACTTCCGGGAGCGCCGGCTTTTCCACGGGGAGGAGCGACCACCAGTCGCGGCGCGCGGCGAGCAGATCGGGCCAGGTGGGCTTGCCGCCTTGCGCGTCGGGCGGCGCGTCACGCGGATCGGGCGCGCCCATGTTTACCCATTTCTCGAAATCAGCGATGACCTTGTCGTCGAGTTTCGGCGCTTTCGCCGGCATCTTCAGATCGGGATCTTCGTGGCGGATTGACTGGATGAGCAGGCTTTCCTTCGCGTTGCCCGGCACGATCACGTCGCCCGAGTCGCCGCCCTTTTTCCACCCGTCACGGTAGTCGAGCCGCAAGCCGCCCTTGTGCTTTTCCGCGTTGTGGCACTCGTAGCATTCGCTGGCGAGCGTGGGACGGATCTTGTTCTCGAAGAACTCGAGCGCTTCCGGCGCGATGGGTGCCGCGACGGCGGTGCCGGCAGCGGCGAGAAACCCGAGGTGATGGAGGAAGCGCATGGCTTACTCCTGAAACCGCCGGGCGGCTTCGCTGGCGGCGTGAATGATCAGCTTCCCATACGCGCCGAAGCGGCTTTCGGGGATGCGCGCCGCCGGGCCGGCGATGGTGATCGCCGCGATGGCGTGCCCGTGGCGGTCGAGCAGGGGAGCCGCAACGCAATGGATTCCGTCGAAGTGTTCGCCACGATCGAGCGCGTAACCGCAGGCGCGGATACGTTCGAGTTCGACGAGGAATTTTCCACGCGTGGTGATGGTGTGTCCGGTGTGCTTTTCGAACCGAATCTGCCGCAGCACGCCGTCGAGTTCCTCCTCGGGAAGAAATGCGAGCATGGCCTTGCCCGGCGCGCAGCAATGGACCGGCGGACGCGAGCCGAGATCGACGATGTATTTGAATGGGTGGAGCGAAGGGAGCTGTTCGATGACCACGCATTCCGCCCCGGAGCGGCAGCAGAGCTGGCTCGTCTCCCCGGTCGCCGTGAGCACGCGGCGGAGGGAGTCGAGCGAGCATTCGACAAGGCTGCGCGTGCCGGAATGCGGCTGACCGAGGAGGAGGAGCTTTTGCGTCACGGCGAAGCGTTTGCTCTTCTCGTCGCGGCGCAGATAGCCGAGTTCCTCCAGCGCGCCGGCGAGGCGGAAGACGGAGGTGAGGGAAATGTCGAGCGCCGTGCCTAGCTCGGAGAGCGTGGCGCCATCCGGGATACTGGCGAGGTGCTCGAGCAATGCGAGGCCACGCTGGAGCGCGGGAACCTGGAGGGCGCTGTCGCCGGTGTCTTCATCGGCGCGAGCCAGCGGGCGCGGAAGGGATTTCATATACGGAAGTAATTTTGCATATGAAAGCGGGGCAGCCGTGGTTTCTTAGTCGGAACGATGCAGTTCGGATCTGATTTTAACCCAAGCCGTATCCATGCAGTTGGAATGAGCCGCAGATGAACGCAGATGAACGCAGATGCGGAGGCGGAGAGGAGGGAAAATGAGATCACCTTTTCGGGTATCGCGCTCACGAATGCCGATTGCCCTACGACCCCTGTCTCCCATCTGCGTTTCATCTGCGCCCATCTGCGGCTCAACTGCATTGTTCCGGCTAAGTGAATCGCCCCACCCCGGGGCCTCACTGCGGCGCGGCTGTGGTGTAGCGGCGGCCTTTCCACATCACCCCGCGATGCCCGGCGAGACGCCAGGAGTTCAGCGCGATCGCGATCCCCAGCAGCATGGCGAGCGGGTGAAGGAAGCAACTCAGCCATGACGTGCGGTATCGCACGGTGAGCAGGATGCGGATCGTCACGATCAGCCCCACCTGCGCCGCGAGCCAGGGCCGCGCGGCGCCGTCCCACTTCAGCCAGAGCAGAATGCACGGCGCGAAATACACGCAGACCTGGGTCGCGCCGACGATGAAAAACAGCGGCAGCCGCGCCTCGAAAGCCGGCCAGAGGTTTTTCGTAAAGCCCTCCCACACTTCGCCGAAGCTGCGATACATCCGGCAGGTCGAGAAGCGCAGCGCGTCGCAGTTGAAAAGGCGCAGGCCCTCGCCGATGCGGGCGGCGACGGCCCGTCCGAGCGCGACATCTTCCACGAGATGGGCGCGCAATGCGGCGTGACCGCCCACGGCGTCGTATGCCGCGCGGCGCCAGAACATGAACTGCCCATTGCCCGCGCCGAGGCCGCCCAGCAGCGCTCGCGGCAGACGCCGCGCCGCGCCAGGCCAGCGCTGGAGCGCGAGCACCAGCCAGTGCGGATAGTGGGTCATGCCGAGGAGCAGGATCATGGGGATGATCAGCTTTTCGCTCCACGTCACCGTCACGAGCCGCGGCCAGGCGGAGACGAGCGAGGCGCGCCGGCGTTCGGAGTAAGCGACGGCCGCCGACACCGTGCCGGCGGTGTGGGTGGTGTCGGCATCGGTGAAAAAAAGGAATTCACCGGTCGCCGCGCGCGCGAGCTGATCGCACGCCCAGTTTTTCCCCACCCATCCCGCAGGCAGCGGCTGCCCGCGGATCACGCGCCGGCGCGGGTCGTCGGGGCGCAGGCCGAGTTCATCGAGCATGTGCGGTGTACCGTCCGAGGATTGGTCGTCGAGGACGATCAACTCGAAGTCCGGATAGTCCTGCCTGAGCAGCGACTTGATGCAGGCGCCGATGCACCGCTCTTCATTGCGCGCGGGAACCAGGATGGAGACGCGCCGCGCGTCGCGGGCCGGCGGCGGGGCCGGAGTGAGGCCGTCGAAGCACGTGAGATTCAGCAGCACCGTGACCAAGCCGAGGGCGAGCACCGCGAGGACGGCGAGATGGTAGGCGACGGGCAGATCGGTCATGCGAGAGTGCAGCGTCGCAAATCCGCCCGCCTATTTACAACCCGCGCGCGTGCCCGGATATTGCGCGCCGATTCCCATCCTCATGCCACCGGCCGACTTCCTCAATCCAAAGCAGCTCTCCACGACGTTGCGTCGCTTCGTGTCGCTGCTCGATCCGCTCGACGATGCGCGGCTGGAGGCGCTCGCGCGGGAAAGCGCGGCCGCCACGCGGCGGAATTTCGGCAAGGCGATCCGGCTCTTCGCGCCGCTCTATCTTTCCAACGAGTGCATCAACAACTGCCAGTACTGCGGCTTCTCCCGCGACAACGCGATCCTGCGCGTAACCCTCGATGTGCAGGCCGTGGTGAAGGAGGCGCGTCATCTCGCAAAGGAAGGGTTTCGCAACATCCTGCTCGTGGCGGGCGAGCACCCGCGCTTCGTGTCGAACGGGTATCTCGAAGCCTGCGTGCGCGCGCTCGCCCCGGAGATCCCATCCGTCGCTCTCGAAGTCGCTCCGATGGAGGCACCGGACTACGCGCGGCTCTCCGCGGCCGGCGCCGAGGGGCTCGTCGTGTATCAGGAGACATACGACCGCGCGACGTATGCGGAGATGCACACGGCGGGGCCGAAGAAGAATTTCGACTGGCGGCTCGCGTGCCCCGAGCGCGCGTACGAGGGCGGCTTCCGGCGCATCGGCGTCGGCGCACTTTTCGGCCTCAGCGAATGGCGCGCGGAAGCCACGGCGCTCGCGCTGCACCTGGAGCACTTGCTGCGGCGCTGCTGGCGGGCGCAGTTCACGGTGAGCCTGCCGCGTCTGCGCCCGTGCGCCGGGAGCTTCGAGCCGCGGCATCGGCTGGACGACCGCGATCTCGTGCAACTCGTCTGCGCGCTGCGCGTCTGCTTTCCGCAAGTCGGCATCGTGCTCTCTACCCGCGAGCCGGCTTCATTGCGCGACGCATTGATCCCGCTCGGCGTCACGCTCATCAGCGCGGGCAGCCACACCGAGCCCGGCGGCTACACCGGCGCGGGCCGCAAGGATCTGCACCTCACCGTGCGGGGGAAGGAAGTCTCCGCCGGCGAACTCGCGCCCGAGACCGGCGCCACCGGGCAGTTTGAAATCGCCGACGAACGCAGCGCCGCCGAGGTCGCGACGATGCTGCGCGCCGGCGGCCTCGAGCCGGTGTGGAAGGATTGGGACGCAGGCATCCTCGGCGCGGCGTCATGACGTTGCTGGTGAATGGCGAGAGCCGCGAGGTGAGCGCTCGCGAAATCGAGGGCTTGATCGTCGAACTCGGAATGGCGCCTGCCGCCGCGCTCGTCGAGTACAATGGAACCGCGCTGCGCCGCGACGAGTGGACACCGCATCGCCTGAGCGAAGGCGACCGGATCGAAATCATCCGCATCGTCGCCGGCGGCTGAGGCGCGTGACTCAAGCAAGCACCTTCTCCACCACCACGCGCAGGCCATCGAGTGCCACGACGCGCACGGCGGTGCCGGGATCGATGAAGTCGCCCTGCGTGATCACGTCCACGGTGTGCCCGCCGAACTCGGCTTTTCCCGCCGGACGGAGCATGCTCTGGGCGGTGCCATTCTGGCCGATCTCGACGCGGCTGGGATGCGTCGCGCCGACGACCGCGGGGGCGCCATGCACGGTGCTGAGCAGGACGATGCGGCCGTAGAGGCTCGTGCGCGGCAGGTATTTCGCGAGCCACCAGGCAGCGAGCAGGGCGAAGCAAACAGCGATGGCAAGATTGGTGAGCGGACGCGTCAGCATCGCGGAGGTGGGCAGGAAGGGTTCGCCGGGATAGCGATCGACCATCGCCCAGATGAGCGCGCCGACCATGAGCAGCGCGCCCGCGACGCCGGGGATGACGGTGCCGGGATGAAGGACCAGCTCGCCGATGACGAGGAGCAGCCCGAGCACGAAGATCACGCCCACTTCCCAACCTGCGAGCCCGGCGAGGTAGTGACCGGTGAAAAAAATCGTGAAGCAGACGATCGAGACCAATCCCGGCAGCCCGAATCCGGGCGTCTTGAATTCGATGTAGGCGCCGAGCATTCCTCCGAGCAAAAAGACCGGCGCGAGCGCGGTGATCCAAAACGCGACGTGCTCGAAGCCGCTCGGCTCGATCGTCTTCAACGGACCGGTCAGTCCGGCGCTCTTGATCATCTCGTCGAGCGACTCGGCGATGCCCGCGGCGAGCAGCGGCCGGTCGTTGTAGAGCTTCGCCGCTTCGGAGGCGCTGAGGGTGAGGAGCGAGCCCGCTTTGTGGACGACGGCGTCGCCGATCTTCACTTCCTTGTCCTTGCTGATGAAGGCGTCGGCGAGTTCCGGCCGGTGCCCGTTTTTCTCCGCGGCGGCGCGCGCCATGGCGCTCAGCGCGGAGACGGTCTTGTCGGCCATCGCCTTCGGCAAATCCTCGCCCCCGGTCATGACCGGCGCGGCGGCCCCGATCACCGCGCTGGGCGACATGTAGATCTTTTGCGTGGCGAGCGCGATGAGCGCGCCGGCGCTGATCGCCCGGGGATTGATGTAGATGAAGGTGGGCACGCGGGTCTTGAGCAGCGCATCCATGCTGTCGTTGGCGGCCCGCACTTCGCCGCCGTAGGTGTCCATGTCGAGCACGACCGCGCTCGCCTTTTCCCGTTCGGCCTGCTTCAGCGCCCGGCGGAGAAAGAAGAATTGCGCCGCGGAGATTTCCGTCTTGATCGGCACGATCACCACGGGCCCGGGCTCGGCCGCGCGGGCCGGGATGGAAAACGAAACCACGCACGAAAGGAGAACCAGGAGCCAGCGCGTATTCACGCGCGGAAGGTCGGGCGAAGCGAAGGGCGCTTCAAGGGAATTCACGGAGTGCCAGCCGTTTCCCTCGGAGCGCGGACATTTCGCGGGCAATTTTTCCTCGGTGCAGTACCGTCCGCTCATGTCCCGCTTCCGCGCGATCCCCATCGCGGCCAGCCTCACCATTTTTGCCGTCATGGGCCTCGCCGTGCCGCCCACCGGCACCCCTGCGCCCGCGACTCCGGTGCCCGCAAAGCCCACGCCGACGACTCCTGCACCGCCAACCGTGAAGCCCGCCACACCCGCGCCGGCGCCGGCAAAGTCTCCCCTCGCGACGCCAACACCCACGCCTCCGAGAGCCCCGACGCCCGCGCCGCCCAAGCCCGCGACCCCGGCGCCCAAGCCCGCGACTCCTGCGCCGCCCAAGGCTGGAACTGCGACGCCGAAACCGGAGGACAAGCTCGCGGTCTTCAAAACTGCGGACGAACTGTGGGCACACTTTCAAGCGCTGGACAGCGGACCCCGCGGCCAGGGCACGACTCCGGCGGAAAAGGCGAAAGCGTTTCAGGATTTCGTCGCCGACCTCCGCGCGACGGCGGAGCTTTTCGCGAAAAAATATCCGAACGATCCGCGGCGCTGGGAGGCGCGGCTCACCGCCGACCGCCTCTCGCAACGCGTGGCTAATGCGAAGCCGGTCGCCGAGGTCGAGAAGCTCTACCGCGAAACGGCCGCAGCCGCGGACGCGCCGGCAGAAATCAAAGCGCGCGCCCGACTCGGACTGATCCAGATGCATCGCGAGGCTCTCAAGGACGAAACAGCGAAGGTAAAAGTGCAGGCCGTGGAGGCGGAGATCATTTCCTTCGCCGCGGATTTTCCCAAACACCAAGCTCTGCCCGCGCTCGAGACTTCACGCGCGACCCTGTGGGAAAAACGCGATCCCGCCAGAGCCATGACCATTCTCAACGACCTGACCAAACGCGAGAACCCGGAGGTCGCGCGGGAAGCGGCCGCGCAGCTCCGTTTCAAAAACATCCTGCGCGAGCCGCTGCCGCTCGCCTTCACCGCGGTGGACGGCACGGAGTTCGATCTCGCCTCGCTGCGCGGGAAAGTGGTGCTCGTTCATTTTTGGGCGAGCACCTCTGGAGCGTGCGCCGCGGAGATGCCATCCATCGTGGCGGTCTGCGAAAAATATCGGGAGCGCGGATTCGAAATCGTCGGCATTTCGCTCGATACCAACAAGGATCGGATGCTCGCCTTCGCCCAGGAAAAGAAAATGACGTGGCCGCTCTACTTCGACGGAAAGGGGATGAGGAACGCGATCAGCAGCAGCTACGCGGTGCGCACCCTCCCCACGATGTGGCTGGTGAACAAGAAGGGCTTCGTCGCCTTCACCGACGCCCGCGGCGAACTCGAAGATCTCGTGAACAAGCTGCTCGCGGAGGAGTAGGCGAGTTCCATTGCACATTGGAACCCGGGAGAGTTCCGCACGCTGCAAACAAAGGACTTTTGCGCATCTGGGTTGAGCATAGAGTTGCCTTCCATTTTCATGAGTGAACCTGCGCCCCGCATTCTTTACTGCCACTGCCAGTACGCCCAAGTGGTGCCGAAGGAAGTGAAGGACGCGGTGCTGCGGAAGCTGTGCGAGGCGGGGGTGGAATTCGAGGCGGTGGCGGATCTTTGCGAGATGTCGGCGCGGCGCGATCCGGTGTTGAAGCGGCTGGCGGACGGGGGCGATGTGAAGATCGCGGCGTGTTTTCCGCGGGCCGTGAAATGGCTCTTTCATCAGGCGGGGGCGCCGCTCGCGATGTCGGCGACCGAGGTGCTGAACATGAGGATGCAAGGCGCGGAGGAAGTGTGCGACGCGCTTCTCGCGGCGACATTGAAGCCGAACCTGCCGACCAAGATTGAGCCGCATCGGGAAACGGCCGCGGCGACGTGAATCCGTGGCGATGGGAATTTCAAATTGACCTCCCGGCTGCCGCGGGTTTTCTGCAATCCCCAATTTTCATTTAGCAATTTGCAATTAACAATTCTCCTCATCCCACTCCCATGAACCCAACCGCCTCCCAACTCACCCGTCGTTCCTTCCTCGAAAAATCCGCCATGGCCGGCGCCGCCCTCGGAGCGCTTTCCATCGAGCGCTTCGCGCATGGCGCGAGTGGCGGCGGTCCGCTGAAACTCGCCATGGTCGGCTGCGGCGGTCGCGCCACCGGTGCGGCGAATCAGGCGCTGCATGCCTCGGAGAACATCAAGCTCGTCGCGGTGGCCGAGCTTTTCCGCGATCAGGTGGACAAGGCGCTGGCGTCGCTCAAGGCGCAGAATGGCGACAAGGTGGATGTCTCGGAAGGCGCAATTTTCCTCGGCTTCGAAGGCTACAAGGCGGCGATCGCCGCGGCCGATGTGGTGATCCTCGCGACGCCGTGCATGTTCCGCCCGCAGATGTTTGAAGAGGCGGTGAAGCAGGGCAAGCACTGCTTCCTCGAAAAGCCGGTCGCGCTGGACGCGCCCGGCGTGCGCCGCGTGCTCGCGGCGGCGGAGGAAGCGAAGAAGAAAAACCTCAAGGTCGGCGTCGGCCTGCAGCGCCGGCACAAACCGGGTTATCTCGAAGGCATCAAGCGCATCCACGACGGCGCGCTCGGGCAGATCATGTATCAGCGGACGTTCTGGAACATGGGCGCCGCCCGCGCGCTCCTGCCAAAAAAGCCGGAGTGGAGCGAGCTCGAGTATCAGCTCCGCAATCAGTTCTACTTCGCGTGGGAATGCGGCGACATCATCGTGGACCAGGGCCTGCACAATATCGACGTGGCGATGTGGATGCGAGGCGACACGGGTTATCCGACTTCAGCCAAGGGCGTAGCCGGCGCGGAAGTGCGCCGCGGCAAGCCGGAAGACGGCTGCCTCTTCGACCACTTCGCGATCGAGTTCGAGTTCGCCGATGGCTCCCGCCTCTTCCACCAGAACCGCCAGATCCCCGGCTGCTGGAACTACGTGGCCGAATGCGCGCACGGCACGCTCGGTTCGGCGGAATTCATCAACGATCGCACCATCTTCAACATCACCGGCAAGAACGCGTGGCGGTATGAAAAGGAAGTGCCGACGGTGGACCCCTACCAGCAGGAACACAACGACCTCTTCCACGCGATCGCGAAGGACCTGCCCTACAACGAAGCCTTCCGCGGCGCGAACAGCAGCATGACAGCGATCATGGGCCGCATGGCGGGCTACAGCGGGCAGCTCATCGAGTGGGACGCCGCGATCAAATCCGAGGAAGTGATGGCGAAGGTGATCACCTCCATGGACGATGAACCGCCGGTGAAGCCCGACGCGAACGGAGCCTATCCGCTGCCGATTCCGGGCAAATCTCGCGCGGTCTAAGGCCATCAGATCGGGAATGACTCACGCAAAGACGCAAAGGCGCAAAGATCGGAGTTCGCATCTGTCACCTTTGCGCCTTCGTGTCTTTGCGTGAGTACCATTCAAAACGCCGCGCTTTTCCGCCCCCATGTCCCTCGCCGATTCCACGCTCCGCATCGTTCTCTTCGAGGGCGAAGGCGCTGAACCTTTGCCGGCTCCCGACCGCTACGCGGCCATGAGTGCCCTGCTGGAAAAGGGCTTCGCCGTCTCCAGCACCCGCCGCAACGAACTCGAGAAGCCCGACCGCAGCACGCTTCTCGTGCTCGGCCACTTTGCCGCGGAACCCGCGTCCACGCAGGCGCAGCAGGCCGGCGTGCGTTTTCAAAACATCGCCGGGCTGAATTCCGTCGCTATCGCCGAGACCGTGGAGACGGCGCGCGCCGAGACGGCGAGCGCGCAGCACGGCGCGTGGAAACCGTGGTTCCCAGTGATCGACTACGACCGCTGCACGAACTGCATGCAGTGCCTCTCGTTCTGCCTCTTCGGCGTGTATGGCGTGGACGGCGAAAAGCGCATCCAGGTGCAGAACAACGACAACTGCAAAACCAACTGCCCCGCCTGTTCGCGCGTCTGTCCCGAGGCCGCGATCATGTTCCCAAAATACAAAGCAGGCCCGATCAATGGCGACATCGTGAGCGATGCGGATCTGCAAAAGGAGAAGATGAAAGTGGACATCAGCGCGCTGCTCGGCGGCGACGTCTATTCGATGCTCCGGCTGCGCAGCGAAAAGGCGAAGAGCCGCTTCAGCAAAGAACGCGACGCGGACAAGGCACTTTCCGAACGGCAGAAGTGCCTCGTGAAACTCGCCGCCGCCGGCGACATCCCGCCCGAGGTGCTGATGTCGCTGCCTTCACCCGAAGAGATCGCCCGCCGCGCCGGGGAGGCCCAGGCAAAGGCCGCGGCGGCACTCGCGGCGCAGGCGGCCAACTGACCTGCCCCGGCTCGGAGTTAGCACCCGGAAGGCAGCATATTCAAACGCCCATTCCATCTGCCCGCGCGCGCTTTGGTTCTGCGCTCGCGAGCTAAAAGATGGAGGGGCAGCCCCGCGGACGCAGCCCCCGCGTTCGTCTTTCCGCGCGCTTCATCACCACTCCATCGAAGAGGGAGCTGCGGTATGGATGCCGATATCGACATGGCGAAGCCGGCCGATCGGGAGCCCGGTGACCCGCTTCTGCAGGGATCGCGGGTCGGTTCAGAGCAGCCAGCCGCGCCAGGAACCGCCGGTTTGCAGTTTGCGCAGGAGCGAAGGCGCCGAGCGCCAGATCGATCACGCCGACAGCCGTCATCAGCCACGCCAGGCAGCCGATCCGGGCGCCGCTCCCAAGCGCATCGCCAGCGAAGCCGCATGAAACCAAGTAGCGCTAACGGGATTCGAACCCGTGTTCCCGCCTTGAGAGGGCGGGACTCTACAGTGTATCTTGACTCTTCTGCCAATTTACTGCCAATTGCGCGCATGAGTAATTTCAAGCGGCAAAACAAATCTCGCCTCAAGGAGTGGCCATATATCCGGTTTGCCGAACGCGAAAATAAATGGATGGTCGATGCTCGCACCAAGGACGGCGGATCGAGGAAGTTTTACAGCACGAAGGCGGAGGCCGAGACCTTCGCGCAACAGTGTCGGACGCAGAAGGAGAACAGCGGCACCTCTGCCTTCGGGAACGCTGAATTGGCAAAATTCGGAAAGACTATCCAGGACGCAATCCAGTTCTACATCGCCCATTTGCGGACCCAGGAGCGCTCAATCAGCGTGGAGCAGGCGATTACCGAACTTCTCTCCTCGCGCCGGTCAGCCGGGAGAAGCGAGCGTTATTGCGAGGACATCGCCCAGCGGCTCGCAAGATTTGCCCGTAAATATAAATCTGCCACGGTCGCGTCCATCGACGCGCGGATGCTCAATCATTGGTTGGGCGATCTTGGGGTCGCTCCCGGCACTCGCAACACCTTCAGGCGGGACCTCCGCACGTTGTTTTCATTCTGTGAAAAGCACGGGTATTGCCAGACGAACGAGGCAGCGAAAACCGAACGCGCGAAGGATGTCGACAAGCCCGCCGGAATCTTGACCCCTTCCCAAGCTGCAACACTGCTTGAGCAATGCGGAAACGACACGTTGCCCTACGTAGCGATTGGCCTGTTTTCGGGCCTGCGAACTTCGGAGCTTAAGAAGTTGGACTGGTCGGAAGTCGATTTTGAGTCCGGGCACATCGAGGTCACTGCCGCCAAGTCAAAGACGGCCCGACGTCGACTTGTGCCAATCACGGAGAACCTTGCGGCGTGGATTCAGCCGCTTGCAGCTGTTTCAGGCCCCATGGCCCCTGTTGGACTTCGCAAAAGACTCGCGTCAGTAAAAAAGCGCGCTGGGATTTCAGATTGGCCGCACAACGCCCTCCGGCATAGCTATGGATCCTATCGGCTGGCCGCGACGCATGACGCCGCGCGAGTCTCCCTAGAAATGGGGAACAGCCCGCAGATGGTGTTCGCTCATTACCGGGAATTGGTGAAACCGAAGGATGCGGAACGATTCTGGGCACTCGCTCCGGCTCCCAAGGAAGGAATGAAAGTGGTTCAAATCACAGCGGCGTAATTTCGTCGCGGGCTCGAGCCGAGGCCGAAATTCCCCCGATCTGGGCCATAATTAAATAGGGAGGGCTGTAGCCATCAGTCGCCACCGGCACCTTGATGCCCGCGGCCCCTCCACGGCAATCCACCTCAACCGAAGGAGAACCACCATGGCGCACGCCCGGTACTACTCTCCCCGGCTCGAACGCGACCTGATCTCGCGGCTCTACCACCAGGCCCAGGCTGAACGTGTCCCGATGACGGCTCTCGCGAGCCGCCTCGTGCGCGAAGGCCTGGCCGGCAGGGACCACGAGGCCACCAGCGTCGTCGTCGAGGAGCCGCCCGCCTACGATCCCGGCGGACGGAGTGAATAACAGGATCACCTCACCGACTCGAACGAGCCCGGCCCCACCAAGGCCGGGCTTTTTCGTGTCCTCATCAAAACGAAAAACAAAACCAAAAACCGAAAGGAACCAACATCATGGCCATCGTTCTCGAAGCCAACTACGCGAAGAAGCTCGGGCTGCCGAACTACTCCTCGCATCAATACTGCGTCACCATCCGCACGGAGCTGACCGACCTCAGCCAGGTCGAAGCCGAGAGCGCCAAGCTCTACCGCCTGCTCCAGGATGCGGTGGATCGCGAGATCCAGGAAGTCGGGTTCATGCCCGACGCCAGCCGTTACGGGATGAACAACGGCGGCAATGGAACCGTCGACGGCGGCGGCAACGGCCATCCCAGCAACGGGAATGGCAGCGGCAATGGTCATCCCAGCAATCCACGCCGGGCTCCCGCTCCGGCCGGCGACGGATGGAACTGCACGGAAGGCCAGAAGGGCTTCATCCTGCGGATCATCAACGAGTCCAAACTCGAAAAGCCGGAGGTTGAAGCCATGGCGCAACAGCTCTTCGGCATTGGCGTCAAGGATTTGGACAAGCTCCAGGCCAGCCAGCTCATCGAGGAGTTGCTCGAAAAGACGGGTAAGAAAACCAACGGTCGCCGCTCCCCGTGGCAGGGCCGTCAACCCGCGCGGACATGAGCGCCATCCCCGCAGCGACGCAGTCGCCATCTACCACCACCGAAGCCACGATCATCACCGGCTTGCAGCGGACCGTCTCGCCCTCGCGGCTGACGCTCTTTCTGCAATGCCGGCTAAAGTTCTGGTTTCGGTATGTGGCGCGCATCGCCAAACCGAAGTCGGCCGCGCTCCACGTCGGCGGCTCCGCCCATGCGGTGCTCAAGGCGTGGAACAAGTCGCGCTGGCGCCAGGAACCGCTCACGCTGAAGCAGCTCCACGATGCTTATGCCGAAGCGTGGGCGGATCAAGCCGACGAACCCGTGCAGTGGGAACCCGGTGAGGAGGACGAGGAGAAGAAGGTCGGCTGGCGTCTCGTGGAAACCTACATCCGCGAGTCGAAGATCCCGCCGGAGCTGCGGCCCGATGCGGTGGAAGTCCCGGTGGAAGCCGACCTGCATGAGCATGGGCTGCCGACCTTGATCGGTGTTCTCGATCTCGTGCAGGCCGGCATCATCGTCGATTACAAAACCAGCGGCCAGACGCCGAACCCGGAACGTGCCGTCCACACCCATGAGGTGCAGACGAGCAGCTACGCCGTGCTTTACCGCGAAGCTACCGGCAAACGCGAAGCCGGGATCGAGGTCCACACCCTGGTCAAATTGAAGACCCCGAAGCTCGTCGTCACGGCCACCCCGCCGATGAGCGACCCGCAGCAGACGCGGTTGTTCCGTCTCATCGAAGCCTACGTGCAAGGGCTCGACCGAGCGGACTTCGTTCCGTCACCGGGGCTGCAATGCGTGAGCTGCGAGTTCTTCAACGAATGCAGGCTATGGAGTTAACGCCATAGGCGGCACTATGCCGGGTGAAGACGGACGTCTGCTTGGACGAAATCCCTCCACTCGGCATAGCTTAGCACCCGGCATAGTGCTGGGTCGTGAATAGGTAAAAAAAGAAGTCGGCCGGTTCCGCCCCCATCTCGGGAGCGGGGCCGGCGGCTTCATTTCCAAGGAAAGGATTCCCCATGAAACTCACTTTCAAACTCTGCGCCGTGATCCTGTGCGGCGCGCTCCTCGTCTGGTGGTGGAACACGGATCGTCGGAACGAATCCGGCCATGCCGGATCATTCTCTCCGCCGCCCGAACTGGTCCCCTTCCGGACCGCCGGCGGCACGCTGCACACCAACGGCTTCCTCAAGACCGAGACCCTCACCAAGGAGACCGGCTCGTGGCGCGGCACCACCACCTCATCCATCCGCGTCAACGCGACCTACCGCTACGACATCGAACTCCGGAGCCGATGGAACATCTATCTCGACGACACGCGCCACGTCGCCTTCGTCGTCGCACCGGCCTTCCGGCCGCAGCTTCCGGTCGCTGTCGATTCCCGCAGCGTGCAGGAATGGACGCAATCGGGCTGGGGCCGGTTCGACAAATGGGAGCAGTTACGCTCGCTGCGCCGGGAGACTTCGCCCTACCTCGAAGCGATGGCCGGGAGCCCCGGCTACCTCGAGGTCGCGCGCGGGCAGGCCCGCCTCACTGTAGAGGAGTTCGTGGCAGACTGGCTGCTCAAGCAGCGCGGCTGGCCGGCCCATTCCGAGCGCTTCGTGAAAGTCTATTTCGCCGACGAGCCGGACATCCCTTTTCCGGAGAAGAAGACGCTGAAGGATTTCCTGCCGTGACGATGGCTACGAAGCACCATGTTCCTGCCCAAAATTTCTCTGCCCCGACCGCTGACTTCCGATCGGCCGGGATTATCGCAGCGTAACAGTGCGATTTTCACGAGCCCCATCTTCCTTCCTTCGGGTCGTGGAGGCATGGTCTCTTCCCCCGCCTTTCTCCATGCCGAATCACCGTCTCCCAGTCTGGCACCTTCACGCCGACATCGTTCGCATCCTCACGACGGGCAACCAGCTCGTCCTCGTCGCCGCCACCGGCTCAGGCAAGACGACCCAGGTGCCGCAGATGCTCCTGGACGCCGGAGTGGCCGGAACGAAACGCATCGTGATCCTGCAACCGCGCCGGGTCGCCGCGCGCACCGTGGCGTCGCGGGTGGCGTGGGAACGCGGCGGCAGGCTCGGCGGCGAAGTGGGCTACCAAGTGCGGTTCGAGGAGCATCTCTCCGAGGCCTCGCGCCTCTGTTTCGTCACGGAGGGCATCCTCCTGCGCTGGCTGCAGAACGACCATGAACTGCGCGGGGTGGGCGTCGTCATGTTCGACGAATTTCACGAGCGGAACCTGCTCAGCGATGTCGCGCTCGCCCTAGTCAAGCGGCTCCAGCAGACGACGCGGCCGGACCTGAAAATCGTCGTCATGTCCGCGACCCTCGAAGCCGAGCCGGTCGCGCGCTATCTCTCCGACTCCCCCCAGAACCAGCCCCCCAGAACCGCGGCACCGATCCTCGTGTCCGAAGGCCGCACGTTCCACGTCTCGATCAATTGGGCGGACTACGGCGATCAGCGGCCGGCGTCTGAGCGGGCGGCGGAGGCCGTCGCCCGCATCGTCGGCCAGGGCGATCCGGGAGATATTCTCGTGTTCATGCCGGGCATGGGCGAGATCAACGCGACCATCAACGCCCTGCGCGGGGCGCGGCTCACCGAACCCTGCCAGTTCATCCCGCTCCATGGCGACCTGGCCCCGGACGATCAGGACCGCGCCTTTCAGCCTTCCGACACGCGCAAGATCGTCGTCGCCACCAACGTCGCCGAGACGAGCGTGACCATTGACGGCGTCTGTCATGTCGTGGACGCCGGCCTGGCGCGCATCGCCCGCTATGATGCCGAACGCGGCCTTCAGACCCTGGCGATCGAAAACATCAGCCGCGCCAGTGCCGACCAGCGAGCCGGCCGCGCGGGCCGGACGGCGCCGGGAACCTGCTGGCGGCTCTGGACCGAGAGCAACCACCTCAGCCGTCCCACCAAAAATACGCCGGAAATCCAGCGCGCCGACCTCGCGGAAACGGTCCTCTTGCTCCACTCGCTCGGGGTCAAACGCGCGGTCGAATTCGACTGGCTGGACCGGCCGGACGGCGACGCCGTCGAACGCGCGGAGGCGCTCCTGACCATCCTCGGCGCCCTGGCCGGCGGAGTGCTGACCCCCGTCGGCCGCCAGATGCTGCGGCTGCCGATGCACCCGCGCTATTCGCGGATGCTCGTCGAGGCCGGACGGCGCGGCTGCGTTCCCGAGGCCGCCCAGTGCGCCGCGCTGGTGAGCGGACGCGACCTGCTCATGCGCCTGGGCAAGGATGACGCCCATCTGAAGGAGGCGCGCGAACTCTTCGAAGAGAGCGCGCAGACCGACTTCCACACGCTCATGCGCGCCCACGAGTTCGCCAAAAGCTGCCGGTTTGACCTCAATGCCTGCCAGCGGGTCGGGGTCCACGCCCAGACCGCCCGGCAGGTGGAAGACACGTTTCGGCAGTTCCTCCAGATCGCCAAACGCGAGCGGCTGATAGCGGAGGAAGATGCAGCCCCAAAGGCCAATCCCAGGCCTGATCCGGAGGCGCTCGCCAAATGCCTGCTCGCGGGGTTCATCGACCAGCTCGCGGTCCGCCACGACCCCAAAAAGCTCGACTGCCTGCTCACGGAAGGCCGCACCGGCACGCTCGTGCGGGAAAGCGTCGTCGAAGCGCCGCTCTGCGTGATTGCCGGCCTCCGCGAGGTGGACGGCCGCGGCGGCCGCATGATTTTGCTCAGCCTGGCCACGGCGGTGAAGCCCGAGTGGATCGCGGAAATCTTTCCGCAACACCTCACCGCTACCGTCGAACACCTCTTCGACCGCACCCAGAAACGGGTCGCCGCGATCCGGCAGGAGCGCTGCCTGGGGCTCATCATCGCGCAGAAACAGCAGAAGGAAGTGGAGCCCACAGCTTCGGGGCGCGCCTTGGCAGAGGCCTTTGGGAACGGTTTGTTCGACCTGCCGAATCTGGGGCACGACGTGAAGCAGTTCATCGCCCGGGTCAACCTCGTCTGCGGCGCGCTGCCGGAGCTCGACTTCCCCCCCTTCGACGCCGCAGCGATGTTGGCCGCGCTCACCCGCGCCTTCGCCGGGCAGACCCTCCTGAGGGACGCGCAGTCCGTCGAACTGCGCCCCCACTTCCGCCGCCACCTGGCCCCTGAGCAACTCGAATGGCTCGATGAACTTCTGCCGCTCTCCATCCCGTGGCCGGATGGCCGGAAGATCAAACTCACCTATCCCGAGGGCGAGGACAAAGACGCCTGGCCGATCGCCCAAGTGAAACTCAACGACTCCTGGGCGCTCAAGGAGCATCCGATCCTGGCCGAAGGCAAGGTGCCCGTCCGGCTGTCGCTCATGCGCCCCGACGGCAAGCGCCTGGACGAAACCACGGACTTCCCACGGTGGAAGATGGCGACCTACCCGAAACACCGCGCCACCATCCAGGCGAAGTATCCCGGCTTTGCCTGGCCGTAGGCGGACCGGCACACGCCCGATCCCTCACTTCGCCCTTCTCCGGCAGTTTCGCCATCTACTCGAAAGGAGGCGTCCGCCGGGGGAAAAGAGTGGATGGATTATTCCGTTTGACCAAAAGCTCAAAACAGGGTCAGGAGTTCCCCGTTGCCGGCTGGCTGCTAGGAATTTGCTTTCGCACCCACCGCACTGGAAACGGCCAAAACGGGGAAGGGCGTCGGGGAGTGTGTGTGGCTGCTTCGCCCTCGGCGCTACCCCGCGGGGAGGGCAGTGCCCGGACTGCACGCCCCGAACCTCAGCTGCTCGATCAAGCGGATATAAGAACTACCTGGCCACCAGCAACCCGCCGCGGTCCTGGGCAAAGCCCCACCGCATGATCCGCTCCGCGTCGTTGAAGATGAAACTCGTCTTACTCCCGAGCTGAACGAGAATCAGGCTCTTCCCACCAACCGTCGCGCTCGTGATCAAGCACCTTCCCGCCGCCACGGTGTAGCCGGTCTTCATTCCATTGAAGATCCGTGAGCGGCCCAACAGCTTATTCGTCGACTTCAGGAACTTCGTCTTTCCGTTCGCGTAATGAAAGGTGTAGCCCGGCATCCGCATCATTGATCGCAGATCCGAATCGCGATACGCGGCAAAGGCCACTCGCGACATGTCCCGCGCCGTCGAATACTGCGCCCCCGGCAGCCCGTGCGGGTTCACAAAGTGGCTCGATCGCGCCCCGAGCGACACGGCCTTCCGGTTCATCGCCTCGGAGAATGCGCCTATACTCCCAGAGTGATCCCTCGCCAGCAGCGCCGCCACGTCGTTGGAACTCTTCACCATCATCGCTGTCAGCAACTTGCGCCGCGTGTAGGTATCGCCCGCCTTCAAGTAGAGCTTGGCGGGTTCGACTCGCGTGTCGATCGTCTGCACCGTCGCGCGACCATCCAGATTCCCCCGCTCGGCCACCAGTAATGCCGTTAGCAACTTCTGCGTGCTCGCGACCTGCCGCCGCTGATCGGCATTCTTCTGCCACACGGTCCGACCCGTGGACGCATCGATCAGAATCGCCGAATCCGCGTAGATCCTCGGGGCATCCGTCGGCGCCCGGGATTCCTCCGCCACTGCCAGCACCTGAGGCGCTGCCGCCGAGTAGTTCGTTCGCCCGGAATAGATGCCATCCGCCGGCCGCCGGTCTTTCTTGATCGTTCCGCATCCCGACAGGGCCACGGCCAGACCCAAAACCCACCACCGACTCGTCCGTGTTTTCAATTTTCCCATCATTTGGCCGGGACTCTCCCGCAGGCATCTCGATCCCTCCAAGAAAAAACGGAACTCGCCCCCGGTTTTACTGGAAAGAGTTCGCTTTCGCGCCCGCCGCACCGGGGACGGCCAGAGCGGGGATCGGCGTCGGGGAGTGAGGGGGTCTGACTCGTCACCTGTCACTTATCACTTCTGTTTCCGGCGCGATTAGCTCAGTGGTAGAGCGCTTGCTTCACCCGCAAGAAGTCGCAGGTTCGAACCCAGCATCGCGCACCATTCCCCACTTTCAGACTCTCGCGGACAGATGCGGACTCGGAGGGACTAAATGTCTGATCCGCGGCGGTTAACAATACCGAATGATCTTTCCCATTCATCATGGACTGGCGCGGGCGGCGAAAGACCATCTGAGACTGAAACGTGTGTGTCTATTTGAGTATCCCCTCCGTCCTCGTTCTGCTCACTCGGGCTTCCCGTGCCCTGTCGGATTGTGAAGCTTCGCGGCCTTCTTTAAGATCGAATCGTAGAGCGCGTTCCAAACGTGCGGATCGTCGGATTCGCGCGCCGCGGCGGCGGCGCGGCCGTATGCCGTGCATGCATCGTCGAGGCGATTGATGGCTGCGAGCGCGTCGCCTAACAGGCCTAGCGTCTCTGCTCGTTTATATGCCGACGCGATGCCCTTCTCCAGGTCCGTGGCCCGCTGCAGCGGCTCGATCGCTGACCCATGCTGGCCGAGCTCTACATGCAGATGGCCGAGGTTGCGCAGCTGATAGATGACGCCTTCACGGCTTCCGATCGCATCTTCGATTTCGAGCGCACGCGAGAAGTTGCTCAGGGCTGAACGGCTGTCGCCGAGTTTTGCCTGTGCCAGAGCGAGATTACCGAGAATTGTCGCGCGCAACGCCGTCGCCCCACCCCCAATAATCTCGAGGGC
>JANOAZ010000337.1:0-11674 GCA_031411395.1 Chthoniobacteraceae bacterium
GCACGGTGAACATCATCGGCAATGGCGCGGCAGACACGCTGGAGACGATCGATACCTTCACCGTCGGCAGCGGGGCCGGCCTGCTCGATCTCCAGGCAAATGCCGACCGGAAGCTGGCGATCAAAGTCACCAGCACGCTCACCGAGGCGCAGCCGGGCGGCACGCTCCTCATCAAAAAGCTGCAGACTCCCAATGACCCGGCCTACGTCCCGGCCAACGGGCAGCCGACGATCGAACTCGTCACCGGCGTCTCGCTAAACAACCCGTACGGAAACATCCGACCCGATATCGTCGCGTCGTTCGACGGAGGACCGGCGACGGCCTTCGTGACCAAGGACTCGGTGACCAATCTGCTCCGGCTACTGACGCCGGCCACTTCCACGTCATACCCTCCTGAGGTCAGCGGCACGCTCCGCAGCGGTGCGCGCCTGCCGACCCACTACGATCTCACTTCCGTGGCGACCATCCGGGAGAATACCAGTGGCTCCAGCCTGGTGCTGCGGGATGGCGCCGCGATTCTCGGGGAAGCGCCCGCGCCGCTCGGCCGATATGGACCCAACGGGACGCTTCTCACCCAGACGGTGGAGAGCGGTGGCATCCTTGCCGTCGAAGGCGGGATTTCTGCGATCAACGTCGGCCTGCTCAGCGTGCGCCCGGCTTTCGCGCCAAGCTACGACGCTTCGCTGATCTTCCACGCCTACGGCGATCTGGCGATCACGGCCGACGTCGCCGCCGGGACGAGCGGGGTGACGAAGTCCGGCGGCGGAACGCTGACCCTCACCGGGCGCGGTTTCTACACCGGCGCCACGACCGTGAACGCGGGGAACTTCATGCTGGATGGCTCGCAAGAAAACAGCATCGCCGTGGTGCCGGGCGCGACAAATGCCCTCGCTTCCGCGCTGACCGTGAACGGCGGTGTGATCGACCTCAAAGGCCACAGCCAGGCCTTTGGGGCCCTCTCCAGCGATAATCCCAATGCCGGCATCGGTGGCGTGGTGACGAACTCCTCCGGGACGAAGGTCACCTTGACCAGTTCCTCCTTATCGTTGAACAGCACCTTCAGCGGGCAAATCACGGGGAATCTGAACTTCGCAAAGACCGGGAACGGCACGCTTACCCTGACCAGCGCGAACACTTACACCGGCACCACGACGATTCGAGGGGGAGGGATCAGCCTGAGGGATGTCGGCGCTCTGTCGGGAACCACGGCGGTGGAAGTCCACTTCGGCGCGTTGACCATCGATCACTCGCGATTGACCCCCTCCGGCAACCTGAGCCCGACGCGGGTGAACGCGCCCATCTCGTTGTTTGGCGGCACCCTTTCCCTCCTGGCAGGCAGCGCGGAAGGTTACACGGCGACGATCACCCACCCCGTCACGCTGGCCGGTGGCGCGAGCACCATTGCCGGCCAGATCCCCGTCAGCTCTGGCAGTTCGGCGACGCTGACCCTGGACTCACTCGTCCGCACGGCAGCCACCGCGACGGTCAACTTCACCGCCGCCAACGCGATTCTCGGCTCCACGGGATTCAATGTGCGGACGATCTTCAACACCCCGCCGGTGTTATCGAACGGCATCATCGGCCCGTGGGCGACCGTCGCGGGGACGGACTTCGCGAAATACGATCCGACCAATGGCATCGTCGCGCTCGGCACTTACACCCTGACCACGCTGGCGACGGGCGGCGTCGCGACCAATAACGTGTCGAGCAGTTTTGGAGCGACGATTGGCGACACCGTGCTCAACGTGCTCCGGACCACTTCGGCGCAGACGCTGATCTTCACCAGCGCCGCGAGCACGCTGACCTTCGGTGACAGCGCGACGATGACTTCCGGCGGCCTTCTTCTCAACGGCGCTACCACGATCGGCGCCGGAACGCCGACGACGAATGGCGCGCTGACCTCGGGAGGCAGCCACCTTTTCGCTTACGTGAATTGGGCGAGCACGATCAACAGCGCGATCAAGGACGGAGTCAACGGGCCGCTGACGTTCATCAAATCCGGCACTTCAACGCTGACCTTGACTGGCGCAAGCACCTACACCGGCGGGACCGTGGTCCATCAGGGCACGCTGACGCTGGCTAACCCTTCCGCCAACGGCCTCAGCAGCGTGGCCGTGCCGGGCGACTTGTCGCTCAACAACGCGAGCGCATCGCTGAGCCTGCCCTACCAACTCTTGACCTCGGCCAGCGTGACCATCGACGGCGGCGGCAGTCTGAGCATGACCTCCGGTCAAACGAACACGATCGGGCGCGTGACTTTCAACAACCGCGGCGGAAATACGGCCCCCACCGTGACCACCTCGACTAAACTGACTCTCGCCGCCGGCGGTACCTCGATCGCTGGCGCCGCAGCGGGCTCCACTATCGCTTCGACCAACGAGATGTTGAGCACGAGCCCGACCATCTCCGGGACATCCCTCACGCTCTCGAATTCGCAGCCCATCATCTCGACCGCGGGCTCTTCGCCGAACGCTCTCCTCATCACGGCGCCCATCCACTCCACCGGCGGCGTCATCAGCAAGACGGGAACGGGCTCGGTGGCATTTAATCCGGCCATCAGCCTGACGGCATTTGTCAATCCGTCGTCGGAGATCCTACTCGGCCTCGCCAGCACGGCGGGTCTCGCGGTAGGCATGAGCGTCACCGGGCCGAATATCACCCCGGGATCGGTGATCGCCGATATTATCACGGATACCAGCTTGCAACTCTCGCTGCCGACGGGCCCGTTCGCCTTTGCCACCCACACCATCACCATTGCGGGAAGTACCTACACCTCGGGCTTCACCGTCAACGAGGGCACCTTGATTCTGGGCGCGAGTTCCGCGTCCGATCCGTTCGCCTTCAACAGAGTGCAGAACGGCCCCGTGGGCAGGGGCACGCTGACCCTCGCCGATGGCGCCGCGATCATGAGCGATGGCACGATTCAGACGCTGCACAATCCCGTCAGCGTGCAGGGGAATTTTACCTTTGGCCCTCCGCCGGGATCCACCGCCACCGCGCTCGCGGGAAACGGGGTCATTCTCGCCGGCCCGATGACTTTCAGCCCTGGAACCCACTCCATCGCGGTCAATGGGCCGCTCAATATTTCCACGATCAGTGGGCCGATTGAATGGTCCAATCTCGCGCTCCGCAAGACCGGCAACGGCACGCTCGTCCTCACGGACTCCGGCGAGAACGGTTTATGGGCAGATGGGCTGGCGGTGGACGGCGGCGTCCTGCGCAACGGAGCCAACGGAGGGATTCCCGACCGAGTCAACCTTTCGGTGGCCGCCGGCGCGATCTTCGACTTGTCCGGGATCAACCAAATCCTCAGGACACTCTCGGGAGGTGGCGCGGTGACGAATTCCTCGACCAGCCCGGCGATCCTGTCCGTAGGCGGCGATAAGCTCTTCGAGATTGCCGATAGTAACTTCTCCGGGTCCATCGCCGACGTTGTCGGTGACGGTAACGCTCCGATCCCGGCGTCTCTGGGGTTGACCGTCATCGGCGCGGGAACCTTGACCCTAGGCGGGCCGAATAGTTACCGCGGCGAAACCAACGTGAACTCCGGAACGCTCCGCGTTTCCATCTCGGGCAGCCTCAAAATCGCGAACGACGTGATCGTGAGGAGTTTTGCGACGGCCGAGATCAATGGGCTCGTCACCGCGGATGCGGGCAAGGTGAGAATCTCCGCCGCAAACGCCCGGCTCCGGGGATCAGGCACCATCGCCGCAGGTACAGACATCGCCGCCGGCGGCATCCTCGAGCCGGTGGGGAGTGGAGCCAGCACGCTCACTTTCCAGGGAACCTCCATCCTCACCCTCGCCGACACGGCCACGTTGCTCTACACGGCCTCTTCGACGAACGCCAATCGCGTCACCCTCACCGGCGCGCTCGCCGATGTCCGCCTGCCTGCGGGCAGCGGCTGGGAACTCGAGCTGCAGAACCCGGAGAACGTCGCTCCTCATGGGATGACCTTCGTCCTCTTTGACGGTGACGACCTGGGCCATCGGCTGAACCTGAATAACAATCCCGGCGACGATCGCGTCGGCCTTCCGATGATCGATTGGGGCACGACGGGTTGGTCGCTGGATCCGGCTTACACCAGCCCTTACGGTTCATCCGGGGCCGGAGTCCATTACGATCCCGCGACGAATAACATCGTCCTCGTGGGTGTCGTTCCCGAGCCCGGCACCGGGTCGATGCTCCTCGGCACTTTCGCCGTGGCCGTCGGCTTCCAGCGGTTCCGCCGCCGGAAAATCCGTTAGTCGATCGCGCTATTTCAGGATTTTCACCGCGCGCAGGAGGCCTTCCGAGACGAGTTCGTAGAGTTTGAAATCCGCGAAGAAGATGAGGTATTGCCGCAGGCCGTAGGCGCAGAGGGCGGCGATGATCAGGCTCGCGGCGAACGCCTGGCGGCGACCGAAGCCTTTCGTGAGCTCGCTGACCTGCGCGGCTGCGAGCGCGCAGAGCGGGAGATCCCAGACCGTCGTGTAGCGCAGATTCATGGCGTATTTCACGTTGCACATCAGCGCGTAGGTGAGGCCGACGAAGAGCGCGAGAAACAGGTAGGCGCGATCTTTTCGAAGCTGGGTAAAGAAGCCGCCGATCGCAAGGATGAGCACGAGCGGACTGACGATGAGCATGTCCACGAGGTAACGATGCCACGGGCCGTCGCCGGTCTTGATCGCGTAGGTGAGCGTCTGCGCCTTGGCGACGAGGACCTGATAGATTTCGATGAAATGAGTGACTCCGCCGGCGAGCGAGATGAGCAGCAGCATGCCGAGCAGCGGCCCGGCGATGCCCGCGATGACGAGGCCCGGTGTGACGGTGCCAAACTTCGCCCAGCGATTGGCGACGACGAGGCCGGCGAGGGCGACGAAAACGAAGAAGGAGTTCTCCTTGGTGAGCACCATCAGCGCGAGGCAGATGCCGAGGCCGGCGAGGCGGCGCGCGTCGTTCGGGTGGCGCAGATTTTCCCACAACATCCACAGGCACATCGTCGCCCAGAACGCGAAGAAGCCGTCGATCAACGCGTGCTGACCCATGTGGATGGAGACCGGCGCGAACCCGACCAGCGCGAGCACGCCGAGCATCGCGCGCGGGCCGAGCATCCGGTACGCGGCGAGTCCGGCCGCGAGTACTCCGAGGACGCTGAATAGGCACGCCACGCGATGGAGTGAGACGAGCGCCGGATCGTGCTCGACGAAGCCGGGGGTGCGCGGCACCGCGGGCGGGGCGTCGCCGAATTCGGCATGTTTCCACGCCCATGCGGTGACGATGTAGAGGAAGCGCGTCGGCGGCAGTTTGGTGATCGTCTCGGGCTTGCGCTGGTCTTCGAGATAGAGCTGGCAGATTTCCGGAAAGCCGATCAGTCCGACCTTGTCCAACTTGATCACGTAATCGCGGTAGAGCGCCTCGTCGAAACCGACGCCGGTGAATCCGGCGGATGGATACACCCGCACGGCGATCGCCGCGATGATGATGAGGAGCGCGACGATCCAGGTGGATCGGAGGGTCGCGGCGGGGCGCGCCGGGAGCGGCGCCGGGCCGTCCTCGGCGGCGAGGGGAAAGTCGTCGATCATTAGTTTCATGGGCAAACCCTCCGGGGTTCGCGTCATTCAGCTATGTCTGTGCCATGGAGCCGGCGGGTCGGGCAATGCCCGACGTCGCCCGCGGCTCCCGCACCGCGTGAATCTTCCGCATGGTCTCGCTGCCCGGGGGATGGTACACGCACGACCCAGCATGAAGATCACCGTCCTCGGACTTTCGCGCGTTGGCTGCGTCATTGCGGCCGGTTGCTCGCGCTACTTTGAAGTCGCCGCCCTCGACTTCGATCCCGCGGTGATCGACAGCTTGCGGGCCGGGCGAACGCCATTTCCGGAATCCGGCCTCGCCGATCTCATCGCCACGAATCGGGCGGCTCGGCGGCTCGAGTTCACGACCAATGCGATCCTCGCTTGTGTCGGGAGCGACGTGCTGTGGCTCACCGAAGACCCGGCGGGAAACGACAACGCCACCTTCCTGGCCCGGTTGCGAGCGGTCCTGCCGAACGTTTCTCCGGGCATGCTGGTGCTGATCTCATCGCCCCTGCCAGTCGGCACCTGCGAAGCGCTGTGGCGCGAGTTCCCGCAATTTCATTTCGCTTCCGTCCCGATGCTGCTGCCGCCGGCCGGCGCGCTCGAGGCATTTGAGAACGCGGAAAGCGTGTCCGTCGGGGTGCGATCTGCGGCAAAGGAAGCGCTCCTGGAAACGTTGTTCGCGCCTTTCACCCAGCACGTCGTCTTCATGCCCACGGAATCCGCCGAGGCTTCTGTGAGCATGGATTCTGCAGGCAAAGAGGGATGATCCGCATGCGGGACTTCCGTCATTCTTCGCGAGCAGAATCGCCTTGCCGCTCGCCGGGGCCGGGGGAAGATCGCGCCTCGATGCCCCCTGAAACCCTGCCATGAGCGTCGCTGTCGTCACCGGATCCGCCGGGCTGATCGGCTCGGAAGCCTGCAAGAAATTCCACGCTGAGGGCCTCGAGATCGCTGGCCTCGACAACGACATGCGCGCGCGCTTTTTCGGCGCTGCGGCGTCCACAGCGGACACTCGCGCCAAGCTCGAAGCGACGCTGCCGCACTACACGCATCACGCCGTGGACATCCGGGATGCCGCGGCCATCGACACCGTCTTCGCGCGTTACGGAGCGGAGGTGAAAGTAGTCATTCACACCGCGGCGCAACCGTCCCACGACTGGGCCGCGCGCGAGCCGGCGACCGACTTCGGAGTCAATGCCGTGGGCACGCTGAACGTGCTCGAAGCCACGCGCCAGCACTGCCCGGAAGCCGTCTTCATTTTCACGAGCACGAACAAAGTCTATGGCGACACCCCGAATCGCCTGCCGCTGCGCGAGCTCGAACACCGGTGGGAGATCGACCCCGCGCATCCTTTCCAGATCGGCATCGACGAAAGCATGTCGATCGATCAGACGAAACATTCGCTCTTCGGCGCGAGCAAGGCCGCGGCGGATCTGCTCGTGCAGGAATACGGGCGCTACTTCGGCATGCGCACGATGAGCATGCGGGGCGGCTGCCTCACCGGCCCGGCGCACGCGGGCGCGGAGCTGCACGGCTTCCTCGCTTACCTCATGAAATGCACGGTCGAGGGAACGCCATACCGCGTCTTCGGCTACAAGGGAAAGCAAGTGCGCGACAACATTCACAGCCACGATCTGGTCGAGGCCTTCTGGCAGTTCTTCCAGGCGCCACGCGTCGGCGAAGTCTATAACCTCGGCGGTTCCCGCCACTCGAATTGTTCGATGCTCGAGGCCATCCAGCTCTGCGAGGAAATCAGCGGGCGCAAGCTGGACTGGAGCTACGTGGAGGACAATCGCATCGGCGATCACATCTGGTGGATCAGCGATGTGCGGAGATTCCAGGCGCACTATCCGCAGTGGCAATATCGCTACGGCCTGCGCGAGATCCTCGAGGAAATCCACGCGGCCTGCCTCGGGAAACTGTGAAAGTCCTCCTCACCGGCGCATGCGGATTTGCGGGCAGCACGATCGCCGACACGCTGCTCGCGACGCGCGAAGGCATCGAGATCGTGGGCGTGGACAATTTCATCCGACCCGGAAGCGAATCGAACCGCCAGCGGCTCCAGGCGCTCGGGGTAAGGCTCATCCACGCGGACATCCGCAGCACGAGTGATGTGGCGGCACTGCCCGCGACGGATTGGGTGCTGGATTGCGCGGCCAATCCGAGCGTCCTCGCCGGAGTGGATGGCCGCACGAGCAGCCGGCAGCTCCTCGAACACAATCTCGGCGGCACGATCAACCTGCTCGAATACTGCAAGGATCACCGGGCGGGTTTCATTCTGCTCAGCACGAGCCGGGTGTATTCGATCGCGGCGCTGGCGGGGTTGAAAATGGAGATCGCCGGCGAGGCCTTCCGACCCGCCGTGCAGACGGTGCGCGGACTTTCGCCGGACGGTGTGGGCGAAGATTTTTCCACCGAGGCGCCGGTGTCGCTTTACGGCGCGGCCAAGTTGGCGTCGGAGCAATTGGCCCTCGAGTACGGCGCGACATTCGACCTGCCGGTCTGGATCGATCGCTGCGGGGTGCTCGCGGGCGCGGGGCAGTTTGGGAAAGCCGACCAGGGCATCTTCTCGTTTTGGATCCATAGTTGGCGGGCCGGGCGTCCGCTGAAATACATCGGCTTCGACGGGATGGGCCATCAGGTGCGCGATTGCCTGCACCCGCGCGATCTCGTCCCCGTGCTGCTCCAGCAGATGTCGGGTGGCGACGGACCCCGCGTGCAGCATCTCAGCGGCGGCGTCGCGCAAAGCATGTCGCTGCGCCAGCTCAGCGCGTGGTGCGCGGAGCGCTTCGGCGCGCGTGAGGTCGCCAGCGATCCGCAGCCGCGGCCGTTCGACGTGCCGTGGCTCGTGCTCGACTCGACGCGCGCCCGCGACGCGTGGGCTTGGAAGCCGGCGATGCCGCTGCCCGGGATTCTGGAAGAGATCGCCGGACATGCGGAAGCAAACCCGCACTGGCTCGATCTCGCCGGGGCCTGAGTCCGGATCTACTCCGCCGGAACGGGACGGTTCTCGCGCGCCGGGCTGCCTTTGTAGTCAGCGGTCGCGGCAGTCAGTCCGCCCGCGAGGCACTCGGGGCAGAGGCGCGTCTCGGAGTTCTCGCGCTCCGTCTCCTCCGCGAGCAGGAAGAGCACGTGACACGGATCGTGCAGACAGTTCACGAAGCGATTCGTCGCCCGGCCGGTGTGCGCGCACTTGCCGATCGGCACGAGGGCTTCGTCCACCCGGACGGTCATCCGCTGATCGAAGACGAAACATTCCCCCAGCCAGTGCTCGTTTCCGAACTGTTCCTGGTAAGTGACGATCCCGCCGTGGAGCTGGAAGACATTGGTGAAGCCTTTGCTGCGGAAAAGCGCGGACGCCTTTTCGCAGCGGATTCCGCCGGTGCAATACATCAGGACCTTCCGGTCTTTTAGCTCGGCCAGCTTCTCAACGTATTCGGGCAGCTCGCGGAAGTGCTCGATGTCGCACGCAATCGCGTTGGCAAATTTTCCCGCCGCGGATTCGTAGCGATTGCGCACATCCACCACGACCGCGTCCGGCTCTTCCTCCAGCGTGCGTTTCCACTCCGCCGGGCTGAGGTGGTTGTCGTGGTCCGCCGGGAGCGGGCCGGCGCCGAGGGTGACGATCTCCGGGCGGACCTTGATCGCGAGCTTCGGGAAAGTATTTGCGTCGCCCGTGCTCACCTTCATTTCGACATCCGCGAAGCGCGCATCGGCGCGCAAGGCCGCGACATATTCGTCCACCGCCGCCTGCGGCCCGGCGAGCGTGCCATTGATGCCCTCGGTCGCGATGAGGATGCGCCCCTTCAATCCCAGAGCCGCACACAACCCCCGCTGCTCCGCCGCGAAACGTTCCGGGTCCGCGATGGCGACGTATTTGTAAAAGAGGATGACGGGAAAAACTTCTGTCATGGCGACCGCGGTAATAGCTCAGGACACGCCTGATGCAAATCGCGGCAGGACGAACCAAGGCGCGCTCTGTTGGAAAGAGTCCGCGGATTACGCCGATTAACGCGGATTCGTAAATCGGGCGATCGGAGTGACCGCGGACGACGCGGAGAACGCTAAGGACGCGGATGAGGAGGGACTTCGGAGGCAAGGCGCCTAGGTTCAGCGGCAGAAACATGTCGGGTTGAAATCCAAGGGTTCCGCTTCCGTGTCATCCGTGTTCTCCGCGGTCAGCGTCATCGCCGGGTATAGGAAAGATGCCGGCTAGTTCCGAGACCGAACGGGGGTTTTCCTGTTTGACCACCCATGCCAGATTTTCGGCGCATGTCCCCCTTCCCCAGATTCATCTTCATCAGTGCCGCTCTCACCGCGCTCGCTTGCGGCGAAGAGGGGGACTTCGCGCGCGACGTTTACCCGATTTTGCAGCGGGCGTGTTTCGAATGCCACGGCGCGGAGAAGCAGAAGGGGAAGCTGCGGCTCGACACGCGTGAAGCGGCGTTCAAAGGCGGTGACAGCGGCAAGGTGATCGTCAAAGGCAAGCCGGAGGACAGCGAACTGTTGCGGCGGGTGGCATTGCCGAAGACCGACGACGACGTGATGCCGAATCGCGGCGACCTCCTCTCGAAAACGGAGATCGATCAGATCCGCAAGTGGATCGCCGCGGGCGCGCCATGGCCGGATGGCCTCAAGCCCGCCCGGCATTGGGCTTACGTGCCACCGGTGCGAGCCGCGCTGCCGCCGGAGAGTGACCCTGCGATCGATGCCTTCATCCGCGCGCGCCTCCAGCGCGAAGGCCTGAAGCCTTCTCCCGACGCCGAGCTGCCCGTCCTCGCGCGGCGGCTCCACCTCGATCTAACCGGGCTGCCGCCCACACCGGCGGAAGTGGACGCGTTTGCCGCGGAATCAATCCGCAATCCGCAATCCGCAATCCGCAATCTGGCCGACCGCCTCCTCGCTTCACCCCAGTACGGAGAAAAGTGGGCGCGCCCTTGGCTCGACGCCGCGCGCTACGCGGACTCGCACGGTTTCCAGCGCGACGATCTCCGCGAACTCTGGCCGTATCGCGACTGGGTCATCCGCGCGCTCAATGCGGACATGCCCTTCGATCAATTCACCATCGAACAACTCGCCGGCGATCTGCTCCCGAATGCGACCGACGATCAGCGCATCGCCACGGGCTTCAATCGTTGCGCGCCGTGCAACGTCGAGGCCGGCACCGACCCGGAGGAAAATCGCGTCAACCAGGTCTTCGATCGCGTGAACACCCTCGGCGCAGTCTGGCTCGGCACCACGCTCGAATGCGCCCAATGCCACGACCACAAATACGACCCGATCACCGCGCGCGATTACTACGGACTGTTTTCCTTCTTCAACAACACCGAGCTCGAAGCCGATCGCAGCAATCCGAAAACGCCCGGCTCCATCCGCTTCCTCGGCCCGTATCTCGACGTGCGCGATCCCGCGAGCGAGGCCGAGCGGACCCGGCTCACTGCGGAGATCGGCGCGGTGAAAGCGGAGATCGCCGCGGCGGGCGGCACCGTTCCCGCGGAGCCGAAACGCGCTCGCGCCCCACGCGCGGCAACTCCTTCCGTTGAAGCGCCGGGCGTTCATCCGCTCACTCCCACCGACTTCGATTCTGCCGGAGGCGCGAACCACAAAATCCTCGACGATGGCTCCGTGCTGCTCACCGGCGACCCGCCCGAGATCGACACCTACACCGTCACCGTGCGCACCGCGCTCACCGGCATCACGGGCTTCAAGCTCGAGACGCTCACCGATGAGTCGCTGCCCGGCATGGGGCCCGGCCGCGGCGATCCTGAGCGGACCAATTTCGTGCTCCAGGAATTCATCGTCACCGCCGCGGGCAAGCCGGTGAAACTGACCGACGCGCAGGCCGATTTCTCTCAGGCCAAATGGGACCCGAGCGGCGCGATCGACGGCAACGCGAAAACCGGCTGGGCCATCGCGCCGCAATTTCACCAACCGCACTGGGTCAGCTTCCGCACGACCGAACCGCTCGGGTCCAAAGACGGTGTCGTGCTCACCTTCCGCCTTGTGCAGGAGTTTGGGAATGCGCGCACCATCGGGCGCCTGCGCATCTCCGCACTCACCGGCGCCAGCCTCGCGGAAACAACGCCGGCGAAGGTGAACCCCGAAGCGAAGCG
>JANOAZ010000338.1:0-33213 GCA_031411395.1 Chthoniobacteraceae bacterium
GTCGCTTTTCACGACTATGAATCCGGGCAGTCCTTTGCCCATGAGGGCGGCCGCTTTTTACATGAGGCCAGCACGATCAAGGTGGCGATCCTCCTCGCGGTCTTCAAGCTGGCCGAGGAAGGTCGCGTCCGGCTCGATGACACCCTGCACGTGCGCAACCGCTTTCGCAGTCTGATCGGCGGCGAGGTGTTCCGCGTGGCGGCGAATCGCGACGGCGACAACGAAGTGCATGCCCGGCTGGGGCGCTCGATGCATCTGGGTGCACTGGCCCGGGCGATGATCACGCGGAGCAGTAATCTCGCGACGAATCTCCTGCTGGATTTCGTGGGACTCGATGCGGTGCAGGCCATGATGAAGGAGGCAAAGATCGAAGGGGTGGAAATCGCGCGAGGAGTGGAGGACACGCGCGCCTTCGAGGCGGGGGTCAACAACCGCGTCACCGCGAACGGTCTCGTGCAGCTTTTTCGGCTGCTCTGCGAAGATGGTTTCTGCCGGGCAAGCACGCGGGAGCAAATCCTCGAAATCCTGCTCGCCCAGGAGTTCAACAGCATGATCCCGGAGGGGCTGCCCAAGGACGCCCGGGTGGCGCACAAGACGGGCGAAATCTCGACGGTCTGCCACGACGCGGGCATCGTCTTTCTGCCGGGCCGGAAGCCTTGCGTGCTCGCGATTCTCACGGAGATGCCCGCCGCTGTGGAGACTCGCAGCGGGCCAGTTGCGGAGATCACCCGCGCGATTTACGAGTTCCTGGAGACGAGATGAATTGGCCGCTCAAAGTGATCGACGGGCTGACGCTTTCCGCAGCGCACCGGCAACTGCTGCGCCCAGGGGCCCCGCTCAAGGACCACGCGGGGCGCACCCATTTTCTCCCGCGCTTCTTTTACGAAATCGAATCCTGGCAGCAGGCGAAGGATCAACCGCTCGCGGCCAACTTTACCTTCGCGGAACTGATGACGGTCGATGCCCGGGAGGCCGATCTGCTGCTGAATACGCTCCCGCACTATGTCCCGTGCGCGCTCTCGGTGTTTGGCCGTTTTTTGCAGGACTTTCGCGAGCGGGTGGATGCGCCGGTTTTCATCGCGACCAATGGCGGCTACCGATCCCCGGCGCACGCGCACTCGCGGCAGGCCAGCCCGCACCTGTGGGCGACGGCGGCGAATATCTACCGCATCGGCGACACGTTTCTGGACGACCAGAGAAGCATCGAAAAATACGCGCGAATCGCTGAGTCCATCGCGCCGGGCATTTACGTAAAGACTTACGGGCATGGCCCGCACGAGTCCGATGACCATCTGCATTTCGACATCGGATACGTGACCGCTGTGCCGCGCGATTGCGACGAAGCACGATGACCCGAACTTATGGCCCGCATTGGCAAAACCCGGAAACGTCCTGCGCGAACCCAGCAGCACCGGCCAGTCATCGGCTTTGAGGCGGAGTTCACGTTGTTTGTGCGCGGGCGGAAGCGCCGTCCGGAGGCGGTCTTTGAGACTCCCCAGGGGATCGTGCGCGAGAAAATGATTCCTCGCGCGGGCCGCTCCTTCCACCTGCCGTCCGGAGGCGCGATTTACTTCGATACCGGCGTGATCGAGGTGGCCACGCCGATCATTGAGATCGAGCCGGGCTGCTGTGTGCGGGCTGGCCGATCGCTCTGGGAGCAAATCGAATATCTCCGCGGCGAACTGGATGCGTGGGAAACGCGCGTCGGCACGGTCGCGCGGCTGGAGGGATTCTCCACGCACTTCAATGTGTCCATTCCCGCGGACCGCGGATTGACCGAGGCCGGCATGCGGCAGTTCGCGCGGATGCTGACCTACATCCTGCACGTGCCGGTGATGCTGCTCGCGGCGAACCGGCTCAGCACGGGGGTGGGCGTCCGACCGCGCGGCAACCGCGTCGAGGTGACCGTCGATTTCACGCCCGATCCGGATCTCATGATGTCGGCGGCCTCGCTCGCGACCGGGATCATCCTCGCCGTGCTGCGCTGGCCCGACCACGGGCTCGGTGAATTGACGCGGCGGCGCATCCCGGTCATCGCCGGCTTCAAGCCGTGCCGGCATACGTCGCGCAAAGGCTTTCTCGCGCACTTCGATTGTTTTCCCCGCAGTCCCTTCACCGCCGACCCGAACGCGCGCGACTGGCTCACCACCGATGGCCGCACGATGAGCCTGCGCGAGATCGCCGCCGAGGTCGCGACTCCCTTCATCGAGGACATCCGCGAAGTGACATGCGCCGATCGCCTGGAGCACATCTTCGCGGTGTTCGATGAGCGTGCGCGTTCGCTGCTCGACTTCCCGGAGCGCCCGCCGCGCTACGAAGACGTGGGCCGGGTCATCGATTGGAATCGCCACTCCGTGCGCACGCTCCCGCGGTCCGGCTACGAGCGCGTCATTCACCACATCCTCGAACACCGTCCGCTCCGGGTGGATGGCCAGATGTGGATGCCGGAACGGATGGAAGGTTGGTACGAAATCGTCTTCCGCAATACCCGCAACGGCCGGCGCCAGACATTCAATCTCGATGACCTCGCCGGCCAGCTCGCAACGCCGCGGCGGATGAAAGGAGGATCCCTGATACCGAGCGTTCGAGCGGGCGCCGAGAGCCTCCGGTGACCCGACATTTGCCTTTGCTTTTGCAGGGACTTTCGTAGGTTCGCTTTCAAATCAGCTCATAGCCGAGACCTCGGAGTTGGGGAGATTGTCAGTGGAAGTTTTTTCAATGACGACTTGAAACCGATGACCGGGCACCGTCACCGAAGTTTTGCAAGAGCCGCCAACTGACTAACTCAAATGGGCAACAAACTCTACGTGGGGAACCTCTCGTTCAACACCACGGAAACCGATCTCCAGGATCTTTTCGGCCAGGCCGGAACGGTCTCTGAAGTCATGCTGATCCAGGATCGCTTCACCGGAAAGTCACGCGGCTTTGCCTTCGTGACGATGGGCAGCGACGAGGATGCGAAAAATGCGGTCACCAAGTTTCACGGCCAGCCGCTCGACGGCCGGCCGCTGACCGTCAATGAAGCCCAGCCGCGTGAAGAGCGCCGCGGTGGTGGCGGCGGCGGGGGCGGAGGTGGAGGAGGTGGCGGCGGCGGGGGTTATCGTGGCGGTGGCGGCGGGGGACGCGGTGGCGGTGGCGGTGGCGGCTATCGCGGCGGCGGAGGCGGCGGAGGTGGAGGCGGAGTTCGCGGAGGCGGCGGGGGCGGTGGCGAACGCCGCTACTGACACGCACCCGCAGAAGTTTTTTCCAAAGCGCGGCACGACTCGATCGTGCCGCGCTTTGTATTTGTCGCGAACGCCTCTCCTGAGCCGGAACGATGAAGTTCGAATCTGATTTTTAACGCAGAGGCGCAGAGGAACTGCCGGAGCGGTCACCAAATGGAGAGAGAGCGTCATGCAAACCGAGAACCGTGCTCCGCGGTCTCTGCGCCTCAGCGTCTCTGCGTTCAAAAAATAGAAATCGAACTGCATCGTCCCGGCTCAGGATGAAAAGGAAGCGTGTTTGCCTTTGCCTCGCTCGCGCCGCTTCGGCGTAATCCACGCCCCGCTCCGATGCTCGCCGCCGCCCTCACGACCCTCTTCTTTTCCCTCTCGGTGATCTTCGGCGCACGCTCCGCGAAGCTGGTGGGACCGCAGCTCGCGAATCTCGGTCGCATCACGATCGCAACCGCGTTCCTCGCCGTCTGGGCGCATACCGTCGGCGTCGGCGCGGCGGGTCCGGGGCTGCCGTGGTTTTTTCTCAGCGGCGTGATCGGCTTCGGTCTCGGCGACATGGCGCTCTTCGGCGCGCTGCCCCGGATCGGCCCGCGGCTCTCGATCCTGCTCACGCAATGTCTTGCCGCCCCGATCGCGGCACTCGCGGAGTGGCTGTGGCTGGGCACCACCCTGCGTCCGGCGGATCTCGCCTGCGCCGCCGTGGTGCTCGCGGGGGTGGCGATCGCCCTCGCGCCGGATCGCGGCAGCGAGGTGCCGCGCGGCGTCTTCTGGGTCGGCGTTCTTTTCGGGGTCGGATCGGCGCTCGGCCAGGCCCTCGGCGCAGTGGTGAGTCGCAAGGCGAACCTCGTCAGCGAACTGGCCGCATTCCAAATCGATGGAGGGACCGCCGCTTATCAGCGCGCGATCGGGGGCGTGCTGCTCACGTGGCTCGCCGCGCTGGTGTTTCGCCTCGGGAGGAATGCGGACGCTCCAGCCACGATGCCGCGCTGGCGGGAGGGCTGGCTGTTCGTCGTGGCGAATTCCCTCGTCGGCCCGACCATCGGGGTGGGCTGTTACCAGTGGGCGCTCAAGACCACGCCGAGCGGAATCGTGCTGCCGATCGTGGCCACCGCGCCGCTCGTCACCATCCTGCTCGCGTGGTGGATCGACAAGGTGCGGCCGACCCGCCGCGCCGTCCTCGGCGGCCTGCTCGCCGTGGCCGGCGCCGTCGCGCTCAAACTGGTGCAGAGCGGCGAGTAGCCCCGGCGTCCCCGGCGCCCTGAAAAGAAAGTTTTCCCCCGCACGCACTTTAGAATGAACAAGCCTCGCGGAGCGGCGGTCTATCCCGCCCTATGAAATCATTCATGAGCAAATTGGCAGCGTCCTGCGCGGTGCTGACGCTGGTTTCTTCCGCCGCACTGGCTGCTGCCGGCTGGGGCGATGATTACGAAAAGGCCCTCGCCCAGGCGAAGGCGGAAAAGAAGCTTGTGGTGCTTGATTTCACCGGCTCGGACTGGTGTGGCTGGTGCATCAAGCTCGACAAGGAAGTGTTCTCGAAAAAGGAATTCAAGGACTACGCGAAGGATAATCTCGTGCTCGTGGAAGTGGACTTCCCTCAATCCAAACAGCAGCCGAAAAAGCTCAAGGCGCAGAATGAAAAACTGCAAAAGGAGTTCGGCATCCAGGGCTATCCCACGATCGTGGTCCTCAACCCGGACGGGAAGAAGGTCGGTGAGCTCGGCTACCAGCCCGGTGGACCCGCCGCCTTCACCGCCAAACTCGACTCCTTCAAGGGAAAATAATCTCCCCCCATGAAAACGACATTCCTCAAGACCCTCGCCGCGCTTGCGGTGGCCGCCTCCAGCTCCCTCACGCTCCTCGCCGGAGAAGGCTGGGGCGACAACTACAAGGACGCGCTCGCCAAGGCGAAGACGGAGAAAAAGCTGCTCCTCGCCGAGTTCACCGGCTCGGATTGGTGCCCGCCCTGCAAGAAGCAGGCGGCGGAAGTGTTTGGAACCCAGGAGTTCAAGGACTACGCCGCGAAGCAGCTCGTGTTGCTGCAACTGGACTATCCGCGCAGCAAGCCGCTCTCCGATGAGGTGAAGGCGCAGAACAATGAGCTCAAGACGAAATTCGCCATCAAAGGCTATCCAACCGTGATCATGCTCGACGGCGAGGGTAAGGAGCTGGCCCGGTGGGTCGGCTACGGCGGCGGCGGACCGGCGCCTCTCATCGCAAAAATCGACGCGCTCAAAAAGTAGCGCACACCACAGATTTCCTTGGTTGGGGTGGGCGGCCCGGCGCAATCCGGGCCGCCCATTTTTTTGCGCGTAGCAGCCGACGTGAGGAGGTTCCGTCCTTCCGAGGGAGAAGGATGCGCGGGCCTCCTTACGTCGGCGGCTACGGTGTTCAGTAGCTCTTGCCCCAGATGACGCGGCGGCGGCTGGGTTCGCCGGTGAGGATGCACTTCCCATCCTCCTCGGGCGCATCGAAGGGGATGCAACGAATCGTCACTTTCAGGTCTTCCTTGATTCGTTCTTCGACCTCCCGGGACCCGTTCCAATGCGCGAGCGCAAAGCCGCCGTGGATTTCCGGCTTCGCGGAATTCTGCGCCGTGAAAAACGCGTAAAACTCGTCCTTCGTGTCGAGCTTCACGGTGTTCGCATCGCGATACGCGGTCGCGCGGGCGAGCAGCGTTTGCTGGATTTCTTCGAGAATGGACGCGGCTTTTTCCACGCATTCGCCCGTCGGGAGAAACTCCTTTTCCTTCGGCCCACGATCCCGGCGCGCCACGGCCACCGTTCCCTTCTCGATGTCGCGCGGGCCGAGTTCCACGCGGATCGGCACACCTTTCTTGATCCACTCCCAGTTCTTCTGTCCGCCGCCGATATCCCGCTTGTCCACTTCCACGCGGAGCGGTTCGCCGGCATAGGTCTGCGCGCGCAATTCCGCCGCCAGCTTGTCCACCGCCGCGAAGACCGCCTCGCGCGTCTCGGGCTTGGGCGCGACTGGCAGAATGACCACATGAGCCGGGGCGACGCGGGGCGGGAGGATCACGCCATCGTCATCCGCATGGGCCATGATGAGCGTGCCGATGAGCCGCGTGCTGACTCCCCATGAAGTCGTCCAGGCGAGTTCCTGTTTGTTCTCGCGAGAGAGAAACTGGATGCCGCTCGCCTTCGCAAAATTCTGCCCGAGGAAATGCGACGTGCCGGCCTGGATCGCCTTGCGATCCTGCACCATGGCCTCGATGCACAGCGTTTGCACCGCGCCGGGGAAACGCTCGCTCTCGCTCTTCTCGCCGGTGAAGACGGGCAGCGCCAGCCAGTCGCGCGCAAACGTCTCGTACACTCGGAGCATCTGCATCGTCTCCGCGCGCGCCTCGGCTTCCGTCTCGTGCGCGGTGTGGCCTTCCTGCCAGAGAAATTCCGTGGTGCGAAGGAACAGCCGGGGCCGCAGCTCCCAGCGCACCACGTTCGCCCATTGATTGATCAGGATCGGCAGATCGCGATAGGACTGCACCCACTTCGCATAGGTCGCGCCGATGATCGTCTCGCTCGTCGGCCGCACCACCAGCGGCTCAGTCAGCTCCGCGCCCGGCGCCGGACGCAAGCCACCCTTGCCATCCGACTCCAGCCGGTGATGCGTGACCACCGCGCATTCCTTGGCGAAACCTTCGACGTGTTCCGCCTCCTTCGCCATATACGAGAGCGGGATGAAGAGCGGGAAATACGCGTTCTTGTGCCCCGTCGCCTTAAACATCCCGTCGAGCCCGCGCTGCATATTTTCCCACAAGCCGTAACCCCACGGCTTGATCACCATGCAGCCGCGCACGTCCGAGTTCTCCGCCATCTCGGCCGCCTTCACCACCTGCTGATACCATTCGGGGAAATCTTCGTCGCGGCGGGGAGTGATGGCGCTCTTGGTATCGGCAGGCTGGCTCATAGGGTGCGGGGAAAAAGGGCCGCGAAGCTAGATGCAGGGCAGCGGGTCGGCAAGCCGCCGATTGCATTACAGTCTCGCGAGAAATCGCGTGAAAAACTCCACGCCCTTCTCCAAGTCCGCAACCGCGATCCACTCATCCCTGGTGTGCGCCTGCTCGATCGAGCCGGGGCCGAGGGCCACGGCGGGCATGCCGCGTTCGGCGAAGTAGCAGGCGTCGCAAAACCACGGCGCGCCGATCGGCTTCGCGCCGCATTCGCCGAGCCTGGCGATGAGCGGATGCGCGGGGTCGGTGTAAAGCGGGGGCGCGGGAATCGCGGAAATCTCGATGTCGGGGCAGACCTGTTCGAGCCGGTGTTGGAAGCGCTGGATGATCTCCGGTTGGTAGTGCGCGGGCACGAAGCGCATATCCACGCTTGCCTGGCATTCGTCCGGGATCACGTTGGTCTTCGTGCCGCCGTGGATCGTGCCGATGCTCAGCGTGCTCGCGCCGAGCACCGGGTCGCGCTGCTGCGCAAACTCGGCCGCGAACTCCGTGCGGATCACGGCAAGCACGTCGAGCATCTTGTCGATCGCATTGTCGCCGAGGTCCGGGCGCGAGGCGTGTCCGGCGCGACCGCGCGTGGTGATATTAAAAAATGCCGACCCTTTGTGCACATAGACTACGTCCAGCCCAGTCGGTTCCGCCGCGATCACGAAGTCGAAACGTTCCTGCGCCGCGAGCGCGCGCGAGCCGTGCTGATCGGCCTCCTCGCTCATCAGCCCGGCAAACCAAATCTCATGCGAGAGCTGCGGCAGCCGCTCCCGGCTTTCACGCAGCGCCCAGAGCATCGCGGCCATCGGCCCTTTCGTGTCGCTCGCGCCGCGCCCCCAGACGCGCCCCTCGCGCAGTTCGCCGCCGAAGGGGTCGATCGTCATCCCGCCCACGCTCACCGTGTCTGTGTGCGGCGCGAAGAGCAACCGCGGCTTGCCCGGCGCCGGCCAGCGCGCGACGACATTCGGCCGCCCCGGCAGGACCTCCCGCAGTTCCACCTTCGCTCCGAGGCCGATCAAAAACAGCGCGAGCCAGTCCGCGATCTCCCCTTCCCCCACCCCATCCGTGCCCGGGTCGCCGTGCGGATTCACACTCGGGATGCGGACCAGCGTTTGCAGCAGTTCGACAACGGAGCACGGCTCGATCATGACGCGCAGGCTAACGCGGCGGCCACAATGGCGCGAGCATCATCGCGGCTTCAGTCACGGCGGGCGTGGTGAAACCACTCGACGAACTTCGGAATGCCCTCGGCGATCTGCGTGTGCGGGTCGTAGCCGAGGAGCGCGCGCGACTTGGAGATGTCCGCGTAGGTCAGCGGCACGTCGCCGGGTTGCTCCAGCATCTTTTCGATGATCGCCTTTTTCCCCACCGCCTGCTCGATGGTGGAAATGAGGTCGCGCAGGGTCGTCGTCTGGCTCTCGCCGAGATTGAAGACGTCGCAGATCGGGCCTTCGTAGGTGAGGCACGCGGTCATGCCCTGGACGATGTCGTCGATGTAGGTGTAGTCGCGGCGCGTGGAGCCGTCGCCGAATTGCTGGATGGGTTTGCCCTCCCAGATGCGGCGCGTGAAGGCGTGGATCGCGAGGTCGGGACGCTGGCGCGGGCCATAGACGGTGAAGAAGCGCAGGCTGATCGCGCGCAGTCCGTAAAGGTGCGCGTAGTTCGAGCAGAGCTGCTCGGCGGCGAGCTTGGTGGCGGCGTAGGGCGAGATCGTGGCGGTGAGCGCCATGTCTTCGCGGAAGGGAGCGGTCTTGAGAATGCCGTAAACGCTGCTGCTGCTCGCGGAGATGAAGCGCGCGACGCCCGCTTCCTTCGCCGCCTCGAGCAGATGCCAGGTACCGGTGATGTTGGTGTCGATGTAGAGCTTGGGATCGCGGATCGAGGGCCGCACGCCGGCGCGCGCGGCGAGATGCACGATGGTGTCGAAGCGCCCTTCACGGATGACGCCATTGACCGCCTCCCGGTCGCGGAGATCGACTTCGTGGATGGGCACATGGGCGGCAAACGGGGCGACATTCGCGCGCTTGATCGCTGGGTCGTAGAAATCGTTGAACTCATCGAGCACCGCGGCCGAATGCCCCAACGCGAGGCATTTTTCGACGAAGTGGGAGCCGATGAAGCCGGCGCCGCCGGTGACCAAAATGTGCATCGCGGCACCGTAGCGGGCGGAGAAAAATCGGAGCAAGAGAAAGTTCCCGCCCACGGTAATAGGGCGGGCTTTCGCCCGCCCTACCCCCGCCCGGCCCTGCCCGCACCTCTGGGTTCCTTCCAAACCTCCATTCCCCAACTCCTCGCCCCCCGCTCGGTTTGCACTGGCAGACCGCCTCCTACTGGTATTTCCGATATTCGCCGCCGCTGCGTTACAGCCGTCGCAAAGAAAAAATGGAACCGCTGGCCACCCGCAGGCTCGCGATCCGGAAGCGGGACGCGGGTGCTATCGCTTGAAGTCTCCGCGGGCGCTGAAGGTCCCGGGAGTGAGGCCCTTTTTCGCGTCGATGGTCCCATAGCTCCCGGTGTTGAAATTGGGATTGTCGGTGAAGACGCGGCCCTTACCCGAGATCGTGACCTTGCCGCCGGGATCGACCTCCACCGTCTGGCCGGCGAGAACGGCCATTGCCGTGTTCAGCGTCACCGCATTGCGAAAGCGCAGTGTCGAAGCCCCTTCCGCGTAGAGCTTGATGAGCTGCGCGGCGTTCAGCGTCGAACCATCGATGACCAGGGCATCGCCGCCATCCGCAAATCCGCGGATACGAATCGCCTGCGCCATGAGCTGGGCATCGCGCACGCTGACGCGGCCCGGCGTGGTCACGTCTTTTTTCATCGAGTCCTGGGGGGAAACGTAGGCGTCGATGAGCAGGTTTGCTTTGGCGGAAAGCGTGGAGCTTTCCACGGTCACGGGCGCGCGGAAGGCGGTGAGTTGAAGATTCGCGAGCACGGAGCGCAGTTCGCTCGAGTTGCGGATGGTGATGCCGGTGGGGGTGAAGCCGACGCCGATTTTGAGGTCGCGCTGCGCCTCGATGGTCGAGCGATCGATCGAGGTTTCCGTGCCGGGGGCGGTGGCATCGATCCTGATTCGACCGCCGCGCAGCAGGCTGCGATTCTTCACTGTGATGCCGCCGCTGGCGGCATGGAGGTAGAGGAGTTCGCTGGTGGCTAAGGCATCGCCGACGCGGAGCGTGGCGCCGTCGATGTCGAGTCCGTATTTGGCGTCAATCTCTAGGGCGACACCGGCGGGGGTGCTGACAACGGTGTCCGCCAGGATTTTGATGCGGTCAAAGCCAGGCTTCAGCGTGCTGGTGAAAAGCCTCAGCATCCGCGGAGCACCGGAAAAAAAGTCCGCTGAAACGCTTACATTGCCAGAGATTTGTGGCGCGTTCAGAGGGAGGTCATCGGGTCCGCTCTCGGGCGCCAGCTCGACGTAGAGGATATTGGTGCGTCCGGGATTTCGAATCGGATCGCGCTGAAATTCCGTGTCGCTGATCGAGAAGGCGGTGCTCAAGTCGCCCGGGAAAGTGTAGGGGCGCTCGCGCGGCACGGCGTTTGGATCGGCAAGGTCATTGGGGAAAGTGAAGCGCGCCAGCTCGATCCGATCCGCGGCGGAAGGGCCTGCCTCGGCGACGGCGGTCCGCGCGGCTTCCTCGCGCAGGCCAAGGCGCGACTTCTGCAACTCGATCGCATTCTCCACCCCACGGAGCGCCAGACCCGTGGCAAGCAGATCGCCACGCTCGTAGGCGCTGCTCTGCGCCGCGGCTGCAGCAGCGATGTTGGCGGCCGTGGGCAACGCTCCGAATTCACCGCCAGCCAGAGTGCTGGTCGAGACCAGGCGCTGCACGTCGATCTCCACCGGCTCGGGCAGGCGGTGGTCGCTGGGATTGATAATGAGCATCTGCCCGGGCTGAAGCTCCTCGAATTCGCCGAGCATGGAATCGAGCGAGACGGTGACGGAGCCTTCGAGGGTCACGACCTTCAATGACCTGCCGGGCTGGAAGGCGATCTGCGCGGTGCCTTTGACCTTCAAGCGGTAACCCGGCGCGCGCACCTCAATAGTCTTGCGCAGGCCGGACGGAGCGCTGGCTACGAGCGTGACCCCGCGCCGGAGCGCGAGGCCGTTGGGCAGCGTCTGAAGGTCGGCATTTTCACCGACGCGCACGACGCCGCGAGTCGAAGCCAACTCGGAGCGGCTGCGCGCCGCAGTGGTGAATGCGGCGCCAGTGGGCAAGGTGGTATTTGCCTTGGCGCTGGCCAGGCCGAAGACGCGGCGCACGATCTGCGATTCGCCGTGAGCGGCGGAGGCCAGCCCGGCCAGCGCGAGCGCGACGAGGAGGAAAGGGAGGAGGCTATGTTGCGACATGGGCGAGTGCTAAAAGGCGAGGCGAAGGAGCAGGCCGCCGCCGGGGACGAAGTTCTCATAGTCTCCAAACGCCGCACTGGAAATGTTGCGCGTATAGCTCGCGTTCAAGCCCACGCGCAGCCAGTCGGTAAAATCGTAGGTGAGGCCCGCAGCGAAGATGTGGTTCCAGTCGTCGCGCTCACCTTCCCGATATCGGTAGTAGGAGCCGCGATAGGAAAGTCCGGCGGTGAGACGCTCGGTGAGCCGCAGGGAGTAGCCGGCGGAGAGGGCATACTCATCGCGCGCGCCGCCCCCGGGATCGGTGGCGAGCGCGAGATTCGCGGAGGCGCCCGCAAAGAGCTGCTGCCCGCGGCTGATCTTCCAAACCTTCTGCAGGCTCAGGTCGACGGTGTGATTGGTGAAGAGCGCGCTCCCCATGCCCGGCTCGGTGAGGTATTCGAGCCGGTAGCGGCTGGCGAAGAACGAGTCTGCGAGCCAGGGGAGCTGGAGGAGGAAGCCGGTTTCGAGGCGCGTCAGATCAAAGTCCAGAATATCATATTCCGCGTAGCGGAAGAGGTAATGCTGGAGCGAGACATCGAAGAAGACCGGCCCCTTGACGCGATTGGTATAGGCCGCGGTGAAGCCGTAGCGGAGATACCAATCTTGTTGCTCATTCGCCGGAGTGAGGGCGGCATTATCCGTGTGGTAGAGATCCACCCCGGCGCTCGCGCTCCACGGCTCGACATGCGCCCGCCGCTGGACGATGCGCTGCTCGCCAAACTCCGTCTCCGCGCCCCGCGCCCGCGCGCCGGGCAGAGGCGCCGTCGCGGAAAACGCGGCGGCACTCTCCCTGGCGGGCAGGCTGAGCGGCCCGCTCTGCGGCGCGACATCGCGCCGCGTCTCCGCCGCCGCGGGAAGCTGTCCGCAGCAGACGCCGGGCAGGAGCAAAAACCCCCACGCGGCGAAGATGCGAAGTGAACGTGGTGCGCGCATCTGTCCGGGCCAACGAGCGGGCCGCGCGCGGCTCACGGGAGCGCCTGGGTGACGGCCTTGTGGACGTTCAGGCGTCCGCCTTTGAGGGAAAACCCGTTGAGGCCGGGCCGTGTATCGTGGGCCGCAATGATCCCGGCGACGATCTGCCGGTCCGGCGCGGTCGGATAGACCATCCGCATCAAGGCGATGGCGCCGCTGACTTGCCCGGCGGCGGCACTGGTTCCGTGTTGCACCGCGTAGCCGGTAGTGGTGCTCAGGATGTTATGGCCCGGGGCGAAAAGATCCACGGCGCGCGCGCCATAGTTCGAGAAGTATTGCGAGATCCTGGTGGGAAACTCGTCGGGCTGCATGGTGGTCGGCTGGGTGCTGCCGCCGACGCTCACGAGGAGGTCGCTCGGATAGCAGGCGGGGAAGATCGGAATATTGTCGAGATTGTTTCGAGCTTGAGCCGTCGCGGTATGTCCAGCGGCTGCGACATGGACGGCGCCATACGGCTGGGAACGGTAGGCGAACGGAAAACTGATGGCGGTTGGGTTACCTTGCGGGGACGGGGACGTAGTCGCGCCGCTCAAGGTCAACTTATAGGTGCCATCGTTATTGTTCCAAACATCCAGAACCCGCGTCGGCGTTTCGCTGGTGACAATGGAAACGGTCATCCCCGGTTTGATCTTGGTGAGGTCGCCGGTCAACGTGGACGCGGTCGCGAAAAAGGCGCCGCTATCCCACTTCGCGAGGATATTCGCGGGCGGTGTGACCGAGGTATCGAGTTGGGTGTTATTGATCGCGTTATAGAGACCGGGGGTGAAGACCGCGAATCCATAGGAATGGTTCACCACCGCGACCCGGACATTCTGCTGAGGATGGTTATTGAGCGCCCGGACGTAATTGCACGCGAGGGCCGCCTCGGCGGTGGTGGTGGCCTTGAGCGGCAGGAGCCTGATCCGCCATGCGACACCGCTGACCCCGGTCAAATTGTGTCCGCGCGCGCCGATCACCCCGGCCACATGCGTGCCGTGCCGAGATGTGTCGTCGTTTGGAAACTTGCTGTTGCTCACGAAATTCCAACCCGAGGTGTCGTTAATGCCTCCGATCCCGTCGTTGTCTGTGTTGGTCGTGTCGTCCGGGTCGTTCGGATTGACCCAGATATTGTCGCGCAGATCTGGATGGACCGTCGCGCTTCCGACCAGGCCATTGTTCACGCCAGTATCGATCACGGCGACGATCGTCTTGTTCGCCTTATCGCGCTCGATCGGATCAGCGAGGTTCGTGCCGTGGCCGACGGTGGTATCCCACGCTTCGGGCGCCTTGATGGTTCTTAAATGCCACTGATCATTGAAGCGCGGATCGTTTGGCTCCAAGGCATGGCTCTGGAGGGGGTAATCGCGCTCGGCCTCGACCACGCGGGCGGTATCCGCCATCAAGGTGTTGATGGCGTCCTGCACAGAGCCCGTGATCTTGACGATGAAGTAACGATCCGAATGCTTTGCGCTAACCAGGCTCATGCCCCGGGGTTTGAGGTAGTCCTCCATTTCCTTGTGGGTGTGGTCGTAGCGCATCTGCACTCCGATGCGCGTCGAAATCATCGGAGCCGACTGCACCAGGCGGCCACCGGGCGCGTCGAGCGCCCGGAGGGGCAGGCTGGGGTCAGTTTCGACCGAGGAAGGGGTGATAGTTCCGTCCGGCAGTTTTTTCACGAGATAAAGCCGCTCCACTAGGATCGGCTCCGGTTGGTCGGTCACTTCAAAGAGCGCCGAGCGGCGCTCCAAATACTCATCGGCGGTGCCACCGGGGAAAACGAAGACGGGCAACTTCTCCTTCAGTATCGCGCCGGTAAACATCGGCTCGAACATATCGATGTAGGTTTCATCGGGAGCGGGCTCGCCGAAGGCTGGCATACAAACGAAGAGGCCGAGGGCGGCGGCGACCGTGGATCGCAGGGTATGAATCAGGTGTATGTACATGGTGGTATTTGGGTTTCGTGGATGGGTGGATTGCGGCAAGTGGAATGGTTCAGCGCGGCGGCTTGGTGAGCGGGTTGCTGATTTTTTCGAGGCTTTCGAGCGCGGTCTCGGCGACTTCTAGCCAGCGCTGCGCGGCGGGATCGGAGGTGGTCCGCAGGCTCGCGCGGGCGCGAGTGAAATCTTCGCGGGCGGTGGCGAGGTCGGCGGGGCGGGCGCGCTGGAGGAGGGTCTGGCCGCGCTGGATGTAACTGATCGCGAGGTCGCGGCGGGCGATCGCGTTCTCACCGAGCTTGCGGGTGAGGTCGGTGGCGATGGCGATGTTGTGGGCAGCGTGTTCGAGCGCTTCGTCGTGGCGGCCGAGTTCGCGCAGGGCGTGGCCGAGGCGCTGGTGGGTGGCGGCGAGTTCGCGCTGGGTGCGGTGATTCAGCGGATCGATGCGGCTGAGATCGCGCGCGTGCTCGGCCGCGCTTTGGAGGTGCGGCAGGACGCGGCGGGCGCGGTCCGCGGCGGTGGGCGCGGCGGCGGGCCAGTCGGCGGAGAGTTCGGCGTCGCCGAGCTTGCCGGTCACGATCACGAGCGCATGGGTGACGGAAAGGTCGCCGGGCGTTTTTTCCTGGAGCGGGAGGAGAAGCTCGCGCGCCTCGCGGAAGCAGTTCAGCGCGGCTTCGGGCTGGCGGCGGGTTAGGTGAAGGTTGCCGGATTTTTCGAGACTGATGGCGAGAGCCTGGAGGACCGTTGCGTCTTCCGCGCGCGATTCGCGGAGCGCCCGCAGCAGCTTTTGTTGCTGGGAAAACTTCGCCTCGGCCGCCTCCAGCGCATTGGCGCGGAATTCCACATCGCCGAGCCGCTCGAGCGTGCTGGCGTGGAGGAGCGTCGCGGCGAGGTCGGCGCCGTCCGGTTTGCCATCGCCTTCGACGAGCGAGAGCTGCCGCTGGTAGGTCTGCCGCGCGGCGTCGAGCGCGATGGCATTTTCGCGGCCGGCGTCGAGCTGGATCAAACCCCGCCCATCGAGCGCGCGGGCGAGATCGAGCCGGCGGACGAAATCGCCGGGCTGTGCGGTGAGTCGCTGCTCCATGATTTTGATCGCCTGATTGAAAGCCGCGGCGGCGTCCCCGTTTCGGCCTTGGGCGAGGAGAATCAAGCCGCGGTTGGCGTACATCGCGCCCCGGTTGCGTTCGAGCGTGTCGTTGTCGGAGGACTCCGGCTGCTCGTCGAAGTATTGTTCCGCGCGGGCCGAGATGCTTTCCAGGAGGCGGGTCCGACCGAGCGGGACGAGCTGATCGCGCAGGTCGAAGAGCATGTAGTTGACGAGTTCCTCGGCCTCTCCTCTGGCGCGCACCTCCACCTTGCGCGCCCGGTCCGCGGCGTCGCGGGCGGCGATGGCATTGTTTTTTTCCACGACTGCCACCGCTTTGGCCGCGGTCTCCTGGCGGCGCGCTTCCTCTGTTTTTGCGAGGGCGATGCTCTCCCGGGTGAGCGCGGCATCGGTCGTGAAGTAAGCGTAGCTGGCGACGACCGCCGCGGCGACGATGGCGGCTGCGACCGCGCTCGCCGCCTTGTGGCAGCGCACGAAGCGGCCTGCCCGGTAAAGGCTGCCCGATCGCGCGCGGACGGCCTCCCCGCGGAGATGGCGCGCGATGTCTTCCGCGAACTCGGCGGCGCTCCCATAACGGGCCGCGGGGTCTTTTTGAATCGCCTTCGACACGATGGCATCGAGGTCGCCGCGAAGCTGGACTGCGAGGCGACGCCCCTCGGGGTCGCGGTCGTTGCCGCTGGAGCCGCTCCTCTTCCCGCGCGAGGCTGCCCGGGCGCTGGGAGGCTCGGGCATCTGGGTGAGGATCGCGCCGAAAATGCTCTCCTGGACCTGCCGCCGGGTCGTCGCGTTCGTCGTGACCTGGAAGGGCGTCTCCCCCGTGAGCAATTCGTAAAGGATGATCCCCAGCGCATAGACATCCGAGCGGTGCGTCAGCGGGCCGAAGTGGGGGGAAACCTGCTCCGGACTCATGTAATGCGGGGTCCCGACCCGTTCATAAACGAGCGTCTGGGTTCCCGCCGCCGTGAAGTCGCCGCCCTCGATCACCTTGGCGATGCCGAAGTCGATTACCTTCGCCGTCGGCCCCGCATCGCCTTTCACCACCATGATGTTGGCCGGCTTCAAATCCCGATGGACGACCTTGACCTGGTGCGCGTAGTCCACCGCGCGGCATACGGCCATGAAGACGCGGAGCCGTTCCGGGGTCGAGAGTGCGTGGGTGTCGCAGTAGGTGGTGAGGATGTCGCCATCGAGCAGCTCCATCACGAGATAAGGCCTGCCGTCGTCGGTGGACCCGCACTCGAAGACGACGGCCATGTTCGGATGCGCCATTCGCGCCATCACCTGCTTCTCGATCTCGAAGCGCGCGAGCACGGCGCTGGTGCAGACATCGCGTTTGAGAATCTTGATCGCGACCGGCCGATCCAGCGTCGAATCCTGTGCCCGCCATACTTCGCCAAAGGCGCTCTGCTTGCCCAGCCGGGACTCGAGGCGGAAGTGCCCTGCAATCACGTCGCCGGCCCGCGATTCAGATTCGGCGATCCGGCAGGCGCCGGCTGAAAATAACACCACCGGCGGATTCACCGGGGTCGCAGCGGTGGCGCCCGCCTCGGACGAAGGCGGCGAACTTCCCGAGCCGTCGTCCACGAGGGTCATTGCCTGGGTGTGACTCGGCACCGGCTCACCCGTTCCACGTTCCCCCGGTTCCCCATGCGTGCCGGCGCCCGTGGTCGGTGGTGTTTTCACAGCGCGCCTGCCCCCGATCCTGCCTGCCCACCCGGCCTCGATATCGATTCCCCCGGAGCGGCCACGGTGCCATTGCCGAGCAGCATCTGGGGACTTGTCTTCATCGATTCGGGGCGAACTCAAATGCATTTCACCACCTTCTCCGTCATTTGCAACGCTCCGTTACAGGAGGCGGCAGAGGCGATTGCGGAGGCGAACGCTTCAATCGCGCTACCGCGAAAAAAGAGGCGAGGTGTAACGCCCGTGCGCGGATGACGGAAAGCATGACGTGCCTGCAAACCAGTCCGCAACCCTTGCCAACGCAAAACGGAACTGGTAACGGCGACTGCCACCTTCCCTCCATGGATTCCTCCATACGACCCAGCACGCGCCGGTCGCGCATCTTCGCCGTGGGGCTATGCGCGGCGGTCGTGGCCGGCTGCCAGGCGCCCCGCGGGCCGGGCGTGGACGAGGATCTCGACGCGCCCATGTTCGGCGGCTCGAGGCCGACGACCTACTTCATCGCGCCGACGAGTGACGTGATCCACGCGCGCGATCTCGCCGCGGTGGCGCGGGTGCTGCGGCGCTACAAGACCCTCGATGCCGCGGAGCGTGCGCTGGTGCGCAGCTCGGTGAGCCGGCGCTTGCAGGGACTGATCGCGTTCGAGGTGAAGCGCATCGAGCAACTCCCGAGATACCGCGCGGCGCGGGCGGAAATTCGCAAGCTCGGCGATCTCCGCCTCGCCGCGACGCGGTCTGCGCAGCTCGATGGCGAGATCCGCGCGGAGGCGATGCGCGCGCTCGCGCGGCGTCTGGGCGGGATGGTCGCGACGCCGGTGCGCGGCGCGGATAACCGGTCGGCGGTCGTCTTCTCCCGCATCGACGGCGACCGCGTCGCAGTGCGAGACGCCGCCTACGAAATCGACCGTCCCATCGCCTCGCTCACCGAAGGTTCGCGAGTGGAAGATGCTAGCGGGACGGCGGCCACTTTCGTTTCCAGTCCGCCTGTCGCGCTCGCCGCTCCGCCGCGGCCCGATGATGAACGCATCCCGCAATGATCGTCCCCATTACTGAAGTCATCGCATGGCGCGATGATGAGGAGCTTTTCCGCGGGCGGTTGAGCCCCGGCGAATATCTGATCGGTCGGGAATCGGAGTGCGACATCCAGGTGGACGCGGCGAAGGTGTCACGCCAGCACGCGCGGCTCGAGCTGCGGTATTCGGAATGGCTGATCGAGGATCTCGGCAGCTCCAATGGCACGTGGGTCGGTGAGGAAAAAATTCACCGGCCGACGCTCATCTTCCCCCGGCAGAAAGTGCGTGTGGGAAACGTGCAACTGCGCCTGCGGCGCGTCGAGACCATTGCCTCTCCGGGCGAGTCCTTCGCGCCGCAGACCCTTGCCGTGCTGCGATTTCTCCCTCCCGAACTGCGCGATCATCAGCGCTACCGGGTGCACCGGATGATCGCCATGGGCGGCATGGGCGCCGTGCTGGAAGCGGAGGATACTTCGCTGCGCCGGAAGGTGGCGATGAAGGTGTTGCTCGACGTGGATTCGCCCGATCAGATTGCACGATTCGTGGAGGAAGCGCAGGTGACCGCGCAACTCGCGCATCCGAACATCGTGCCCATTTACGACATGAACGTGAATGAGCGGGACAACCCATTCTTCACCATGAAGCTGGTGGACGGCGCTTCTCTGCGCACGGTGCTGGACGCGCTGCGGAGCGACGAGCAGGAGGCGCTCGCCCGATATCGAATGGATGATCTCGTCCGCATCCTCGGGAAGGTGTGCGACGCGATCGGCTTTGCGCATTCCAAGGGCGTGGTCCATCGGGACTTGAAGCCGGATAACGTGATGCTGGGGGAATTCGGCGAGGTGGTGCTGATGGATTGGGGGCTCGCCAAGTCGGTGCCCGCCGACGCCGGCGCCGCGTCCGTGGATTTCGGAGTGCGCACGATGGTCAGCTCCGCGCGGCGGGACGCGGCCCCGGAGTTTGCCACGGGTCTGCGCGATGTGCTGGGAACCCCGCACTTCATGTCTCCGGAGCAGGCCGCGGGCGATTCCGATTCCGTGGACGCCCGCTCCGACGTGTATTCGCTCGGGGCGATCCTTTACGAGGTGTTGACCCTCCATGTCCCGATCGAGGGCACGCAGCCGGAACAGGTCATAAAGAACGTCTGCGAGGGCCGAATTCGTCCGCCCTGTGAGGCGGTGCTCCGCACGCTGGCGCACTGGCCTCGAGGCGTATGTCCGGAAGCGCTGGCGAGTGTGGCGATGAAGGCCCTCGCCCTGGATAAAGTGAACCGATTTCAGTCGGCGCGTGAGTTTCAAACCGCTCTCCGCCAGGCCTACGCGGCGGACCGCGCGTCGGCTCCAGGCGACCGCGCCGCGACAGGGATCGGAGGCACTTCCACTACTAGTGGGAGAGGGCGCGGATGATCGCAGCCGCCTCGGCCTCCAGAGCATCGCGACTCTCCACCATGGTCTCTAGCCGGCGCAGCAGGCGCGCGCCGAATGCGTCCCGCAGCCGGTGCAACGCGACGCGCAAAGCCCCGTCCGTCAACCCGAGCTTCGCGCACAGCGCCTCACGATCATCCGCGGCATCGGCGAGGAGGAGTGGCCGCAATGCATCGAACCGTTCCGCTTGCCGGCGCGCGTGATATTCATCGCGGAGACCGGCGAGCACCTCCTCTGCGATTGCGCGGGCACAGGCAAACTCGAAGGCGGCAGCGGGCGTGTCGTGAATGGCCGGTTCATGCCGGTAGCGATCCTCGGCCGCCAGGGCGTCGAACGATTCGATCGCGAGATTCCCTCCACGCTTGAGGCGTCCCCGGCGTCGCGCCCGGTCTGCGAGGCAGCCGCTCATATGAGTGAGGAGCCAGGTGCGGAGGCGGCCCTTTTCTCGGTCGGCGGCGGCGAAGGTTTCCCGAGCGACGACGCGCACGAAGAAATCCTGGACCGCATCCTCCGCCTCCTCCACGGCCAATCCGCGCCGCCGTGCGAAGACGAAAAGCGGGTACCAGTAGGTCCGACACAATTCGTTGAGCGCCCGCTTTCGGTCTTCCTCCGAACTGGATTGCACGCCTCGGATCAGCGTCCAATGGGTGGGCGGAAATACCTCGTGGCTGGGGTGAGGGGCTGAGTGCTCGGACTCGGACATGGCTGGGAAATGCGAGGGTGAGGCTGTAGCTCCCCCGCCGGGAAAGCCAAGCGCGGACCCTGGGGAGCATTCGCCCGCCAGAGCGCATAAACGCTCGAATGCGATGCCATTCACGCCCCTCCCACGCGGAAGGAACCGCGCGGGACAAACGTGTTGACACACCTCTGTGCGGGTGACATTAACCGGGCACCTTTCACCTATGCCCGACGATCTTCCTCCCGCCCCTTCCGAATCCGCTGACGAAGCCGCCAAGGCGGAAACGATTCGGATCACCCTGCCCGCGAAGCCCGAGACGCCGACCGCAAAACGGGAGACCGTGCGCATCAATCTTCCCGGCAAAGCGCCCGGGACAGGCATCACGCCGAAGAAGGAAACGACGAAGATCGTCACCGAATCCGGCCCCCTGATGACACCGCCGGTTCCTTCCGCTCCGTCCGTGCCGTCCAGCGGTGGAGCCAAACCTTTCGTGCCACCACCGCCACGGCCCCCAGGCGCCGCCGGCGCGCCACCCCCGCCGTCCAAACCGGTGAGCGCAATCAACCCGCCGCCAAAACCACCGGCGCTGGGCAAACCCACCGTGCCCCTGAAGCCCGGTCCACCGTCCGCGCCGGCTAAACCCGGCGCTCCGGCCGCGAGCGCGATTCGCCCTCCCGGTTCGCCGGCCGGAAGCGGCCTTCAAGCTCCGGAACCCGTCACTCAACGAGCGGCGGCGCCGAAGAAGGAAACCGCGCGCATCACTCTCCCCGCGGAAGGCGCCAAGCCGGCGATGCCGAAGGCGACGGTGAAAATGCAGCAAACGCAGCCGCTCGTGCGGCAACCTTCTGCGTCAACAATCCAGTCCGCACCGATGATTCAAACCGCGCCTGCGTCCGTTTCCAGCGTCACTCACGCCCCAGCCTCCGACGGGCTTCTGAATGTCCTCGCGATCATCGCTTTCATCGTCGCGATCGGCGCGGCGCTGCTCGCGTTCCTCGCCTACAACACGGCGCAACTTTCCTAACGGACCTCATGGCCAGCTCCAACGTCCATAACGTCACCGACGCCAATTTCGACGCCGAGGTCCTGAAGTCCGACAAGCCCGTGCTCGTGGACTTCTGGGCGCCTTGGTGCGGGCCGTGCGTCCAGCTTTCGCCGATCATCGATGAGATCGCCGACTCCAAGGTGGGCTCGGTCAAAGTCGTGAAAGTGAACGTCGATCAGAACTTCGAGACGGCGGGGAAATTTCGCATCAACTCGATCCCCGCCCTGCTCTTTTTCAAGGGCGGCGAGGTGCGCGATCAACTCGTCGGCCGGGTGCCAAAGGCGGAGATCGTCACCAAGCTCGACGCGCTGGCATAGTTCGAAATCCTCTCCGCAAGACGCCGCGTGCTCGCCCTGAGCCGCGGCGTTTTGCTTTGCGCTACGGCAGTTCGAGTTGCGCGCGGCTGTAGAGCACGGCATGGCCGCCGATGCCGACCCGCTCGCCGCGCGCCTCACAGAAAAGCTCCCCGCGCCGTCGCGAAACTTGCCGGGCAAAGAGCTTCGTCTTGCCGAGCCGCTCGCTCCAGTAGGGCACGAGCGTGCTGTGCGCGGAACCGGTCACGGGGTCCTCCGGAACTCCGGCGCCCGGAGCAAAAAAACGGGAAACGAAATCGCAGTCGGTCCCCGGCGCCGTGCAGATCACACCGAGGCAATCCAGCCGTGCGAGCGCGGTCGCATCGGGCTTGAGATTGAGCACCTCTTCCTCCGTCGAGAAGACAGCGAGAAAATCGCGCGTCTTGTACAACTCCCGCGGCATCCAGCCGATCGCATCGGCGAGGAGCGCGGGCACGTCGTCGCACCTCCGCCCGGGCCAGGAGGGGAAATCGAGCACGATCCGGTCGCCTTCGCGCGCGGCGCCGAGTTCTCCGATGCGGGTGTGGAAGCGCACCGTCTCGCCTTGAAATCCAAGTTCCCGAAAGAGCACGAACGCCGCCGCGAGGGTCGCGTGGCCGCACAAATCGACCTCCACCGTCGGCGTGAACCAGCGCAAATCATAGCCGCCATCCCGCCGCACGAAGTAGGCGGTTTCCGATAGATTATTTTCCGCCGCGATCTCCCGCAGCACCTCGTCCGGAAGCCACGCTTCGAGCGGACACACGCCCGCCGGATTGCCGCCGAAGACGCGGGTGGTAAAGGCATCGACTTGAAAATAAGGAATCCGCACGCGGAAGCTTTGCAGAGGAACGCGGAGAGCGACAAGCGGTAAGGACAGAGGCGCCACCTGGATCGCGCGGCTGGCACGATTGGCAGCGCGTGCGCCGACGTCCCCCTCCAATCACTTCACCACGCGCTTTGACTCGAAGGTGGCCTGTTCGCCGAGGTGCCATCCGCGCAATCCGCGGTGCTTGTATCGGTGCCTGTGAATGAGGTCATTTTCATGCGAGTCCGGACGCGGGCGGGCGATGCGATGTTACCAGGCTGAAAAGCAAAACGCGCCGCCCGGAAGATCCAGGCGGCGCGCTCGCGTTTTGATGGTGAGGGATTACAGCGTGCGACAGAAATCCTCGATGCGATCGAGGCCCTTCTTGATCACGTCCATGCTGGTGGCGTAGCTGAGCCGGATGGTCGAGTCGTTGCCGAAGGCGACGCCGGGGACGACGGCCACCTGGTGTTTGCTGAGCAGGCGGTCTGCGAAGTTCGACGAGCTGAGGCCGAGTTTGCTGATGTTCACCAGCACGTAGAACGCGCCCTGCGGCTTGACCACGGAGAGGCGGTCGATCGATGCGAGGCGCTGGACCATGTACTGGCGGCGGAGATCGAATTCGTCGCGCATGTCGCTCACCGGCTGCTGGTCGCCCTTGAGCGCGGCGAGCGCGCCTTTTTGGGCAAACGAACACGGGTTCGAAGTGCTGTGGCTCTGAATGGCGTCGATGGCCTTGGCGATCGCCTCGGGCGCGCCGAGGTAGCCGAGCCGCCACCCGGTCATCGAGTAGGCTTTGGAGAAGCCGTTGATCGTGATGGTGAGATCGTACGCGCCCGGCAGGGAGGCGACGCTGACGTGCTGCGCGCCGTCGTAGGTGAGCTTCTCGTAGATTTCGTCGGAGAGGATGAGGATCTCTTCATCCACGCAGACCTCGACGATCGGAGTCAGTTCCTCCTTCGTGTAAACGGCGCCGGTCGGGTTGCCGGGGGAGTTGAGGATGACCAGCTTGGTGCGCGGGGTCATCGCGTCCTGGAATTCCTCGGCTGTCATCTTCCAGCCGTTCTCTTCCTTGGTCTGGACGAAGACGGGCTCGGCGCCGGCGAGGCGGACCATCTCGGGGTAGCTCAGCCAGTAGGGCGCGGGAATGATGACTTCGTCACCGGGCTGGCAGGTCGCGAGGATCGTGTTGTAGCACGAGTGTTTCGCGCCGTTGCTCACGATGATCTGCGAGGACTTGTAGGTCAGCCCGTTGTCGGCCAGAAACTTATCCGCGATCGCCTGGCGCAGTTCCGGGGTGCCGGAGCTGGGCGTGTATTTGGTGAAGCCAGCTTCGATCGCGGCCTGGGCGGCGTTCTTGATGTGCTCGGGCGTGTCGAAATCCGGCTCGCCCGCTCCGAAGCCGCAGACGTCGAGGCCTTCGGCTTTCATGGCCTTGGCTTTCGAGTCGATGCTGAGGGTGAGCGACGGGGTGAGGATGGTGGCGCGTTGGGAGAGTTCCATGGTCATTGAGGATTTAAGATTTAGGATTTGGAAAGTGGAGGCCGCGGGCTCACTTGCTGGCGTACCAGCTTTCGATCAGGGGCTTCAGGTTGTTTTCGGAGATTTGGACGATGCCCATCTCGCGGACGGCATTCTCGGGCGAGTCGGACGCGTGTGCCGCATTGACCATGATCGTGGAGCCAAACTCGCGGCGAATCGTTCCGGGTGGCGCTTTCGAGGGATCGGTCGGCCCGAGCACTTCGCGAATTTTCCGCACGGCCTCGACGCCCTGGTAACAGAGCGCGATGCACTTCTCGGAGCCCGGTTCATTGCGCCGCTCGGTGGGACACTCGCTCGGCTTGAACCCGCACATGAACTGCACGATCTGCTCCCAATTTTCCCGCCCGCCGACCGGGCCGAGGACGTCACCGAGCTGCGTTTCCACTTCCTTGCTCAGCGGATAGCCGACTTCCTTCTCGATCAGATTGCGGGCGATTTCGCCGAGCCGTCCGCGCAGTTTGTCCTGCAAAACGGCGAGCACCGGCCCATAAAATTCCTCCGCCTGCGCCACGCTCATCCGGTGGACCTTGCAGGCGATGATGTAAAGTCCGGTGCGGGAAAAGAGGTCGATCACGCCACCCGGACGCGCATTGGGAAAGCGAAAGTTGTCCGGCTTGATCAGCACCAGCGTCTTCTCGACCTTCGCGCCGGTCGGAAACTGAATGGCGCCTTCCACCAAGCCGCCGTCGGTTTCGGAGTAGGTGGCGAAAAGCTTCAGGTCGCGCTCCGCGGACTCGGCGTCCGGCGGCGCCAGCACCCCGGGCTCGAAGTAGGACACGTCGCCGTTCGCATCGACAATGTAGTCGCCGTAAGTGTCGCGAATCGTCTCTCCGCTGGTGCGCTCGTTGACGATGTGCCCCGCGGTCGCCTTGATCTTCGCGACCGCGTCCTCGCCCTTGAAGACGAGCAGGAGAACCCGCGGCCGGTTCCCGCCGCTGGGGGTCACGTACTTCAAGACGTATTTCTTGATCAGCTCCTGCGTCGCCCGATGCGTGGGATCGGGATCGCTCGGAATGCCCGTCGCATATTTCTCAGCCAGATCCGCGCTCGGCGCATACATCCGGGCCGCCACCAGATCCAGGCCGGTGCGGGAAATCAGCCGGGCAACAATTCCCCCGGTGCGGGATTTGCGAATCGAGTAGGGCGTGACGAGCACGTAGGAGAGTTCTTCGGCCATAGATAAAAAGTGCCCGCGCAGACCGCCCGAAATCACGGATTTTTCGGGCGCGTTGGCTACGCAGGCAGGGATTTTATGAAAAGGTTTTCGGGTTTTTTGTGGGCGGGAACGCTATCGGCACCCGCAAGAGTGCGTCAAGGGAAAGGATGAATGGGAAGCGCCTCCGGGCAATCCGCTTTCACCCTGCTCCGACTCCGCGCTGGAGAATGTGACACATTGTGACTATCATCCCGCTCGGCGATCGTCTTCCTTCGACCCCGACAAGCGTTTCACCACACTTCCATGCATCGTCTCCTCCCTGCACTTTTGCTCGCGCTGCTCACCACGGCAGCCTTCGGCCAGCTCTCCCCGATTCCCGGCGCGGGTCCGGCGCTCCTCCCGAATCCCCCGCGCGCCGCCGCCATTCCATCGGCCCAGCCCGGGCAGCAGGACATGGTGCCGATGCAGTTCCCCAACTCCGAGGTGAAGGAGTTGCTCGCCTTCTACGAGCGCCTGACGAAGACGAACCTCGTCTATGACAATCAGGTCATCGGCACCGTGAACCTGGTGCTCTCCCAGCCGGTGCCCAGGGAGGAGGCGATCAAGATCATCGAGATCAACCTGCTCCTCAACGGCTTCACCCTCGTGCCGGTGGAAAACTCGAACATCATCAAGGTCATCGGCATCGGAAAAAATCCGCGCGCGGCGGCGATCCCGCTCATTTCCGATGAAATGCTGATCCCGGAAGGCGAACACGTCATCACCTTCCTCGCGAAAGTGAAATACGCCGATCCGACCGAACTCGCGCAAGTCCTCGGCACCGTCGTCGTGCAGGCCCCGGGGCAATACACCAACATCACGGCGTTGCCGAAGGCGGGCTCGCTCCTGATCACGGAAAATACGGCGATCCTCCGGCAACTCCTGCGCATTATCCGGGAGGTGGACGTGCCGCCGGCGGAAGTCGCGAGCAAGTTCTTCGAACTCTCGAATGCCGTCGCAGACGAGGTCCAGAAACAGATCGAGGACATCCTGACAAAACAAAGCGAGAAGACCGGCGCGCCGGCGGCGGGAAACCGCCCGGCGCCGCGCATCGCCACGACCCCGGATGGGCAGGCGCTGCCACCCGGCGTGCCTGTGGAGGCAGCGGCCACGACCATCGAGATCACCACCGGCGGGCCGAATGAGGAGGCGATCATCCAGGGCAAGATCAAGATCACGGCGGATAAGCGGACCAACCGAATCCACGTGGTCACGCGCCCGGCGAACATGCCCTTCATCGAGAAGCTGATTAGAGAGTTCGACGCGAATGTGAAGTTCGGGACGCCCACGTCGCGGCCGTTGAAGTACGTCAAGGCGACCGACGTCCTCCAGGCGGCGGTAAAGGCCATCTCGGACCCCGGAGCGAAAGATGAAGGCGGAGCCGCCTCGACCAACCGGCCAGGCCAGACGCAGCAGCAGCAGGGCGGCCGCAGCGGCGGCGGCAGCCTCTTCGGCAACAATGGCCAGGGTGGCAGCGGTGGCGGCGGTGGGGGCGGGACGGATGTCTCGGAAGAGCTCACCACCGAATCTGTGGACACGACCCCGCAAGCGGTGACCGTGGGCAACACGCGGATCATCGCCGACCCGCGCACCAACTCGATCATCATCGTGGGCAGCGAGGACGTGAAGGAGAAGCTCTTCAGGGTCATCGACGAACTCGACAAGCGGGCGCCGCAGGTGATGTTTCACGTCGTCATCGGCGAATTGAATCTCTCCGATGAACAGACCTTCGGGGTCGAATACATCCTCCGCAACGCCGGGCTCGGCCTCAGCCCCATCGTCCTCGGCGGAAATGGAAACGGCACTGGCACCGGCACTGGCGGCACGGGAACGGGCACGGGAGGGACCGGCACAGGAGGTGGAACCACCGGCACCGGAGCGGCGACCGATCTGGTCAGCTTCACCGGCACTACGCCCAATCTGAACCTGAACAACTTGCTCAATCAGGACACGATCAAGGGGATCGTCACCGCCGGGGCCAGCGGCCTCACCGGCTACGCCACCGCAGGCAACACCTTGACCGCCGTCGTCCGGGCGCTCGAGTCCACCAGCCGCTTCCGGGTCGTCTCCCGGCCGAGCGTGTTTACGAGCAACTTGAAGAAAGCGATCATCGCCTCCGGCCAGGAGATCGCGGTGCCGACAAACATTCAAAGCTCAGTCAACTCCGTCAACCAGGGCAATGCCGGTCTGGTGACGAACTCGCAGGTGCAATACAAGAACGTCACCCTCAAACTCGAGGTCGTGCCCCTGATCAACTCCGAGCGCGAAGTGGATCTGGATATCGTGCAAAAGAACGATGAAGTCAGCGGCTCCACGATCATCGACGGCAACAGCATCCCGAATATCGCGACCCGCTACGTGAAGACCCATGTGACCGTGCCGAACCAGGCCACCCTCGTCCTGGGTGGATTGATCAAGGCGAACACCGATCGCGTGCGCTCCGGCATCCCGCTGCTCAAGGACATTCCCGTGCTCGGCTACCTCTTTAGCACGACGACGAACAAGAAACTCCGCCAGGAACTCGTCATCCTGATCCGCCCGGAAGTGAGCTGGTCGCCGGAGGAAGACATCGCCACCCGCGAGAAGCATCAGGAGTTTTACAAGATGCCGCCGGATCTCGAAGCCACGGTCTATCCCACGACCACGCGCAGCCGCACCGATCCCGAGCAAAAGATCCCGGTCCGGAAAGCCATCCCCGTGCGGCCAGCGGCGCGCACCACTTTCCGCGAACCGCTCCGCTGAGCCGCTGTGACTTCGCGCAAAGCCCTGATCGACGTCCTGCGCGCCACGGGCGTGTCCGATGAAGATGCCGCGCAGCTCGCCGCGCTCCAGCCGGCCCCGGGCACCTCGTGGACGAGCGAAGTGCTGAACACCGGGAAGGTCGATGAACACAAGCTCGCGGAGGAACTCGCGAAGCTCTTCAAGGCGCCCTTCGACACCATCGAAGTCAAGAGCGTCGAGCGCAGCGTGCTCCAGCTCCTGCCGAGCCGCTTCGTTTTCAAACACCAGGTCCTGCCCTTTGCCGCCGCCGAAAATACGGTGAAGCTCGCCACCTTCGACGTCTTCAACCCCGTCTCCCGCCGGCTCGCGCAGCAGCAGCTCAGCACGAAGAAACTCGAGTGGCACATCGTCCCCCGCGGCCAGCTCGTGCGCACCATCAAGTCGCTCTACGGCGTCGGCGCCGAGACCTTCGAGGAAATCCTCCAGTCCACCCGGACCTACGACGACCAGAACAAGGACGACATCGCCACCGACATCACCAGCGATGATCCCGAGGCCAGCGTCGTCAAGTTCGTCAACCAGGTCATCCGCGAAGCCATCGTCGAGCGCGCCACCGACATCCACGTCGAGCCGCTCGAAAACGACCTCCGCATCCGCTACCGCATCGACGGCATCCTCCACGAAGTCGCCGTGCCGCCCCAGCTCCGCGTGCTCCAGAGCGCGATCATTTCGCGGTTGAAAGTGATGGCCCACATGGACATCGCCGAGCGCCGTCTGCCGCAGGATGGCCGCATCAATCTCAACACCGCCACCGGCTTCATCGACGTCCGCGTTTCCACGATCCCGACAGTGAATGGCGAATCCATCTCCCTGCGTTTGCTCTCCCGCTCCGAGTCGCTCGCCTTCGGCATCGACCGCCTCGACATGAGCGCGAAGCAGGTGAAAATCTGCAAGGCGCTGCTCACCCAGCCGAATGGCATCATCCTCGCCACCGGCCCCACGGGTTCGGGGAAATCGACGACGCTCTACAGCTTCCTCACCTCGATCAACGCCGTCACCCGCCGCATCATCACCATCGAGGAACCCGTCGAATACCGGCTCCCCGGCGTCTCGCAGATCGACGTGAAAAGCGACATCGGCCTCACCTTCGCCAATGGCCTGCGCGCCATCCTCCGCCAGGATCCGAACATCGTCATGGTCGGGGAAATTCGCGACTTCGAAACCGCCGAGATCGCCATCCGCGCGGCCATGACCGGCCACCTCGTCTTTTCCACCCTGCACACCAACGACGCCGTGAGCGGCATCACCCGTCTGCTCGACATGGGCATCGAGCCCTTCCTGCTCGCCAGCGTCGTCCGCTGCTTCCTCGCCCAGCGCCTCGTCCGCACCATCTGCCTGGATTGCAAAGAGGAGACCGGCTACCCCGTGGAATACCTCCACGAGATCGGCGCGCCGTTCCCGGACGACATGAAATTCTACCACGGCCGCGGCTGCGAACACTGCCGGCAGACCGGCTACCGCGGCCGCGCCGCGATCTACGAAATCGTCCCCGTGAATGAAAACCTCCGCCGCATGGTCATCCGCAAGGAAACCGGCAGCGCCATGAAAGCGCGCGCCGTGCAGGACGGCATGGACACGCTCCGCGACGACGGCTGGCGCCGCGTCCTGCAAGGCCACACCACGGTCGAGGAAGTGGTCCGCGTCACGCAGCAGGACGAGGCGATTTCGGAGACGGATTGAACGCGCGCGTCGCGAGGAGCGGCGGCGTCCCCGCGGGTTGTGCCCCGCGCCCAGGCACTCACCGGATGGGCATGCTACCGCGCCGCGGCCGGGCTGGGGCTCGGAGGGAGCGGCACCTGGGTCGGGTGCATGAGATAGGCGAAGATGTCGCGGGTTTGCGCTTCGCTTAGCGTTTGCAGAAGTCCCTCCGGCATCAACGACTGCGGGAGTTCCTGCATCGTGGTGATCTCACTGCGTTCGACGGTCAGCTTTTCGGTCATCGTCCTCAGCGTGACGGTGCGCTCGGTTTTGGCGGTGATGAAGCCGTTCAGCACGCGGCCGTCCTTGAGGGTGAGCACGGTCATGCGGAAGTCGGCGGTGACCACGGCGCTCGGGTCGATGATGTTTTCGAGGAGGTAGTCGAGATTGGCGCGACCGGAGCCGGTGAGGTCCGGGCCGACCTCCCCGCCTTCGCCGTAGAGTCGGTGGCACGCGGCGCAGACTTGGGCGAAAGCGGCGCGGCCGGCGCTCTTGTCGGCTTTGGCGAGGGCGGCGGGAGTGAGTTGCGTTTTGAGCCGCGCGATGAGCTGCTGTTTGTCGGCGGCGGATTCACGCACTTCGCCCCACACCTTCGCGAGTTGTTCGTTGAGCGCGGGGTCGTTGAAGCTGCGAATCTGCCGCGCGTGAAACGGCGAGAGGTCGGCGCGCGGGATCTTGCCTGTGCCGACGGCGGCGAGCAGCGGGCGGGCGAAGCTGGGACGCGAGACGAGCGTGGCGAGGAGTTGGGGACGCTCCGTTTGATGGAACTGGCTGTAGGCTTTCACCAGCGTCTCGCCGATCGAGGGATCGTCAAAGGTGGCGAGGCCGCGGGCGGCGACGGGGTTGAGGAAACGCTCGCTGAGGAGCTTCGTGCAGATGTCGCGGAGATCGGGCGCGCGATTGTCGATCAGGGTTTGCAGCGCGGCCTGGCGCTGTTTCATGTCGGCGGTTTTTGCGAGCGCGACCTTCTTCACCTCATCGAGCGCACGCCCGTCGCCGAAGACGACGCTGAGTTCCTGGACCCTGGCGCGCAGCGCTTCATCTGGAGACTTGCCGTACTTTGCCGCCAGCGCATCCCACGCGGGAGGCTTCGGAGCTTTGCGCCAGCCGGCAAGCGCCTCCGCCATGCCAACAAAAATCTCCCCCGCGAATGCTTCCCCGGTTCCGATGCGCGGAAGATTGAGCAAGGCGTTGAGCGGCTGGGGGTGTTTCTCGATCTCCTCCGCGAGGCGGCGTGCGATGTATCGGCGCGTCTGCGGCAGATAGCAGTTCGCGGCCACTTTCACCAACGCGGCCGGCTCAGCGTCGCCCAATGGAATGAGCCCATACCAGATGAGCAGCGGAAGATTATGGTCGGTTTCATCCTCGCCCCTGGCGACCAGCACCGAGGCGAGCGCAGCCCGCTGCGCGACCGGCAGCCGCTGCAGCGCGGAAGCAAGCGCGAGACGCACCAGTCCCGACTCGTCAGCGCGCGCCATCCGCGCGAGTTCCTCCTGCCACGCTGGCGCTGTCTGCTCCGCGGCGGCGAAGTCTGCCCGCCACGTCGGGCGCGCGCTCATCACCGTATCGAGCGGCCACGCGTCGCTGATCAACCGGACCGCCCAGGTGCGCACATGTTCATCGGCGTGGCGCAGGAGCGGGCGGAGGAAGGTCTCATCGGTCCCGCCGATTGCGAACAGCGTCCACAGCGCCCGCAGCTTCACGTTCGTCTCCACCTTATCCGCGAAGAGCGCGCGGAGCTGCTCCCGCACCGCGCCGAGGTCCTGCCCAGCCGCGGCGCGCGTCGCGAGTTCCACCCGGGCGCGGCGGGAAAACCACTCGTTCGGATGGGTGTGCAATTTCACCAACCCGCCCGCATCCAGCTTCGCCATATCCGCGACGACGGGGGGCTTCGCCTCGCCGGAGGTGATCTTGAAAATGCGTCCGCTGGTCCGATGCACGCCATTGCGTTCGTGGCACTCGCCGGTGTCGCTCCAGTCGAGCACGAACACGCCGCCGTCCGGCCCATAGCTCAGGTCGAGGCCGACGAACCACGGATCGGCCGCGAGCAGCGTGTCCTTTCCATGATGCCCGACGTAGCCGGATCCGGTGCGCTCGAGGATTTCCCGGTTCGCGCGTTTGCCGTGCTGATTCAGGGTGAAGAGGTGGCCGCGAAATTCCGCGGGCCAGTTGTCGCCGAGATAGATCATCGCGCCGATGTGCGAGTGGCCGCCGCCGAGCGCATTGGCCGCGCCGGCCCGCGAATCCTGCCAGCTCTTGCCGGTGTCGAAGTGCCAGTGATCCGCGTGCTGATCGATCAGCGCATATGCACGCGGATTCGGGTCGAGCGTGTGCGGGCGCACGAAGTGTTCGCCCGCGACCGCGTGCCACAGATGCCCGTTCACCGTGTTCACATAGAAAAGCTCGCCGTACTCGTTCCAGTCGTGCCCCCAGGGATTTGTATTGCCCGAGGTGATGGCCTCGAAGGTCTTGCGCTGCGGATGGTAGCGCCACATGCCGCCGCGCACCGGCGTGCGTTCCCCGGCCGGCGCGCCCGGCGCGCCGATCTCCGCCGGACCAGAGGCTCCGCAGCGCCCGTAGAGCCAGCCATCCGGGCCGAAGCGCAGGCCGTTCGCGACGTTGTGAAAATTGTCCTGCGGCGGATTGAAGCCATCGAGCAACACCTCGGCGGGGCCATCCGGTTTGTCATCGCGATCGCGGTCGGGAATAAAGACGACATTCGGCAGGCAGATCGCCCAGACGCCGCCGAGCCCGATCTCGATGCTGGTGAGCATTTGCACGTCGTCGGTAAAGACCGTGCGCTTGTCGAAGTGCCCGTCGCCGTCGGTGTCTTCGAAGATGAGGATGCGATCGCGCAGCTTCATCTCGAAGCGCACACCGCCCTCCGCGTAGGTGTAATTCTCCGCGATCCAAAGCCGCCCGCGTCCATCCCACGCCATCGCGATCGGATTCTGCACGTCCGGCTCGGCGGCGAAGACCGTGGCCTTGAATCCCGGCGGCAGCGTCATCTTCGCGGCGGCTTCCGCCGCGGGCATCGGCCCGGTTTTGTCGGGCTCTGAGTTGTAGGGAGTGGGAAATTCGGCCGCCTGCACGGTCAGCGCGAGCAGAGCGGAGGGGAGGAGGATTTTCATGGAAGGAGGATGAGCAGTAGAGCCACGCGCGCGGGCGTCTGGCAACTGCGCCCGCGCCGCGAGCGGAAGGAACTTGTTCGCCGGATGGAATTCCAGTTACTTCGGCGCGCTCCCTCGTCCATGCACCTCTCCCGCATTTCTCGTTTCGCCCGGTTCGGTTTTCGCATGGTCCACGGGGCTCTCCCCGCACTGATCTTCTGCGCTGGCCCGCTCGCCTCGGCAGCTCCATGGAGTTCAGAGCCGCAGCCGCTCGTTCACGACAACGGCGTGCCGAGGCAGAAGCGCGTCGTGGGATGGAACCGCTTCTCGCCGATCCTCGCCGATGCCGGTTC
>JANOAZ010000339.1:0-16837 GCA_031411395.1 Chthoniobacteraceae bacterium
CCGCCTCGCAACACGCCGGCCACCGTTTGGATGTCCAGATTTCTGAGCCTCGCGCTCCTGTGATCCCATGCGGCTGCTCTGCGGCCCGCGTGTTGCGAGGCGGGACGCGCTCGCCTACGGCTGCGCGATGATTTCGCGGACGTAGATGTTCACCTGTCCGTCCGCGCCTTTGCGGATGTCGCGAACTTCGAACGGCCGGGAACCGTCACGGCTGAGCGTCGCATTCTCCCCGGGCGGCACCGCACCGGCGGGATACTCGACGATGATGCGCACGGCATCGACCAGGCTGGGATTTGCCGGGTCGCCGCCCGCCGCCTTGTCTCGCAACACGGCGCGGTTTTCGCCCGATGCCGTGACGCGAAAATCACCCTGCAGATAGAGTTTTTCCCCGAGATCGCCACGACCCGCAAGGCCGGTGGCATCGGCAGCCGAGATCGATCGTGCCGTCGGCGCCCGGCCCGGCTGGTACGTCCTCCACGTCGCCCCCTGGACCGCCGGCATGGTCCCCGGCGCGGGCGCGGAGGCGATGAACGGCTTCAAAGGAACGCCATTCGGCGAAACCTGGGGTGGTGCCGCGGGCGGCGCCTGCGCTTGCATCGGAGTGCTGGCCGGAATCGGCGTGGGAAGCGGGCGCGGCGCAGGCGTGTTCAGCAGCGCGACATTCATCCGCGGGGTGGCCACGGGAGTTGCCGCGGCGATTAGTTTCGGAGTGGCTTTCCCCGGGATCGGCGCCGGGGTCGCCACCGCCATCGGCGGCATCGCGCCAGCCTCCGGCACCTTCGTGCCGGGTTCCACCGTATCCACGCGCACCAGTTCCGGCGCGGCCGGCGCGGCTGGGGCATCGGGCGCCGCGTCTGGCGACGGGTGAGCGCGGCGGTATTGGACGTAGGCCGCGAGCGCGTCCTTGAGGATTTGCGGTTTCGTAATGGGGACACTGCCCTCCATGTTGAGATCCACCGGAGGCTCGAGGCTGAACGTCCCCACCCCTTGCTTCAGCGCGTAAACCCCATAGAGCAGCGGAACGAGGGTCAACTGAAGCCGCCCGTCCGGAATCTTCTCGATATGGATGATCGCCGAAAGATCGTTGGTCCGCTCGATCTTCATATCGAGTCCCGTCTGCAACATGGCGCGCAAGGTGGACACGTGCTGCGTCGCCGCGGGATACGTATGCTCGATCAGCACTTGCGGGAAATCGATCGACTGCGCGAGCGCGACGACCCCGGTCGGGAACATGTCGGACTTCTTCAATTCATATGAACTGATGATGTTGAAACGCCCCGTGATGTAGGGCGTCAGCTTCTTCGTCTCGCGGAAATTCTTGATGTAGTTGCGAAGCAGTTCGTCGTTCTCCTTTTCCAGTTCGAGCCGCGTGTACTTGCTGTATTTCTCGAAGAGCTTGGACGCGCTGAGGAACTCGCCCGGCGGCGCCAACGTCACCTCGAAGCGCTTGGGCGAGTCTAGCTTTCCCATCTTTCGCAGGAGCTTGTACCAGCGGGGATCTTCGGGATGCCCGAAGACATAGAAGCTGCCCATCCAGCAGGTCGCAGCCACCCCGATCAGGAGCAGGATGAAAATCGTCCAGAGGAAGAGGTTGTCCCTTCCCTTTTCCTGCTCTTCGCCGTCGTCGAACCCGTAAAAATTGTCGGCCATACGTCCCGCCGGAAAAGCGAGTTAGTGTTGCGCGTGCTCGGCCGCATTTTCGGCCGAACCCGCTTCGAAGGAAGTGCCGCAACCGCAACTGCGCACGGCGTTGGGATTGTGGATGCGGAAGCCAGCGCCCGCGAGGTCGTCCGAATAATCCACGGTCGAGCCGTTGAGAAATTGCAGGCTCTGCGGATCGACAAAAACTTTCACCGCGTCCTTTTCAAACACTTCGTCCCCCGCCTGCGGATCATCGAGCGACATCCCGTACTGCATCCCGGCGCACCCTCCACTTTCGACAAAAATGCGCAGCCCCTTCCCCGGTTCCCCGCGCTCGAGCACGAGTGTCTGGAGATGCTGAAATGCGGAATCAGTGACAGTGATCATCGTGGATGACCGTAAGGCAGGGTCTTAAGGGTGTCGAGAAGACAAGGAGACAGGAGTCCGGAGCTGACTTCGTTTCCTTTCACTAGCCGGGCGCGGCTCTTCTGATACTGACTTCTGACTTCTGACTTCTGTCTCCTTTCCCCATGTCCCGCATTGCTCTCCTTTCCGAAACGGTCGCCAGCCAGGTGGCCGCGGGCGAGGTCGTGGAGCGGCCGGCGTCGGTGGTGAAGGAACTCGTCGAGAATGCCATCGATGCGGAGGCGACGCGCATCGAAGTGCTCGTTCGGCGCGGCGGCATCTCGACCATCCGCGTGGTGGACAACGGCATCGGCATGGATCGCGACGACGCATTGCTCTGCCTCGAGCGCCACGCCACGAGCAAGATCCGCACAGGCGCCGATCTCTCCGCGATTCACACCCTGGGCTTTCGCGGCGAAGCGCTGCCCAGCATCGCCAGCGTCTCACGCTTCCGGCTCACCACGCGGGAACGCGGCGCGCTCGCGGGCACCGAGGTGATCGTCAATGGCGGGAAAATCGAGGACGTGCGCGACGGCGGCGACGCGCCGGGCACGCAGATCGAGGCGCGTTCGCTCTTCTACAATCTCCCCGCGCGCCGAAAATTCCTGCGCACCGAAAACACGGAATCCAGCCACGTCGAACACCAGCTCCACCTCCAAGCGATCGGCCACCCTCAGGTCGGCTTCGTTTTTGTGAATGACGAGCGCGTCGTTTACCAACTCCCGCCCGCGGCGCACCTGCGCGACCGCATTCGCGACCTCTGCGGACTCGCGCTTTCCGCGGAATTGCTGGAGGTGCCGGAGTTCGACGGCGGCGGACTGATCGTCCGCGGCTTTGTGGGCCGCGCCGGAGTCAGCCGATCCTCGCGCGCCCAGCAGCTCGTCTTTGTAAACGGCCGCGCGATCGAAAACTCCACGCTGAACTTCGCCCTCCGCGAAGGCTACCACACCGCGCTGATGAAGGGGCAGCATCCGGTGACATTTCTCTTCATCGAAATGGATCCGGCGGCCGTCGATGTGAACGTGCATCCGGCCAAGCGCGAGGTGCGCTTCCGCAATCCCGCGCACATCCGCGAGGCGGTCGTGGAAGCGACGCGACGCGCTCTGGAAAGTGATCGCACAAAATGGACGCAGACTTTTCACGCGGAGACAACCCCTCCGGCGCATCCACCGACTCCGCCCGAGCCCGTCCTCGATCTCGGCCCCACCTCGCCCTTCGCGAAGCCAGCCTTTCTGCCGACTCCCCTCGCCCCCGAGACGCGCGGCATCCCGCCCCTCCGCGACGAAGCTCCCGTCGCCGATTTCGGCCTCCGCACCACCCCGCCCATCGTTCCCGCCGAGGATCGCTCGCGCGATTTCCGCATCCTCGGCGTGCTCGGAAAACTCTACGTGCTCATGGAAAATGAGACCGGTCTCGTGCTCGTGGATCAGCACGCCGCGCACGAGCGCATCCTCTTCGAAGACATGCGCCGCCGCATGGAGTCGCAGGGCGTGCCCTCCCAGCGGCTGCTCATTCCCCTCACCCTGCAAGTGAGCCCGCGCGATGCCGACTGGCTCGCGAATCATCTGCCCGTCTTGCATCGCGCCGGCATCGCGCTCGAGCCCTTCGGCGCCGGCACCTTCAAGATCGACAGCCTGCCGACCTTCCTCCGCGGCAGCGAGCCCGCGCAACTCGTCCGCGAAATCATCGACGAACTCCGCGAGACGAGCGCGCAGACCTCGAAGCTGCGCCTTGGCGAAGACATGATCGCGAAGACCGTCTGCCGTCACGCCGTGAAGGCGAACGACTACCTGCGCGAGCCCGAACTCGTCCGCCTCATTCAGGACCTGCTCGCCTGCGACCTGCCCTACTGCTGCCCGCACGGCCGGCCGACGATGATCCAGATGAGCTACGGCGAGTTGGAAAAGAAGTTCGGGCGAAAGGTGTGAGGGGCGGGAAGGATGCGCGGCAGATCGGATCAAAGGGTTGGATCCCACGAGCAACTGGCGCGGCGCGGCGGCGCCCATCTGCGGTTCGTTTTTCTGACTTTCGGTACATCCTCTCAGGCCCGCGGGATCCTTCGACTCCGTGGCGTCCCCCGCCTGCGCCCACGGACGCCACTCCGCTCAGGATGACCGGGCTTTTTCAGTCGCGTACGCGCGGGCCCATTCACCGCCCCCCATTTGACGCCATGCCGAATCGCCACGATGCACCGGAAACTTCGCCATGAACCTGCGCCGCACCTTCCTCCTCGCCGCCGCCCTCATCACCGCGCCGCTCGTGCAGGCCGAACCGCCTCCGGCGAAGATGGCCGCCTTCCTCCGCCCCGCCGACCTGCCCGCCGGCGCGCGCGGTCTGCAGACCAGCAGCACTGAATACCGTCCGGCGAGCGGTGCCGGCCCGAGCGTGTGGCTCATCGGCGTCGCGCACCTCGGCACGGCGGAATATTTCCAGGCCATCCAGCAGCGCCTCGATCGCCAGACTGTCGTCCTCTACGAAGGCATCGGCCTGCACGACGTGAAGCAGGCGCCCGGCAGCATGAAGGACGACACCGGCATCCAGACCACGCTCGCCAAAGCGCTCGGCCTCAAGTTTCAGCTCGATGCCATCGACTACCGCCGCGCATCCTTCGTGAACAGCGACCTCCACGTCCCCGAACTCCAGCAGGAGGTGAAGAAGCGCGGCGTCGATCCCGCCGCGCCCGCGGGCGGGGAGACTTTCGATCAACTCGTCGAAGCGCTCCAGGGCACCGGCGCGATGGGCGGCGCCCTCACCCAGATGATCGGCCTGCTCGGCTCCTCGCCGCAGATGCGGGAGATGACCAAGACCATGCTCATCGAGGTGCTCGGCCAGGCCGGCGAACTCATGGGCATGGCGAAGAATTTGTCGCCAGACATGCACGACCTCTTCGACGTCATCCTCACTCAACGCAACGCCGTGGTGCTGCGCGACCTGCGCATGCATCTCGGCCAACTCCAGCCCACCGACAGCATCGCCGTCTTCTACGGAGCCGCGCATATGGACGAAATCGCCCAGCGCCTCCGCGACGATCTGCATTACACCCCGGTGAAGACCGAGTGGGACACGGCGTTCAGCGCCGACTCCTCGCAGTCGGGCATCAATCCCGCACAAATGCGGATGATGATCGAAATGATGAGGACGCAGATGCAGCCTGCGGCGAAGTAATCTGCCTGGCTCGACGGGAGCCGCTGCTAATGTGCAACGCCCGCGTTCTCAGTCGTTTTCGCGGCGGTAATATAAGCGAGCAGTGCCGCGCGGCGGGATGGATCGAGCTTGGTTCGCGGTGCCATTTCATCCACAGCGGCCTCCCATTGCGCGAGTGAATATCTGCTCACGGGATCCGCCGCGTGGCACGAGGTGCATGGCCCGGCAAAAATGCGGCGGCCTTCCTCCAGCGTCTCAGCCGGAACGCCGCGGGCCGCGCTGACCATCGCGGGGGTCACGGCCGGCGCAATGCCGACCGACGACGCGCAGCCTCCCGCCGCGATCATGATCACGGCGGAGGCTGCGACGAGAGCCAGCAAGCGGAGGCGCATGATTTGACGCTGCGCCGGGAGCTTAGAAATCGAAGCCCGTGAGCAGACGAACCTGCGAGTCCGGCTCGCCTTGATTGTCGGTCACTTGGAAAAGCGCCGTGACAGTGGCGAACGCGCGGCCGAAACGTACGGAAGCATTCGGCCCGGCATAGACGACCGAGTCCTCCGCTTCTTCCCACTCCGGGAGCTCGATCTCGTGCAACAGTTCCGCGCCGACCGAGAAGCGCTTGTTGAAGTCGTAGCTGACACCGAGGGTCTGCGCGATCTCGCCAGTCCGTTCTTCGAAATCTCCGAATTTCCCGCCCTCCCATTCACCCTCGATGATCGCGTTGTAGGCCACGCGAAGCGGGCCAAAATTCTTTTGCAGCAGCAGCTTGCCTTCGAGTTTCAGGGAATCTTCGCCGACCAGCACTTCGCCATAGATCGCCGATCCAAGGAAATCGGTGGTCGGATTCGTGAGACTGTAGATGAGCTCGATGCCCGACGCCTGCCAGCGCGCCTCGTGGCCTTCGGAGTCCTGATCGTCGTATTGCCAGTCAAACAGATACAAGCCGAGCTGGAGCCGATCGGTGAGGCCATATTCGATCTCGTGCCGGAAGCGGAAGACGTCCGAGTCCTTCCCGCCCTCCACATCGCGATGCCGCCACGTCACCCAATTCTCCAGTTCGATTGCCCCTTTCGCCTGAGTCGTCGTTTCATAGGTGAAAGCAAAGCGCCGCTCGATGGCGGAAGCCGGGAGCGTCAATGCGAACGCAGCGGTAACGATGGTGAGAAGTCGGATGGGTGTCATGCCGCGCACGCTAGCGCCTGATCCATGGGGCGACTACCGCCGGATTGCTATTCTCTATCGGCCGGTTGCGATCCCGATCCGTCCGCTCGTCCCAAGTCGCACGCCCGTGGTGCGGCTCACAGCTTCGTCCCACCCACCTTCGTCCACGGAGCCCAGGCACCGGTGGCGTGGACTTTGACTTTGCGCTGCCAGATCTTTTGGCCGCAGAAGGCGTAGAGGGTATCGATGTCGCGGCCGCCGAGGCTGACGCCGATGACGCGGGCGCGGTCCGGCACCGGGAGGATCACCTGGGTGGGGCCGTCGTCGGCGCAGACCTGGATGCCGGAGCGGGTGGCGACGAACATCTGCCCCTCGGCGGAGTAGCAGATGCATTCGGCACCGGCGTCATCGTCCCAATCGGCAACGTGCAGCGGGAAGAAACGCTCCTTGTTCGTGAGCTGGCCGGTGGGCTCGATCTGGTAGCTGTAAGCCCATTTCGAATGACCATCGGCCACGGAGAGCAGCCATTGGTCAGGCCGATACGACATGCCGGTGGCGAATTTCAGGCCCGAATCCACGCGCGTTTTCTTCCCGTCCTTGACGAACCAAACGGTGCCGGGGTCGTTGGGTTTCTCGCCGTTGCTCGTGACGTAGAGTCCGCCATCGGGCCGCGCAAGAATCGAGTGGCCGCGGAGGTCTTCCATCACGGTGCTGCCCGCACCGGCGGGGTCGTAGCTCATGAGTTTGCCGGACTTTTCCGAGATCGTGTAGAGCCGTCCGTCCGCACCGATGGTGACGCCGTGCGCGGCTCCCGCATCGGCGACGAACTCGCTGACTTTCCCATCGAGATCGATGCGGTGAATCTTGTTGTTGCTGGTGTCGGCAAAGAACACCTCGCCACGCGCATTGACCGCCGGGCCGCGCGTGCTTTTGAACCCCTCGGCGACCAGCTTCCAGCCTTCGCCCGGCAGCAGGAAATCCTGCGCGCGCGGCGCGCTGGGGCCGGCCTGCACGCGCTGCGGCCAGTCCTTCCACAGATAGGCCATGGCTTCGCGCCAATTCTCCAGGTAACCGGCGACGTGGCGGCCATCGACGATGCGAAAGCGGTAGTCGTAGCCGGAAAACTTCAGCGCCTTGTCCATCTCCTGATCGGTGAGGAACCAGTCGCCGGCGGCGTTCTCCATGTCGTTCGTGGCGGTGGTGAGGTAGGCGCGGATGGGCTTGGCCTCAAACTTCCGCACCATCGTCGGGAACTCGTGCCCGCCGCGGAACGCGACCCAACTCCCGCTCGCCGCATAGACGCGGCTGAACGCCTCGGGCCGATGCCACGCGGCGGTGAAGGCCGCAATGCCTCCGCTGCTGCCGCCGGAGATGGCGCGGTCGTTGCCATCGGTCGAGAGGTTGAGTTGATATTCCTTCGTGATGAAGGGCAGGAGTTCCTCGGTAAGGAAGCGGACGTTGTTGTCGCTCACGCCGTCGTATTCGAAGCAGCGGTTGCGGCGGCCGAGCGTGCCTTTCATCGGCGCAGGCAGCTCGCCGGGGCGCACGAAGACGCCGACGGTGACGGGGATTTCCTTCGTGGCGATCATCGTCTCGAGGAGTGTCTTCTCCTTCGGATTGAAGCCGTCCGTCTTTACGTAAACGCACGCGGGTTTGGCGGCGGCGTATTGCGCCGGAATGAAGACGGTGACCTCGCGAGTGGTGCCGGGGAAGATCGTGCTGGTCGTGAAGGTGAAAGTCTTGATCGTGCCGGGAAGGATGTCCCCGGGCTCGATCTCCGGCGGGACGTAGGCGGGTTCGGCGTCCGCAGCGACGAAGGCCAACGCGGAGAGGAGAATGATCAGGGAAGTTTTCATCAGGATTTTTCTAATCGCCCAACCGCCCTTTTGCCACACCGCGCGTACCTACCAGGCGATGGCTTTGATGCGGCGGGCCACTTCCTCGGCATTTGCGCGGGAGTTGAAGGCGCTGATGCGGAAGTAACCTTCGCCATTCGCGCCAAATCCGCTGCCGGGGGTGATGACCACATTCGCCTCGCCAAGCATGCGGTCGAACATCTGCCAGCTCGTGATGCCATTGGGTGTCGAAACCCAGATGTAGGGCGCATTCGTGCCCCCATAGACGCGCAGGCCGATGCTGGCCGCGGCTTCGCGGAGGATCTGCGCATTCCCCATGTAGTGCTGGATCAGCGCGGCGACCTGCGCCTTGCCCTCGGGCGAATAGAGCGCCTCGGCGCCGCGCTGCACGATGTAGGAAACGCCGTTGAACTTGGTCGTGTGGCGGCGCCCCCAGAGCGGATGCAACGGCTTGCGTTCGCCGCTGGCAGTCGAGGCCATGAGGTCCTTCGGCACCACGATGAAGGCGCAGCGGGTGCCGGTGAAGCCGCCGTTCTTGGAGAAGCTGCGGAACTCGATGGCGACTTCGCGCGCGCCGGCGATCTCGTAGATGGAATGCGGCACGTCCGGGTCGCTGATGTAGGCTTCGTACGCCGCGTCGAAGAGGATGATGGATTGGTTTTCGCGCGCGTATTCCACCCAGGCCTCGAGCTGCGCGCGAGTGGCCACGGCGCCGGTCGGGTTGTTGGGAAAGCAGAGGTAAATGACGTCCACTTTTTCCTTCGGCGGCGCAGCGACGAAGCCGTTCCCGGCGGTGCACTGGAGGTACACGAGGCCTGCGTAGGCGCCGGTGTCATCGCTCTCGCCGGTGTGGCCGGCCATGACATTCGTATCGACATACACGGGGTAAACCGGGTCGGTGATGGCGATGCGATTTTGGTGGCCGAGGATGTCGAGAATGTTGCCGCAATCGCACTTCGAACCGTCCGAGACGAAGACCTCGTCGTCGGCGACGTTCAGCCCGCGGGCGCGGTAGTCGTTCTCCGCGATGGCGTGGCGCAGCCACTCGTAGCCCTGCTCGGGACCGTAGCCGTGGAAGCCTTCGCGGGTGGCCATGTCGTCCACGGCCTTGTGCATCGCGGCGGTGACGGCGGGCGGGAGCGGCTCGGTGACATCGCCGATGCCACAGCGGATCACGCGTTTTGCGGCCTCGGGATTCGCGTCGGTGAAGGCCTTTACGCGGCGGCCGATTTCGGGGAAGAGGTAACCGGCGCGGAGCTTGAGGTAGTTGTCGTTGAGGAAGGCCATGGTCGTGGGAAAAGTGGGCGCGCTTTGTAGCCCGCGGCGGCGGCGGCGGCAAGCGCTACACGATGAGCATGCAGTCGCCGTAGCTGTAGAAGCGGTAACGTTCGCGAACCGCCTCGGCATAGGCGCGGAGGACGAACTCGCGACCGGCGAACGCGCTGACGAGCATGATCAGGGTGCTTTGCGGAAGATGAAAATTGGTGAGCAGGGCACCGATGGTTTTCGGTGTGTTCGGCGGGTGAATGAAAATGTCGGTCGCACCCTGCTGCGCGGCGATCGGCCGTCCGCACGACTCCAGCACGCGCGCGGTCGTGGTGCCCACGGCGACGAGCCGCTGCGCGGCGTTGATGGCTGCGGCGGCTTCCTCGCTGACACGGAACCGCTCGGAGTGCATGCGGTGCCCGCGCACATCGTCGGTCAGTACAGACCGGAAGGTGCCGACGCCGACGTGCAGGGTGAGAAAGGCGTGCGGAATCCGCGCGAGGATCTCAGGCGTGAAATGCAGACCCGCCGTCGGAGCGGCCACGGCGCCTGGTTCGCGCGCGAAGACGGTCTGGTAGCGTTCGGTATCCGAGGCTTCGACGACACGGTTGAAGTAGGGCGGAATGGGCAACTCGCCGGCGGCGTCGAGATCGACGGGGCCTTGGAATTCAATGATCCGCTCGCCTTCGGGCTCGATGCCGGTGACGACGCCCGCAACCCCGCGCACCTCGACCCGCGCGCCGAGGCGCATCTTGCGCCCGGGCTTCACGAGACATTTCCACGTGTGGTCGCGGAGATTTTCCAGGAAGAGAAACTCAATGCGGCCATCGTCGGAGAAGACGCGGGCGGGAATGACCCGGGTGTCATTCAAGACCACGAGATCTCCCGCGCGCAGATAGCTAGGGAAGTCCGCAAACTGCCGGTGCTCGATCGTCTGCGTCGCGCGGGTCAGCACCATCATCCGCGAATCTTCCCGCCGCGGGAGCGGATGCCGCGCGATGAGTTCGTCCGGCAGCGTATAATCGTAATCGGTCGTCGCAAACACGGTGAGATGACTTGGCGGCGGCGGCGGGGACGCTTCCTTTCGCCCTTCGCCCTTAGCCCTTCGCCTTTTCTTCCGGCGCCGGTTTGCTCGCCGAACCGCTGACCCGGCTGAGGCCGCAGCGTTGCGCGGCGTGGATGACGAGGTCGGCGACGCGGCGCTTCAGCTTGCGGGCGCGGAGGTAGAGCCAGAGCAGGAGCACGGCGTAGATCGCCCACCAGATCGCATCCCGATTTGCGGTGAAGGCGAGCCGGTAGAGCAGGATCAGCAGCACGATTCCATTCAGCAGCCACGTCAGCGCGACGGCGTGATATTTCAACCGCGCGCGGGTCAGGCACTTCGGGCCGCCGTGGTATTCGGTGACGGTGCTGACCTGGATGCTCCAGAATTGATTGCCGTAGATCTGCACATCCCAATCCTTCCAGCCGGTATCCGTGGAGTAGCGCCATTCCTCCGCCTCGAGAAGCGCGAAAACCTCGGTGATCAACTGCTCGCGTCCGTGCCCGGTTTCATTCCAGAAATCGATCCGCGCAATGCTGCCCTGGTGCGCGTTGGGCTGCAGATCGGCCTCGGGTTTGGCGATGACTCCGCTCGGCGTGCCCTTGTATTTCATCCAGGTGAAATAGCGCGCCCAGCCGCGGCCGAGCGGCTGCACAAAGGCGAGAAAGGCCACGAGCAGCCGCGCGGGAATCGTGTCGAACTTTGCCTCGATGCGCGCGTGCAGCATGTAGCTGAGCGCGACGAGGAAGGTGCCCATGAACATGGCGAGCGGCACCATGCGCAGCTTCTCCAGCGGCCAGCCGATGATGCCGATGAAGATCGTCAGCACGACCCATTCGATGCTGCTGAGATAGGCCGCGAGCTCGGATTGCGGCGTGGGATAGATCGACTGGAAAAGCCCCTGGCCGAAGACGCCGTGGTAAATCACCGGCTTGTTGAAAAGCCAGGTGAAGCGCGGCGCGCCGTAGATTTGCCCCTTCCATTTCGCCGTGCCGGTGGGGCCGAAGAAGATGAGATGCTTGAAGCGCAGCATCGACTCCGCTTCGCCGTAACCTTCCTGCTGCCTGCGAAAGGCGGTGAGGGTGAAGCGCCGGTAGTGCCAGACGATCGCGGCGGGGCTGAAGGCGATGACCCCGCCATTGGTCTGCAAGCGCCAGCAAAAGTCCACGTCGTCGCCCGCCTTGCGATACTCGGTGTCGAAGCCGCCGACGCTCTCGAACGCGGCGCGATGAAACGCCATGTTGCAGCCGGGGATGTGCTCGGCCACCACGTCGGTGAGCAGCACGTGGCTGGGTCCGCCGGGCGCCGCGGAGACGGCAGCCTGAATCCAGTTCACTGCGGGCGGCGAGATATTCGGGCCGCCGACGCCGACGTAATCGCCGCTGAGCAACGTGCCAACCAGGTAGTAGAGCCAATCCGGATCGGCCATGCAGTCGCTGTCGGTGTAGGCGAAGACTTCGCCGGTCGCGGCGTGCGCACCGGCGTTGCGCGCATAGCTCAGGCCCATGTTAGGCTGCCTGACCCAGATGAAGCCGGGCAACGAAGGGGCGCCGGAATAAATCTCCACCCGCGCCTCGTGATGCTGGCCGCGGACGGACAACGCCGCCGCCTCGTCCATTGCGATCGACGACGCCCGCGAGGCGCGTGCCTCCAGCCAGGCGCGCACGAGCCTTTGGGAGTCGTCTTTCGAGCCGTCATCCACGAGCACGATCTCGAAGTTCGGATAGGAAACGTGATCGAGCGATTTGAGGCATTCGCGCAGCGTCTTGCCTCCATTGTAGGAACACACAATGACGCTCACCTTCGGGTAACTGGACAGCTTCACCCGTTCCGTGATCGAACCCTCGCAACGCAGGTATTCCTTCAATACATGGAACGCCTTCTTCGGCTCGCGCTCGCGATTGACGATCCCGAACGCCCAGTCCGTGATCTCGCTGCCGCCGGTGAACCACTCATCGGTCCACGCAAAGAAAATCGTCCCGGCGGCGCCGCCGCGCACGACGGATTCGAGGTGCCACGAGAGCACTTCCACCTGCTGCTCTTCGCCCTTGCGAATCGTGTCGAGCCCGAACTCACCGAATACGAGCGGCTTATCCTCGGAGAGATTCTGGAGGCGCGCAAGATACTTTTCGAAGTCGCGCTGGCGCTCGAGATACACGTTGAAGGAACAGAAATCGACGTTGGTCGGCAGCAGGTATTCCGTGGGCGGATAACTCGCGTAGCTGTAGAGCGGGCGGGGATCGGTTTCCCGCGCGAGGTTGATGAGATATTCGACGAACTCAATGACCCGCCGAGCGCCGAGCCAGCGCACCATCGCGAAGGGAATCTCGTTTCCCACATAGTATCCGAAGATCGCGTCGTGGCCTTTGTTCCGCGCCACACCTTCCCGGATCGTCTCGATGATCTGCCGCTTCATCCTGCGGTTGTTGAGAAATTCGATGTGCTCCGCCCACGGGATCGAGATGAGCACGCGCAGACCAAATTCGCGGGCGATGTCGAGAAACCAGCGAGGCGGAATGTGGTAGATGCGGAGCAGGTTCACGCCGAACTCCTGCATGAGCGCAAAATCCCGCCGCGCCTTCTCCGGGTGGCCGACGAAATCGCCGCGCTCATCCGGCGCGAACGGCCCGTAGGTCACGCCCTTGATGAACCACTTGCGATCGCCTTCGAAAAAGAACTTCGCGCGCACGCGGATGGGTGCGAGCGCGGCGGACGAAGCGGCAGGCGGAGCAGCGGGCACGAGGGTTTCGGGCATGGAAAGGCGCTCTTCTTAGAGTGCCGCCGCCGCGGGCGCAACTTCTGGTCCGGCCCGGGCAGGAAATTGAACGCGCGGCCCTGCTTCAATCCGGATCACGGCACTCGGAAATCCTGATCTCTCGCGTTCGACGTTTTCGAATTTTACAACACGATGCCCGTGGCCTAATTTCGTCGCCGTATGCGCCCCTCCCGCCGCCAAACGCAACCGTTTCTACGACGGTGGCCGGTCGGGCGTCCATCAGCCACCGCCCTGCTCGTCGCGCTCAGTTTCGGGGCGTACGTAGGGCAGTCGCTCATGGAATACATGCTCGCCGAGCATGATCAGGGGAGTCTCCTCCGGCAGTGGCTCGCCCTCGATGGTCCCGGGGTCGCTGCGGGCGAGTATTGGAAATTTCTTTCCTACTCACTCCTGCACTTCAGTCCGGTGCAGTTGCTCGTGAACATGCTCCTCCTCTACTTCGCCGGACGCGAGGTGGAGCCCATCATCGGAGCGCGTCATTTTCTCACCATCTACTGCGCCGCCACGTTCATCGGCGGGATTGTGTCCTGGCTCGTGCCGGGGAGCATCCCGCTGCTCGGGACGACCCCCGCGGTCCTCGCGGTTTTTGTCGCCTTTGCGACCATCCTGCCGGAACTCGAATTGACCTGGAATATCTTCTTCGTCCTGCCCGTGCGCCTCCGTGCGAAGTGGCTCGCGTTCGGGTTGATGACGATGGGCGGGGTCATGTGGCTCACTCACATTCCACCGGAAATCGGCGCGCCTGGAATGGTCGCCGCAGGGGCCTTCTCCTGGCTCTACGTGAAGCAACTGGGCTTTGGCAATCCGCTCGCCATCCAGCGCTACATCTTCAATCGCCGCCAGCGCTCCGCGCGTCTCGATCGCATGAACGCCGATCAGTTCATCAGCGTGGAGATCGACCCGATCCTCGAGAAAATCTCGCGCGAAGGCATGCACAGCCTGAGCCGCTCCGAGCGGAAGATCCTCGCGCAGGGTCGCGAGAAAATCGCGGGACGGACCGCAACCAAATAGCTCCGCGGCGCGGCTGAGCGCGCGAAAACGAGTGGAACGCCCGGCGCTTTGGGTCGAAAACTCTGCTTTTAATAAGCGAATTTCCCGACTACTAAATAAGGGATGCCCCCGACCCCAGAGCTGGAGCCGCCTACCGACGAGGCCCGGGCTGCACGCCGCGCGCAATGCGTTTACCTCTCCGTCCCTTGCACGCGCTGCGGTCACGCTTTGCAGTACCCCGCCGTGCGCACGGGTCGGAATCCAATGCTCTGGTGCGGCCACTGCGGGGCCCAAACCCCCGTGCCGACCTTGCGCGCCCGGATTCTGCGCATCGTGCTCGCGTTGATCTATCTCGCGGCAGCGTCTTCGGTGGTTCTTGTGGTGTTGAAAAAGAGCTGACCCTCGCGGCCAGCTACGGCGGCGTCAGTTCCTCCCACCGCTGAATGCCGATCACCGGCAGCGCGAATTCGAACGCCTTCTCCCACTCGGGCGTATCGGCGAGCCGGAAGACTTCATACATCTGACGATGCCGATCGGGCGTGGAAATCGTGTCGGGCTTGTGTGTCCAAAGGCCGAGATTCAGCCCCTCATGGGCATGATCGACGTGGCGGTGGAGAATGAATGAGTCGATGCCGTCGAGGTGCGCGACCTTCCACCATGCCGCGCACCACGCCGCCGCCTGATCGCGCTCGCCATTCGGCCGGTCCGGGCAGTGAAAGCCTTGCTCGGAGAGAATGATCCGGCGCGGCTTCCCGCCGTGGAGCATCTCGGCGCGGGCGAGGAAACGCGGGAGCACATCGAGATTGTGAAAGGTGATGCGCGGGCTGTCGTCCGTCCGCAGCGCCGACTTATCGCGCCAGAATCGCGGATCGCCGAGATTCTCGGGATACGGGTGGTAAGCGAGGTGCCAGTCGAAGTCGCCACGCTCGCGCGCGAGACGCGCGAAAATCTCCAGCAGTTCGCGGCCGGGGCACGCTTGATCGGGCGCGCCGGGCGGGTACCGGATGCCCCAGTGATGTTCGAGCGAGAGGAAAACCCGCGCGTGGGCCAGGTACTCCCGCACCGCGTCGTGCATCAGCCGCACCGCGCGCTCATAGTCCGAGGCCACCTCCGCCGTCGTCGCGCGGCCCATGTTATTCCACCACCAGTGCGAGTTCACCTCATTGCCCACGATGTAATTCCACACCCGCCCATGCGGCGCCGCCGCCTCGCTGTAACGCTGCGCGAGAAAAGCCACCGCCGCGCGGAGGTGCCGGATGCCATCGGGCGTCACCACGTTGAACGCGCTCATCCGATTCGTCTTCGCCGCCCGATCGTAATTCGGGTGAAGGAAGATCGCGTTCAGCGCCTCGTCGCGGTTCTCGTAGTTCAGCACGATCAGGCTCACCACCACGCCCGCGTCCGAGAGCGGCTTGATCTGCGCGTCGAGATTTTTCACCGGCCCCGGGCGAAAGAAATAATCCTGCCCGCCGAATGCGAACTTCACGCTTCCCGATTTGCCTTCGAGATCCACGAAGCTGGCGAGGTGGCAGTTCAGCCCCGCGTGCCGGATCCCGAGCGCGAGTGCGTCGTCCACCATCTGCACCTGGAGGCCCTTCTTTGAGGTGGGCGTGGGATAGGGCTCGGGATTCGCGGCGGAAGCGGAAATTCCAAATGCCAAACTCCAAATTCCAAACAATCGGAGCGAAGCGATGGAAATAGGGAGAAGGGAGAAACGCAGAAGCGCGCGTGCCCGTTTCAGTATTTCCATTCCTTTCCCTCGGATTGTTTGGAGCTTGGAATTTGGAATCTTCCTCTAACCGGGCGGAATCGGCCCGACATAAATCCCATCATCCGGCCAATCCTTCTTGAGGTAGCCGGCTTCCATGTTCACCGGGAGGACGTAGTTGCGCATCACCCGCACGGGCGCCAGCACCCGCACCGTCTGCACCTCCTCGATCGAGTCCGCTCCGTGATTTTTCAGTAGGCTGGGAATGAGTTCCTCCTGCACCGTCTGCACGATGTCGGTATCGCTCGCCCCGTCGATGAAGAGCAGCATCGCCAGCTTGCCATCGATCTCGGCGATGTGGCTTTCGAAGATGATCTTGGTGAACACCGAGCGCACGAATGGCTCGCGCTGGATGTCCTCGAGGAGCTGTTTGTAAGTCACCCCGATCCGGAACTGAATGGTGTAAAGGTGGCGCGCGCTGAACTGCCCCGTCCCTCGCGCGGAGAGGTCGAGATGGGTGAAATAGCTGAGGATTCCCGCCTGCTCCAGCTTCTGCCGTTTGCGCCCGACGGTGCGCACATTCACTCCGGTCTCCTCGCCGATGCCATTGTCGCTCTCGCGCGGATCGCGGATCAAATGGCGGACGATAAGCCGCTCCTGTTCGTCTAGTTCTCTCATGCCGGGGATTTAAAGGATGTTGGGTTGGACGGGAGGGCGGAACCTAGACACCAACCTCGGGGATTGCGACAAGTTTCCGCCAATTAAGTCGGCCTTTTGCCCGGAATTGGGCGGAACATCCCTGCCTCAGGTCGCTGCGGTTGCCGGAAAATAAACGCGGATTTCGCGGA
>JANOAZ010000340.1:0-16094 GCA_031411395.1 Chthoniobacteraceae bacterium
TCCGGGTGAACGTCGATCTGATACTGCTTCACAAAGCCGCCGATGCTCGCGACTTCGCTGACGCCTTCGACGGCGTTGATTTGGTAGCGCAGATACCAGTCCTGAATGCTGCGCAGCTCCGCGAGATCGAAGCCTTCGCCCTCGACCGTATACCAATAGACCTGACCGAGCGCGGTGGCGTCCGGGCCGAGCACCGGCGTGACCCCCGCGGGCAGGCGCTGTTGCGCGACGTTGATGCGTTCCAGCACGCGCGACCGCGCCCAGTAGTAATCGACGTCGTCTTTGAAAATGACGAAGACCATCGCGAAGCCGAAGCCCGACATGCTGCGGATGGTCTTCACGCCGGGCGTGCCGGTGAGGCTCGTGGTCAGCGGATACGTGACCTGATTGTCCACGTCCTGCGGCGAGCGGCCGGGCCAGTCCGCGAAGACAATGACCTGCTTTTCGCCGATGTCCGGGATGGCATCGACCGGCGTGTTCTTCAGCGCGAAGTAGCCGCCAAACACGATGGCGGCGACGCCGATGAGGACGAGGAAAGTGTTCTTCAGGCACCAGCGGATCAGCGCGTCAATCATAGGTAGGGAGATCGCGGTTGTTCGCGGCGCGGTCGGCGGCTAAGCTCGAACCATGATTCAACTCACGGCCGTGATCTATCCCGATGACCAAACCGAGCTGCTTGTTTCGGAGTGTCCGGAGCTTGGGGTCGCGTCCCAGGGGACGACTGAGGAGGAAGCGCTGGCGAACTTGCGCGAGGCGACAGAGGCGTATCTGGAGGCGTTTCCGCGGGCGAACTTGAAGGCCGCGACCATCACTCGGTTCGAGCTGGCGAATGCCTAGAGTTCCGATTGTGTCGGGCAGCGAAGCGGTGCGCGCGCTGCAACGGCTTGGGTTCAAGGTGGACCGGCAGAGGGGCAGCCATGTCGTGATGAAGAAAATCACGCCGGCGGGGGAAATCGGCTGTGTGATCCCGATGCATCGCGAGGTCGCCGCAGGAACATTGCGCAGCGCGCTGAAGATGGCTGGCGTGAGTATCGAAGAGTTCACGGAAGCGCTCTGAGCAGCAGCATCAGGGCTTGTGTTCGGCTGGCTTCGGCGTGGCGTGGCCTTCGTGGCCGGTCGGTTTCGGCACAGGCGTCGATTTGTCAGCACCGTGTTGATGGCCGGCGCCTGGTGCCTGGCCGTGCTCGTAGAAGAGGCTCGGCAGGCCGCTGATTTGGAATTGCGAATCGAGGAGGAAATTGCCGCGCACCGCGACGCGGTCGCCTTCCTTCAAGCCCGCGAGCACCGGATAGAAATCTCCGGCGCGCGAGCCGAGCTTGAGCGCGGCGGCAACGTATTCGCCCGGCGCGCGCTCGACGTAGGCGATCTTGCGGATGCCGCTGTCGAGCACGGCGGTCGTGGGCACGGCAAGCACGAGTTCATCGTCGGGCTTTGGTGCGACGGCGGGCGGAATTTGCGTGAGCGCCATTTTGCAGACGCGGCACGGCCCGCCTTCCGCCTCCAGCACCTGCGGATGCATGAGGCACGTCCACTTGCCCTCGACACCGGTCGGTGCGAGTTCGCCATTGGCGAGCAGGCCGGCGCGGATCGTGGCGCTGACAAACATCCCCGGCTTCAGCCGCTTGTCCTTGTTCGCGATGTTCACGAGCACTTTCACCGTGCGCGATTCGTCGGTGAGCACCGGATTGATGAACCAGACCCGCCCTGTGAACGTCTCGGCGGGATATGCCTCGGTCTCGATGTCCGCCGTCTGCCCGTAGCGCACCGAGGCCAGTTCGTATTCGTAGATGTCGAGATAGACCCAGACGGACTCAAGGTTCGCGAGCTTGTAGAGCACATCGCCGGCTTTCACCGCGCTCTTCTGCACGACCATCTTTTCGGTGACCGTGCCGTTCATCGGAGCTGAAATCGTGATGCGATCCTGCGGCTTTCGGGTGCGAATCACTTCGTCGATCTGCTCGTCGGTCACCTCCCAGCGGCGAAGTTTCCGCTTCACCGACTCGATCATGCCGCCCTGCGCAGGATTCATCAGCAGTTCGCCTTGGGCGACGACTAACTCGGGACTGTATATCTCAACAAGATGATCGCCCGCCTTCACCTCGACGCCGGTGTAGTCGATGAACAGCTTCTCGATGTAGCCATCGACTCGCGCCGTGATTGTGGAGAGCGCCGACTCGTTGTATTGCACCTTCCCGACGGCGCGGATCTCGCGGCTCAGCTTGCGGCGCTCGACACGCACGGTTTCGACACTAGCCATCGCGCGGGCGTGCTCGGAAAGTTCCAGCATCGAATCGCCGCCCGTTGCGTTTTCCGTGCTCTTCTTTTGCATCGCCGCGGGAACGAGCGGCATCGAACAGATCGGGCACTTGCCCGGCTTCGGAAGCCGCACCTGCGGGTGCATCGAGCAGGTCCAGACATTGGCGCCAGCAGCCGCAGGCATGGTGCCTCCGGATGACGGTCCGGAGGAGAATTGCGCAGCGATCACGGCCAGCGCCGCGATCACCACCATGACGATCCCGATGCGGACCCATCGTTTCATATCGGACAAATTTCCTCGGCGACCACCGTGAGCTGTCCGTCCCGCAGGCTCTCAGCGGCGTCCTTGAGTTTGCGGAACATAGCAGCAGCCGGAGAGGTCGCCCGGCGCGGCTGGCGCCAGGCGACCCCGCCCGGAATTCAGATTCCCGAGGGTGCTTGGATTACTTGTGAGCAGCGCAGACGCGTGCCGACATCTTCTTGCCGGTCTTCTCGTCCACGCAGGCGATGAAGCCGACTTTCGGACCTTTCCCGCCGCCGGCGTCCTGATAAGTGACCTTCATTTTGCACACCGGGCAGGTATGGCTGGCCGCATGGGCCTGGTCCTTGCCCACCTTGGAGACCGCGATGGTTCCGCAGTGCGGACATTCATGGGCGACTTGGGTGCCCGCTCTGAGCGCGCCTAGTTCCGCTTTCGAGTTCAGTGGCTTGAAGACCTGACTGTCGGCGAGTGCAGCCAGGTTCATTGCCGCGAGAGCTGCGCCGAGCAGCAGAGTCAGTTTCAGTGATTTCATTTTCATGCTTTGATTTGTGGTTTGTTTTTCTTGGAGAGCAGGGGCGTCCCACTCGCGAAGGCACCTTCGCGAAACGAGCCGGAGAGAGCTACACATCTTCTCGAAAAGACTGGGCATATTTTGCGGTTCCTGCTTCCGCCCAAAATCGGCGACGCGTGTCAGGTGCGGCGCATGCAGGCTGAACGGGAGTCACTCGATCGAGCGGGCACCGGCCCATCGAATCCAAAGCCCATCCGATCGAAGCCGTCGTGCGGCGGCTCTCCGCCGCTTGCAAAATGATCCTCTCTTCCTGCCGCCGCTCGAAGCGCCCGGTCAATCCCGCGCGCGCCGCAGCGTAAGTACGGGACAAGGCGCGTGGCGGACGACGCGTTCGGCGGTGCTGCCCATCAGGGCGTGCACGAATCCGGTGCGCCCATGCGTCGCGATGATGATCAGATCAGCTCTCAATTCCTTCGCCGCGGCGACGATCTGATCATAGGCGGCTCCGTCGCGGAGATGGACGGAAACTCTCGCCGTGGCGGGGAATTCCTGCGCGGCGAGCTTTTCGAGCGCGGCGCGAGCCTGCGTGTGGAAATCCACGGGCGGCATCGGCGGGAGCATCGGCTCGGCGCCGAATACGCCGACGGTATCGATCGGCTCGAGCACGTGAAGCACGCAAATCTCGGAATCAAAACGCGCGGCCCATTCCCGCGCGAAACGCAGAGCACGCCGCGAGGGCGGCGAGAAGTCCAGCGGGACGAGGATGCGCTTGAGTTGGGCGTGGATGATCGGATCCTCGGGTTCTTCCGCCGCTTGGGATCGGGCGCCAGCGCCCTCGGTCACATGCGGGGTGTGCGCGGCCGCCTGGCTGCCGACCAGGCCGCCGAGCACTGCACCGGCCGGACCGGCGATGGCCGCGCCGACGGCAGCGCCCACCACGGTTTCCGCGACTTTGCGTTTTGTGTTGGTGGATTTCATTGGGGGTTGTTTTTGAGTTCGGTTTGAAGCTCCGCGTTAAAAATACCCCGGCAAAGAAACTGTCGATACCCGCGAGTTGCGTATTCCTTGCCGCATCTTGCCCCTCCGTTTAGGTGCTCACGGCGATTGCGGCGGCTGGATGGGGTGCTGGCTGAGCCGCATCTCCGCGAGCGCGAGATAAAAGGAGAGGCTCGATTCCGCGCCCTGATTTTCATTCACGCGATCCTGATGCAATGCGTCGCGGCAGCCCCCGGTCACCGGATCGTAAAGCGGCAGGCCGAGGTCATTGCGTCCGAGAAACCACTCGAATGCCGACTGCGCGGAGCGCGAAAAGAGCGGGTCCTTGGTGACGCGAAAAGCCTCCAGGCAGGCGCTGATCATCCCGCACGCCTCGATCGGCTGCTGATCGAACTGCGCGGCCGGCCCGCGCCCGCGCTCGTGAAAGCCGTTGCTGCCGATCGCGCGAAAATGCCCTTCCGGCGCGGTCTGGATCTGGATGAGCCAGCGGAGCGCGGCGAGCCCCGCCTCGCGCGCCTCGGGCAAGGGCATCCAGCAGCCGCTCAGGATCAGCGCATGAGCGAGCCGGGCGTTGTCGTAGGTCACGTTATGCTCCATCCACGGCCACTCCGGCGTGTGTTCGTGGCGCCAGCGCGAGAGGATTTTTTCCGTCAGCACTTCGCGCATTCGGTTCACTTCGCGGTCACCCGTGAGGCGGCGGAAATATTCATGGATCGCGAGGAGTCCGTAGGCCCAGGCGCGCGGCGAGGTGAAGTGCTCCAGCGCCGGCAGCGCGCGTTCGAACAGCAGGCCGCACAGTTTGCGGTGCCCTTCATTGCGCGAGCGACCGAGCGCGGTGGCGATCGCCCAGACCGCCCGCGCGTGGCTGTCTTCCGAGCCGGCGTCCTCCAGCCAGCGCCGGTCGAAGCTCATGAAATTGCGGAAGCGGCCCGTGTCCGTGCGGAACGCGTGCCAGATAAATGCGAGGTAGGTGGAGCTCACCGCCGCGAGTTCCTGAGCGTCGCCATCGTGGCCGATTTCCTCGAGCAGGACGGTGAGCAGGAAGGCGCGAGCGACGTCGTCGATGCAGTATCCCTCGCTGAAATTCGGCACGTTGATAATCGCGTGCTGGAGCATGCCTGTGGCGTCGGTCATGCGGAAAAGATGATCGAGCTTCAACGGCGGCAGATCGTAGGGCTTGCGCGCCAGCGTCTGTCCACCGAAGGCCCGGCGAGCCGAGCCGGTGCGCCCCGCGCGCGCCTTCGCGAACGTCTCGATGTAACGCTTCCCGACCGCCGGCCAGGTCATCTCGCGCCCCAGCCGGAACGCTTGCTCGCGCATCGAGTGCAGCTTCTTCACGTCGCCCAAAAGCCCGCACACGCCCTCGGCGATCGCCCCGGAATCGCGGAACGGCACGAGCACCCCGCGCCCCTCGGCGAGCAGCTCCTGCGCATGCCAGTAGGGCGTCGAGACGACCGCTTTCCCCGCGCCGAAACAATACGCCAGCGTGCCCGAGGTGATCTGCGCCTCATTCAGATACGGCGTCACGTAGATGTCCGCCGCGGCGATAAATTCGTTCAGCTCGCTGATGCTCACGAAGCGATTGTAGAAGATCACGTTTTCCTTTACGCCGCGCGCCTCCACGAGGCGCTCGAGCTGGAGCCGGTAGTTTTCGCCCTCGCGGGCGCGCAGATTCGGATGCGTGGCGCCGAGCACGAGATAGACGACGTCCGGATGCGCCTCGCGGATGCGCGGCAGCGCGTCGATGACATACTCGATGCCCTTGGAAGGGCTGAGCAGGCCGAAGGTGAGCAGCACCGTGCGGCCGAGGACGCCGAACTGGTCCTTGCGCGAGTTTGGATCGATGAAGGTCGTGTCCGGAATCCCGTGCGGGATGACATCGATCTTCTCCGCCGGCACGCCGTAGATATCGCGGAGAAATCCGACGGCCTTCTGCGTCATGACCACGAGTCGCTCGCTCCGCCGGGCGAGCTCCGCCATCACCTGGCGCTGCTGCTCGCTGGGATCGCGGAGCACCGTGTGCAGGGTGGTGACGACCGGCATCTCCGCATCTGCGAGCAAGGCCAGCAAATGGCTCCCGGCCGGCCCGCCATAAATCCCGAACTCGTGCTGCACGCAGAGGACTTCGACATTGTTAATGTTCAGAAAATCCGCCGCCCGCCGATACGACTCCAGATCGCGCTCGTGAAACTCGAAGCGCACCCGCGGCGGATAAGCGTAGCCTTCGCGGCGATCATTCACCGCGCCGACGATGCAATGCGCCTCCGGGCAAGCCGCCGCGACCGCCTCGCAGAGGTCATGGGTAAAGGTGGCGATGCCGCATTGTCTCGGCAGGTAATCCCCGATGAACGCGATTTGGTTGCCCGGCAGTTCCGTTTCCATCCGAGAGAGATGCACGCGTTTAGCCGAGCCGCCAAGCGGTTCGTCGCAGGAACTGCCGGGCGCGGCGGGCGCGGTCAAGGATCTGCGCGGGTTCGCCGTGGCCGGCGATTTCCATCATGATCGAGCCGCGGAAGCCGCTGGTGCGGAGCAGTCCGAGGATGCGCGGCCAGTCGATGGTGCCCTCGCCGGGCGGGAGGTGGTCGTCGTGATGCCCGCGATTGTCGCTCGCGTGGATCATGCGCAGATGGCGGGAAAGCTTGTGCGTGGCGGTGTCGAGCTCGCGGCCGAGCTGGGCGTGGCCGGTGTCGAGGCACACGCCGACGTCGGTCACGGTCATGGCGCCGAGGATCCAGAGCATGTCGGCGGTATTGCCGAAGAGGAGATGCGGCAGCTTGTTTTCCAGCACGCAGGTCATGCCCAGGTGCTGGCAATGCCGGGCGATCTCGTCGAGGGAACGGGCCACGTTTTCGAGCCGGTGCTGGCGGTCGTCGCCGGCCGGATGCGGCTGGTGCTCGGGTCCGGGGTGGATGACGAAGTGGCGGCTGCCCAGCACGGCGGCGGCGTCTCCGGCGGCGAGCACTTCGCGCACGGAGGCAGCACGGTGGGCGGAGTCGAGGGCGGAGATGTCGATGCGATCGGCGAAGGGGGCGTGGAAGGAATAGGCGCCGATCCCGAACGCCTCGAGTCGCTCGGAGACGCGGCGCACGGCCTCGATGTCGTGATAGTCGAGATGCGCGGGAGAGGAGCAGACTTCGATGAGGCTGAATCCGCTCGCGAGGATCGTCTCGAGACAATCAAAGATGCTCTTCTGGTAGAAACAGCCGGTTGAAAGGCCGACGGGCCAGTCGCTCATGTTTTCTCCGATCCAATAGGGAGCTGCGGAAGCGCAGCAGGTTATCCGGGCAATGCGGATGAAAGCAGATGCCGGCCTCGCGTGCCGACTGGCAGTTGAAGTCCACGAGGTCATCCACTCCGGCGACGATCTCGCCGGAAAAGACGCGCGCGTAAAAGTCGGCGCGCGTGGCGGGATCGTAGCCATTCCATTGATCGCCCCATCCGTGGTCGCGCTCGTATTTTGAGCGGATCAATCCGGCGATGTGCCGCGGATGCCAGCCGAGGGAAAGCATCGCCCGCACGACGCGCAACACGCAGCCCGGGCGCAGCAGCAGGTCGTTGGGCCGTTCGAGGATCCGGCGCGCGCAAGGCGGAAGCGTTTCGAGGGGCATGCGGTCGTAGGTCTCCGGCCAGAGTGCCGGCGCGTCGTGGACCTGCGAGTAGAAGTCGGCATGAAACCACGCCAGCCGCGAGTTTCGGTAAGCCTTGATCAGACGCTTCATCGCACGCGAGGCGTCGGGGATGACGGCCCAGGAAGTCTCCGCGAGCCGCGCGGCGGCGATGGGATCGTGCCGCACGGCAAGCGCTTCGGTGACGGTGAGATCGCCGAGCGGAACGATCACCACCGGGAGCAGCCCATCGACGACGCCATCGCCGATGACGAAGCGCTGCTGGGCCGGTTTCAGATAGACGCTGAAGGGCGCGCGCATCACGCGGGAGCAGAGCGGATCGCCGTATTCGGTGATGTCCAGGGAGATCATCTCGCGGCCGTGCGGACCGCCGCCGGTCTCGATCGCGCCGAGTTCCACGGGCACTTCGCAGAGCGGCGCGGCGCGCATCTTCACCTCCTGCGCGACGTATTCCATGATCAGGCCGAGCCCAGCGAAGGCCACGCCCAACTCCGGCGAGACGTGCTCGCCGGTGGGCGCGCGTTCCGTCGCGTAGAGGAGTCTCAACGACGCCGAGACATGACCGAGGCCGGCGAGTTCGGCAAAGGCCCGGGAGGTGCGCTCGATCTGCCAGACGAGGTGATAGCCACGGCCGGTCATGAGCTTGAGCGGGTGAATTCCGCAGGATGCAAGCACCGCCTCGGCCGCGGCCACGACCGGCTGCTGAAGCGCGAAGACGCGAGCCTCGTTCAGAAACGGATACGCGTGGTCGTCGAAGTTTACGTACTCGATATCGAGATGGCAGACCAGCGACCCGCGATCCCAGAGCGAGCGGTTCACCTCTGCGCCGCGATCCAGCCAGCTCGTCAGCTCCTCGACCGGCAGGGCGTCTCGATGATGCGATCCGGTCTCCGTGCCGACGGCGAGATACACTGCGGGGCGTTCATCTTGCGAGACTTCGCCGAAGAACTCGGAGATCCGCGCGCGGACATGCGCGTCGCCGCAATAGGCGCGCCGGCTTTGCTCGGTGAAGCTCATTGGTGGAACCCGACCAGCGTCTACGGCAGCGGCGTCGGCGCCCCCTTTCGCGGCGGGCCGAGGGTGAGGGAAATGAAATGCCATTCGGGCGTATTGACGCGGGTGAATTCCACTGCAAAGCGGGGAAAGGCCGCCGAGGCGCGCTCCTGCGGGCCGTGGAGCAAGCCGTAGAACTCCTCACTCTCTGCGCGGGTGAAAAACGGCGCCTCGAAGAACTCGTTCACGAAATTCATCCCGTAACCACCGCTGATCAGAAAGCTCACCGCGAGGCGTGGCGGATCTTCCGTCACAATGATCACGCTCTCCATGTGGTCGCCGGTGCGATAGGCCTCGCCGAGGGCGAAGATCACCGCCTGTTTGTGCAGGCGTGTCGGGCGGGCATCAGTGGTTTCCTTTAAATGATTGACGATGGCCTCGAATCCAAGGGGCGTCGGCGCTTCGACCCGATCCAGCGGCGAGACCACCGCGAGCGCGGCCGCGAGCAGCGCGACATGGAATGACAGTGGCATGATTCGACGTTCCTTCCTCTATGAGTTAGTTTCGTCCCCGATGCACACGGCAGCCGTTAAAAATTTGCGATTTCGTGGACGGGGATTGTCTTCGAGCATCGCAGCCTGGCTCGGTCGCAACGGTCGATCCGGGCCAACCGATCCGAACAAGGCATCGCCCCAGGCGTTCATCAGGTATTCCCCGATTGAATCTTCAGTTAAAGAGGCCTTCCATCGAAGGCGTCCGAAGTTCGCCACAGACGATACGGAATAATCGACGATGACAATTCTTACGCCAAGGAGCGGAAGGAGGTGCGATGGAAAGATTCAGCCCATTTGGGGGTCCGCCCGCCCGCACCCTGTCCTAACCTTCCATCAACCAACCACCCCGCGCCGGTGAGGTGGAATGCCCGTTGAGGCGATATTTTACCCCCAAGGCCCATGCCCATGAACTCTGACACTCTCCCAGCGCCCGCGCCCGTCTTGCACGACGCCCCGATCAATATCCTCATCGTGGACGATGAGCGGACAAATATTCACAAGCTCGAAAGCGTGCTGGCGGATCCCCGCTACCGGATCTTGCGTGCCGATTCCGCCGACAAGGCGCTGCTCGCACTCACGGTCGAGGAATTCGCCCTCGTGATCCTGGACATCCGCATGCACGGCATGCGCGGCGTGGATCTGGCGCACATGATCAAGGAACTCAAGAAAACCGCTCCGGTCCCGATCATCTTCCTCTCCGCGTACTACAGCGAAGATAAGCATGTGCTCGAAGGCTACGACGCCGGCGCGGTGGATTACCTCCACAAGCCGGTGGACCCCGTCATCCTGCGGTCAAAGGTCGCGGCCTTCGCCGAACTGCACAGCCGGCAGCGCGAGAGCGCGATGGCCAACCGCGCGCTGCTCACCGAGGTGAGCGAGCGCCGCCGCGCGGAGGAGCAATTGCGCGTGCTGAATGAAACGCTCGAACAGCGTGTGAGCGAGCGCACCGAAGCACTGCGCGACGCAAATCGCCTCAAGGACGAATTCCTGGCCATGCTCGGCCACGAGCTGCGCAACCCCCTCGCAGCCATCGCCAACGCCGTGCAGATGCTCCAGGATGTCGGCGGCGAGCCGGGCACGGCCGAGTGGGCCGTAGGCATCCTCAAGCGGCAGAGCGGTCACCTGAGCCGGATCGCGGACGATCTGCTCGATGTCGCGCGCATCACCCGCGGCCGGGTCGAGCTGCGCACACAAGCGATGGATCTCAACCTGATCATCGGGCGCGCGGTCGAGACGGCCCGCCCTTTTATCGAAGACAAGCACCATGATCTCGGCATCACACTCGCCGCCGGCGGCCTGCGGGTCGAAGCCGATCCCACCCGGCTCGAGCAGTGCATCGTCAATCTCCTGGTCAACGCGGCCAAATACACGCCGGAGGGCGGCCGCATCACGATCGCCGAACAGCGCCTCGGCGCCGAGGCGGTGATCACCGTGCGCGACAATGGAATCGGCATCGCGCCCGACATGCTCGCGGGGATTTTCGATCTTTTCGCCAAGGCCGACCACTCGCTCCACCGGTCCGAGGGCGGGCTCGGCATCGGGCTGAATATCTGCCGCCAGCTCATCGAACTCCACGGCGGCACCGTCTCCGCGCAGAGCGACGGCCCCGGCGACGGCGCGGAGTTCACCATCCGCCTTCCAGCCTTGAGCAAACCTGAGACGGTCTCGGCCCCGCCCGCGCCTACCCCGGCGCCCCGGGCGACCAGCTCCGATGCGGCGCCGCGCCGGGTGCTCGTGGTGGACGACAATCTCGACGCCGCGCGCACGCTCGCGCGGCTCCTCAACCGGCGCGGCCACGAAGTCTGCACCGCCTACGACGGCCCCGGGGCGGTCAAGGCCGCGGAGGATTTCAAGCCCAACGTCCTCCTCCTCGATCTCGGCCTGCCCGGCATCGACGGCTACGAACTCGCGCGCCGCTTTCGCGCCGATGGCTTCGCCGACGCGCTGATCATCGCCATCTCCGGCTACGCCCAGAAGAGCGACGTGGAGAATTCGCACGCCGCCGGCTTCGACCAGCACTTCGCCAAGCCGCTCGACTTCGCCGAACTCGTCGCCGCGATCCAAGCCGGGAGCAGATGAATTTGGGAATCGATCGCGCGAATCGGAGTCGCTCGGGGAGCGGGCCGGCTTGATCGGTGGCAACAACTTGGACAGCCCGATAAGGATCGAGGTGCCGGCCGAGCGCGCGGGCAGAGGGCCGCTATCCCGCGAGCGGAAAGCAGATCGTCAACACAGTTTCACGGCCACGGCAGGAGACATGGAAATGGCCGCCGGCGCGCTCGATCGCGTCGAAAGAAGCTCCCAGCCCGAGGCTGCGTCCCTTGCGAATCCGCGCGCCCGCGCTCCCTCGCTTCTTTGCCGGGAACGCGGGCACCTCGTGGACCACCATGGCCGCGCATTCCGTCGCCTCGCGCAGGCGTCCGGTATGGATCGTCACCATCCCGCCGCCTGGCATCGCATCGTGCGCGTCGAGCGCCAGATGGCGGACGAGATCCACGATTTCCTCCGGCGGCACTCGCACCGGCGCCGCGCCGCGTGGCGGCAGAGTGCCCATCGCGAGGTGGATTTCCGGCCCGAGCAGACAGCGCAGTTCCCGATCCATCCCGCGGATCACGACCGACAGATCCACGGGGTCTGCTGCGCTGTTGGTCGTGTCGGGATGCATGAGGGGGTTCACTTTGCGGGAAAAAATACGCGCCCGCGTTCCGTCGCGCCTCCCGCATGTTGTCGAAAGATGTGTGCGATTTGTCATTTCCCAGCGCCTGCGGCCGGGATCGAAATCTGCCTCAAAAAAAATGCGGCGCACGGCCGCCCCGGACGCACGCATCCGCTCGTGGGGAGAAGCACTCGGCACCCGCCGGTGCGCAAAAAAAGTACTGCCCTGACAATGACAACCAAGTAGTCCCACTAACTGCCAAACGATCCATGCTTAAGTTCATCCTCATTGGCCTCGCCGCCATCCTCGCCGTATTCCTCATCGTCGCAGCGCTGCAACCCGCCGACTTCCGCATCAGCCGCTCGGCGACGATCGCGGCGGCGACGCCCGTCGTCTTCGAGCAAGTCAACGACCTCCACAAGTGGAACGCCTGGTCTCCGTGGGCGAGGCTGGACCCCAACGCAAAGAACACCTTCGAAGGACCGCCCGCCGGCGTCGGCGCCACCTTCGCCTGGGCGGGAAACAACGAGGTCGGCGAAGGGCGCATGACCATCACCGACAGCAAACCGAACGAATTTATCCTCATGAAGCTCGAGTTCATCAAGCCATTCGCCGCGACCAACACCACGGAGTTCACGTTCAAGCCTGAAGGCGATCGGACCGCCCTCACGTGGAGCATGTCGGGCAGGAATAACTTCATGGGCAAATGCATGAGCCTGATCATGAACTGCGACAAGATGGTCGGCGGACAGTTCGACCAGGGCTTAGCTAACTTGAAAGCGATCGTGGAGATCCGCAAAGGTAACTCGCCGCCTCCCAACCAGAAATTATTCTAACTCATGAAATACCTACCCACCATCGCCGGCGTCCTGCTCGGTCTGCTGTTCGTCATGTCCTCCGTCGTCGTGCTGTTCAACCTAGTCCAAATGCCGCCCCCGCCGGAAGGTTCGCCGGCCGCCCTGTTCTTCGGCGCGTTTGGGCCGACGGGTTACATGACGTTCGTCAAGGTCCTCGAACTGACCGGCGGCATCCTCGTGGCCATCCCGCGCACCCGGAACTTTGGGCTGCTCATCCTGGGCCCGATCCTCGTGAACATCCTCGCCTTCCATGTGTTTATCACGAAAGGCGCCGGGCTGTTCGATCCCATGCTCATCGTGATCGTTCTGCTGGCGGCTTACCTCCTGTGGTGCGGACGGAAGGCCTTCGCCGGCCTTTTGAACTAAACATCGTCCCAGCTTAACTATCCCTCTTATGAGCCATGTGCGCGTATTAGTCGGCACCAGGAAAGGTGCATTCATTCTTACCTCCGATGGCAGGCGTGAGCAGTGGGAAGTCAGCGGCCCACATTTTGCGGGCTGGGAGATGTATCATCTCAAGGGTTCGCCGGTGAACCCGGATCGCATCTATGCTTCGCAGACGAGCAGTTGGTTCGGGCAGGTCATCCAGCGTTCGGACGACGGCGGCAAGACGTGGATGCCGCCGGACGGTGAACCACTGCCGGATCCCAGCGGTCCGCCCAAGGGCGAAAGTAATAAGTTCATGTATGAAGGCGAGGTCGGCACCCATAAGTGGTACGACGGCACGCAGCATCCGTGGGAGTTCAAGCGGGTGTGGCATCTGGAACCTTCGTTGACGGATCCGGACACCGTTTACGCCGGAGTGGAAGACGCGGCACTTTTCAAATCCACCGACGGCGGCAAAACGTGGAAGGAACTCCCCGGCTTGCGCGCGGCGAAAGGCACGCTCTGGCAACCAGGCGCCGGCGGCATGTGTCTCCACACGATCATCCTCGATCCCAGCAACTCGGAACGGATCTACGCCGCGATCTCGGCCGCGGGCGCTTTCCGCACCGACGACGGGGGCACGACGTGGAAGCCCATTAACCGCGGCCTCAAGTCCGCCTACGAACTCCCCGACCCGAACGCCGATGTCGGCCACTGCGTGCATCGCATCGCCATGCACCCATCGCGACCGGAAGTGCTCTTCATGCAGAAGCACTGGGACGTGATGCGCAGCGATAACTCCGGCGACATGTGGTACGAGGTGAGCGGCAATCTGCCGACCGACTTCGGTTTCCCCATCGAAGTCCATGCGCACGAGCCAGAGACGATCTATGTCGTGCCGATCAAGAGCGACTCGGAACATTTCCCGCCGGAAGGAAAGCTGCGCGTCTATCGCAGCCGCACCGGTGGCAATGAATGGGAACCGCTGACCAAAGGTCTTCCGCAGGAGGATTGTTATGTGAACGTGTTGCGCGATGCCATGGCCGCGGACTCGCTCGACTCGTGCGGCATTTACTTCGGCACCACCGGTGGCCAGGTCTATTGCTCCGCGGATTCCGGCGATTCGTGGAAGGCCATCGTCCGCGACTTGCCCGCGGTCCTGTCCGTCGAGGTCCAGACGCTGCCATGATCCGTGTGGTGCTTCCGTATCATCTGCGCAATCTCGCCCGCGTCGGCGATGAAGTGCAGTTGGATGTCGGAAGCCCGCCCACGCTCGGGGCGGTGCTCGATGCATTGGAAGCGACCTATCCCGCGCTGCGCGGCACGATCCGCGACCACGGCACTCTGCGGCGCCGCCCCTTCGTTCGCTTCTTCGCCTGCAAGGAAGATCTCTCCCACGAACCACCCGAGACTTCCCTGCCGGAGGCCGTGGCGAGCGGCGCGGAGCCATTCATCATCATCGGCGCGATGGCAGGAGGCTGAGTGAAGCGCAGGGCTGGTGACGATCCACGCCGCGCGTGATATGCATGCTGCCCGTGCACCCCGCGATCCCTCCACCTCTCGACCCAGATTACCATCCCGCCGCGTTATGGAACGCCGCATACCGGCAGCGCTGCGACGCCGATCCCGGCGCGCATCCGCTCGCGCTCGCGATCGAGCGCACGGACGGCACGGTGTCGCGCTTCGACACTCGCGTGCTCCCGCACACCGGCGCGGATGTGGCGCTCAACCGCAAATACGTCGAGCGGTTGGTGAAGTTTCTCCTCTGGTCGCGCGGCGGGTTCCGCGTGCACGTCGGCGGCGATCCCGCGATCGCGAAGATGCTCGCCGACATATATTCGCCGGGCGGCGAGCGGCGATTCGACGAGGAATTCATGGGCGTGAAGATATACCGCGAACCCTTTCAGATCGTCGCCTGCGAACTCGCCGACGCGCCGGCCGCGAAGGAATCGGCGCTCCCGCTGGGCCGGCATCTCGACGGTTGCCGGATCGGCTTCGACCTCGGGGGCAGCGACCGCAAATGCGCCGCCGTGATCGATGGAGAATGCGTCTTCTCCGAGGAGATCGCATGGGACCCGTATTTTCAGAGCGATCCGCAGTATCACTATGATGGGATCAACGACACTCTGAAGCGCGCGGCGGCGCATCTGCCCCGCGTGGACGCAATCGGCGGGAGCGCCGCCGGCGTCTATGTGAACAACGAAGTGCGCGTCGCGTCGCTCTTCCGCGGCGTCTCGCCCGCGGATTTTTCGGCGCGCATCCAGCACCTCTTTCGCGATCTGCGCGCGGAGTGGGGCGGCATTCCATTCGACGTGGTGAATGACGGCGAAGTGACCGCCCTCGCCGGGGCGATGAGCCTCGGCGACAATGGGGTCCTCGGCATCTCCATGGGCACGAGCGTGGCCGGTGGCTACGTCACTCCGAGCGGCCACATCACGCCGTGGTTGAATGAACTGGCGTTTGCGCCGGTGGACTATCGCGACAATGCGCCCGTGGATGAATGGAGCGGGGACGCCGGCTGCGCGGTGCAGTACTTCTGCCAGCAGGGCGTGGCGCGCCTCGTCCCGATCGCGGGCATCGAACTGGCGAAAGACATGCCCTTTGCCGATCAACTCATCGAGGTGCAGCGACTCATGGCTGCGGATGATCCGCGGGCGCGACGGATTTACGAAACGATCGGCGTGTGCTTTGGCTACGCCATCGCGCACTACGCGGAATTCTACGATTTCCGGCACCTGCTCATCCTCGGCCGCGTGACGAGCGGTGACGGTGGCGATCTCCTTCTCGCCAAAGCGGGCGAAGTCTTGCGCGCGGAATTCCCCGCACTCGCCGAACGCATCCAGCTCCGCACCCCGGACGAAAAGGACAAGCGCCACGGCCAGGCCGTCGCCGCGGCGAGCCTCCCCGCGCTGCGCCCGGAGGGCGTGTGCAAATGATGGCTCTGTCATTCCGACCGGGGCGGAGCGAAGTGGAGGAATCTCTCGCATCCGAGGGCGGAGGTGGTGCGGAGCCGCATG
>JANOAZ010000341.1:0-3541 GCA_031411395.1 Chthoniobacteraceae bacterium
GCGGCCTTCTTCCCGCAGTTGCGCGGCGGTTCGCACGGTGAGCGAGGTCTTCCCCATCTGCCGCGTTGTCAGCACGTAGCAAAATTCACCCGCCCGCAGCGCGGTGAGCAGGTCGATATCCGCAGCGCGCGCGACGTAGGAGCCGGCATCCGCGAGGAGCGCCCCGCCGGTGACGAAGAAATCACTTTGTTTCATGGAGGAGATGGCGTGCGAGGTAACCCTTGTAAATTTCGCAGCGGAAACGGCCTTCCGCCGCGCGCGGACCGCGCATCAGCCCGGAGGCGCGGAGCCGATTGAAGGTGGCCTCGTCCGGTACTTTCTGGCCGGCGAGCGCGAGCCTCACGGCGTGGAGCACCTCCGGCGTGCGCGAGATGAGCACGAGGAAACGCTTGAGGTGATCGGAGAACGGACCTTCGTCCTGGTCGGCGACCGCCACGAGATCGGCGAGTGACTGCTTGCGCGCGACGAGTTCGTTCAGGCCGCGGCGGGTGAGATACGGCTGCCCACCGAGCAGCGACTGGAATCGCGCGATCTCCCCATCGGAGAGCGGATCGCCATAGACATGATTGAGCTGGCTCACTTCCTCGTCGGAAAAATCATGGAGCGGGATCCGGACGCCGACGTTGAAGGGCGATTGATTCAGATCCGAAATGAGCAGGTGGGCCTCGGTCGCGTAGCAAAGAATCTGGGTCAGATTCCGCCACGGGCCTTCGGGATCGCTGGCGCGCGCATTGTGCCAGGAGCGAAACAGGCCGCAGACCTCACTGCAAAAGCTCGTCGAGAACAGCCGGTCGAGTTCGTCCAGACCCCACACGAGACGCGAACGCAGCTTGCCGAGGACTTCGCGGCGGAGGTAGCGGGTGAAGTTTTCGTTCGCCCCGCTCTTGGATCGCCACACGTCTTCAGGGAAGACATCGAGGTCGAGCTGGTTGGCCAGCGCGGTGCCGAGGGTGATGAAAAACGATTCGCTCGAGCCGAGGTCGCTCGCGCTGAAGGCCTGCAAATCCACGCAGGCGACGTGCGCCCCGCTTTCCCGCGCCTTTTGCAAGCCGCGGGAAAGCAGCGAGGTCTTGCCCATCTGCCGAGCACCTTCCAGCAAGACAAAGCTGACGCCCTGTTCGATGGCGTGATGGCACTCAGCGTCATGGGCGCGCTCGATGTAGAACGCCGAGTCGAGTGGCATCGCGCCACCGGGCGGTTCGAGGGCGCGCATCCGCCGGACTTCCGGCGTGGTGGGCTCGCTCAGCGCGGCGGTCAATTCCGCCACCACCGCCTCGGTGTCGGTGGGTCCGCGCCAGAGTACGTATTGAATCGGATCGAGGATCTTGTTGATCCCCTCGGGCAGCGGACCTTCCCAGTTCACCCGCACGGGCAGCAGCCTCGGCCGGCCCTTCTGCTGCTGCGACGCCTCATCGCTGATCTCCAGTTCATAGATCATCATCTCGCTCTTCACCGCCTCCGGCGAGAGCAGGGGAATGACCGCATCGGAAGACCGCAGCGTGCGCTCGATTTCCCGCGCCCAGTTCAGCCCCACGCGGAGATGCCGGTCGATGAAGACCTCGCACCCGCGTCGTTGCAGTTCGGCTTCGAGTGCGTGCAAAAGGGTTTCATCCGGCTCCGCGCCGCGCTTGTAGATCAGCGCCACCCGGCGCCCCGCGCACGAGCGCACTGCCGCCGGCTCCGCTTTCGCTCCCATGGTCGAGGGGCGTTTCCGTTCCGCCTGCGTCACCACTTTGTGCGGGATCGTCGCGAGGCCCGCCTTCCCATCGCAATAGCTCACCAGCGCCAGCCGGACGCCATGCTTTACCTCCGCCTCGCCGATCTCGTGCAAGTGCGGCTGGAGGCCCTCAAACTCCCGGAGAAAACTCGCATGCACCTGGGACATGAGGATGTGTCCCGCGTCGGCGCAGTCCATGACCCGCTGGGCGAAATTAATCCCCGCGCCCGCCACGCCCTCCGTGCCATTGATGTCCGGCACGCGGAAAACCGTCCCGCTGTGCAGCCCGATTCGCAGCCCGAACGGCGCCGCGCCCCGCAGCGCAGCCTCGATCTCGAGGGCCGTGCGAATCGGCGCGCACACATCGTTGTCGAGGAAGACGAGCGCCATGCCGTCGCCCGTGGGAATGCAGATGAGCGAACTGGATTCCCGCGCCCGTTTGAACTCCGCCGAATTGCGGACCGCGGCGCGCAACTGCTGAACGACCCTGGATTGCACGTCCGACGGGAACCGGGTGTACCCGACGATGTCCATGAACAGGACGTGCGCCATTTCGGGCTTGGGCGGAGCAGCCGCTTCGACGGATATCCGGGGGTCGTCCATGTTGCTTTCCGGGCGCTGAGGATGCGAGCCGGGCGTGCGGGCGTCAATCCCGGCTTGCGTTTCCTTAGCGGGGTGCGACGGACGCGGGGCTGAGTTGATGGATGGTGCCGTGCACGTTGCCGGTGAAGGCGGCGCCGGCGGCATCGAGCAGGTCGTAGGTCAGCTCGTAGCTTTGCGCGGGCGCGAAGCTTTCCACTTCCACGAGCACGGTCGCGGGATCGAGCAGCGCGGTGCGGCGGATCTTCGATGGTTTCTCGTCGAGGTGTGCGGAGCCGTATTTTTCGCTGCGGGCGAGGCGCCAGGTCTTGAGGTGAAAGCGCGCGCTTTCGGCGGCCGCGTTGGCGTCGAGTGGTTCGGAGAAGGTGAGCGCGAGGCCGTCGGCGCGTGCGCGGATGGCGATGGGCAGATGCGCGGGTTTGCCAGTGTAGCGCACGCGGTAGAAGCCGCCGGGCGTCTGGCAGTTCGTGGCCCACACGGCGCAGCCGCTGGTGTAGAGCTGTCCTTCGGCGGGATGGAATCGCGCGCGCATGATGCCGGTCGGAAAGTCCGGAATGGGCAGCTCCACGACTCCGCCTTGCCACGCGCCGCCGGCGGACTCGTGCGGCACAGCGTAGAGCCGTCCGTAGCCGTAGCTCGTATTCAGCAGCGCTCCGCTCAAGTTGCCCCATACGCCGCGCGGCACCCACAGAAGCTCGGCGGGAGACCGGTCCTTGGTGTTCGTGATCCAGCAGAGCGGCTGGCGCATCGCGCTGTCGCGAGTGTCGGTCACCGCGCTGTAGCCGAGGATGTTTCCGTAAAAGCCGCCGTCGGGACTGACGCGATTGATGCGGTTCTTCGGCGTCCAATGTCCTTCCTGGTCGGTGACAAAAAAGGTGCCGTCGGGATTAAGGCACACTCCATTTGCCGCGCGGAAGCCATTCGCGAGGATGTCGGTGCGCGAGCCGTCGGCGCTGACGCGGAGCAGCGTGCCGTGCTGTGCTACGAACGCGCGCTTCGCGTGGCAGGCGGACTTGGCGTAGTAGAAATTGCCCGCGTCATCGGTCTGGAGACCCATCGCGAACTCATGGAAGTGCTCGGTGACCTGCGCGTCGTTGTTGAAGCACTCGATGAAGTCCGCCTCGCCGTCGCCATTGCGATCCCGCAGCACGGCAAGCTGATCGCGACAGGTCACATAAATGTCGCCGCGCACCACCTTCACCCCGAGCGGCTGAAAGAGTCCGC
>JANOAZ010000342.1:0-12086 GCA_031411395.1 Chthoniobacteraceae bacterium
CGATGAAGCTACTGAGGAGACCGCAACTTGGACTACAAACTCTCTGCCGTCCTCGTTCCCAAACTCCGTTTGGGAACGCAATTGCGGGCGCAACTATGTTTAGGCGGCGGGACGCTGGCCATGTGCGGACGCCCCCAGGGGGCAACGGAGTTGCGCAGACAAGTGCGTTCCCAAACGGAGTTTGGGAACGAGGCAGGGGAGGCAGGGGGAGGTTGCATGTATTCCAAGTCCCGGTCTTATTAGTAAGTCTCGATGGATCGCGTGCCCACCCTACTTGGGACGGCGATCCGGCTCTCAGCGGCTACAGGTCTTATTAAGACGCTCTAGATTTTCCGAAGGAGCACGCGCGCGTCGGCGCTGTGGAGACCGGTCGTGACGATGTCGAGCAGGCCGTCGTTGTTGAAGTCGCCGATCGCGACGCCGCCGGTCTTTGGCGAGATCCGAAACTTCCCGAGATCGAACTCGTAGGGCTGCGAAAACCTCCCGAGATTGCCGCCGATGAGGACGGTGAAGTTCGTGCCGATGCTGTTGCCGAGGCCGAGGTCGGCGTGACCGTCGCCATTGAAATCCGCCGCAATGATCGACGTGGGGATGTTTTTGCCCGGCAGCGCGACCTCCAGAGGCGCCTGGAACTGGGTGGCACCCCCGGCGCCGTTGCTGAAATGAATGCTGACGACGCGGGACAGTTGACTGCTCACGGCGAGATCGAGGACACCATCGAGGTTGAAGTCCGCAACGGCGAGTGACGTCGGCCGCTTGGTGGTTATCCGCGTTGGCGCCGCCAGTCCGCCGATCCCGTCCCCCGCGAAGAAACTCACGTTGTTCGAATACACGTTTGCGGTGACCACATCGGCATTGCCGTCGTCGTTGAAATCGCCAATGACCACATCCACCGGTCGAACACCCATCGTCTTGAAGAGGCCCGCGGTGCCGAATCCTGTGCCGGTTCCGAGCAGGACACTGACCTTGCTCACCGACGGGTGAGCGATGACGATGTCGTCGATCATGTCGCCATCCACATGGCCGACGGCGATGGCTGACGGGTTCGGCGCAGTCTTGATGAGCTTCGGGGCGGAGAAGCCGCCGAGAGTATCGCCGGATAGAATGGCGAGCGTGTTCGACGCGCTGTTCGTCACGGCGAGGTCGAGACCCGGGTTCCCGTCAAAGTTCCCGATCGCGATGTCTTGGGGCAAGCGTCCGCCGGTCTTGTAGGAAATCGGAGCGGCGAATGTGCCGTCGCCGAGATTCAACAGCACGCTGACGCTCGCGGTCGCGTAGTTGACCACCACCATGTCCAGGTATGCGTCGCCGTTCAGAAGTGCGGTCGCGACGGCGGTGGGGGTTCTTCCGGGCGCGGGTTTTCCAGCGGAGGTCGATTTCAGGAGGTCGTAAACATGCGCCGTGTCGAAGGCGTTGTTGTTGTCGGGCGTGCCGAAACCTGGCCCCGAAGGCGAGTTGGCGATGACGGGCGATTCAAACTCGTCGAACGTGACGTCCGCGTATCCATCCGTCTTGTAGGTGCCGGTGTTCGCGTCCACGAGCGTGGTGTTCACCACCTTGCTCTGCCCGTCGAAAATGAGTTCGTCGCCCGGAGGGAAGACTTGGTGGGTGTTGGCGCCGCCATTGAGGATGCGGGTGAAATTCGCGGCCTTGGCGCGGAGCGTGTCGTTGTAGGCCGTGCCGACGAAGTTTTCGACGGCGTCGCCGAGGCTGACGTTTTGCCCCGTCGCATTGAGGAACTGGTCAACGCCAACAGAGTCGAGATTGAAGACCACGCGGGAGGGCGAGGCGGAGAAATCAATGGTGTCGGAACCGGTCCCGCCGATGACCCTCACCTTGCCGACGGCGCCGCCCATGGCGAAGAGGTCGCTGCCACCCATCGCATTCAACACCAGCAACTCCATCGCCGCGTAATCGACCGACACCACGCCCGTGATGCTGGTGTGACCGGCGTCCACTGCAGTGGGGCTGAAGGTGAATGTCTCCGCGTTGCCGGTGCCGGTGAGGGTCAGCGAATCGTCGCCCGCGAGACCGTCCGCGTCGATTTCCGTGATCGCCCCCTGATGGGCATAGAGCGCGATCGATCCGTTCAACGCCAGCGTGAGAAACTGGGTGGTGGCATTCGCGGTGAGGACAAACGCGTCGGCCTGCCCCGCGGAGGTCTGGTCGCCCGTAACGGTGACAGCGAGGCCCCCGACGACCGGGGCAAGCGCGACACCGGCCACGCTGGTCACTTCGATCCCCGTGAAACTTACCGTAGGCTTGCCGGTCGCGGTGATCGTGCCCACACCCGCCGCGGACGGATTGATCGCACCCGCCCCCAAGTAATGCAGCCTGTCGCCGACAGGGAGAGTCGGGTCGCCGCCGAGGATCGAAATGCCCGTCAGCCCGGCCGGTGTGGTGGGATTGTTGAGGCTGATCGTGTCGCTTCCGCCGAGGCCGGTTATGGTCAGGGACGTTTTGTTGTTAAACTCGATCGACTCGAAGCTATCGACCGTGATTTTCCCAGTGGCGCCGGTGAAGATGCCGCCGCCCGGACCCACGATGGAGCTGATCGTGTTACCCGCCGTGGTGCCGTTGACCGTGAAGCTCGTCGCCGGGACGTTATCCAGCACAGGCTCCAGGTTCGTGAAATAGACGGCCTGCGAAGTGACACCGTCGCTGATCAGACTGGTGCCATCACCCGCGCCGGGTCCGACGCTGTAGGTATCGGTGGCATGAGTCGAGCCTCCCGTTTGCGTGAGCCTCAGCGTGTCGGTTGCGCCACCGCCGTCGAAGTGGATCCCCTCGGCAAGGGTGATCAAGCCGTTCGAACTGTCCACCGTGAGTTGGTCAATGCCGCCACGGCCGAGGACATTGATCCGGTCGATCGCGGACAGAGGCTGAACGAAATCGAGACTGCCATTGACGAAAATCTCGGCATAGGTGCCGGTGTCATCGAGGGTGATCAGGAACGTGTTGGGGTTGTTGGATGCCGGGTCTTCGCTCGACACATCCACGGAGAACTGGCCGTTCCCCAGCGTGCTCCGCGTGATGCCGTCCTGAGTGCGATGGATGGCATCGATGTCCAGCTTCGCCCCGACCGCTCCGCCCACCGAAACGTCCGACGAACCGACCTCGAACAGCAGGTAATACTCGCCGGCTAAGGTGACCGTGACCTTGGAGGTATCAAAGGCCGTCGTCCCGGTATTGGAGTCAAAGAAAGTCCCGACCGGCGCGTCGGCGGAAGTGAAGAGCCTGCCTCTCGGGTGCGCCTTGTCCCCGTTGTCCGTTGCCCGCCAGACGACGGAGATCTCCTCGCCGGCGGTGGCGGTGAAGGTCTCACTTCGGAGCGACGGTCCGAAACCGGTCGTGCCATTCGCGACTGTCCCGGTGAATTCGAGATGGGCGTAGGCGTTTCCTTCAGGCGTCGGGATCGCCCCGCGGACGAGCGCGCTGGCACTCATGTAGTCGCTGACCGTGCCCACAGGCCCGGTACTGACTGTCCAGTGGGCGAAATCAGTCGTGTCCTCGAAACTGGAATTCCCCGGCAACGCAGCAAGGGTCGCGGGCGCGATGCGCGCCTCGAGCGGTTCGACGCCGGCTTCGCGCCAGCCGCGCCCGGCGGGTGCGAGTTTCGTAGCGCGATCAACCGATGGGCTCCAGCAGGTGGCGGGCGTTTTCATGAGAATGTAAGTTGGATTGACTAAGTGCGAGTCGAACGCCGCTAACTTGGTTGTAATATGAAACTAGGCCGTGGCTCAGCGGTTCCGGCGGCGGCGAGTGAATCCGAGAAGGCCCAGGCCGGAGAGGAGGATGGCCGAGACACCGGGTTCCGGGACGGGTTGAAGAAAGCCCGTGCTCGAAATGCTCGCCGGCATTCCGTTGAAGCTGATCTGAGCGAGCTGCGATGCGGTGAGGGCGCTGGCATTCACCCCGAAGCGCAGCGAATCCGCCCCTACGGTAAAGTTGGTAATATTCAGCGTGCCAGCGCTCCAGAGCTCGAGATGGCTGTCGCCGAAGATCAGCGAAACCGTATTGCTCGTTCCAAAATCAATCGTGGCGCTGCCCCCAAGGATTAGCGCGGACAGCGTGTCACTGAAACCCCCGGTATCGAACGTCCCGCCGTTGAGGACGAGCTTCGATGAATCCGGAATCTGGTTCGCACGGCCGAGTTGGAGTTTGCCGCTCACCAAGGTCGTCGCGCCGGTGTAGTCGCTTTCGAGGCCTGGATTATCGAGGAGCAGGGTTCCAGCGCCGGTCTTGGTTAAGCCCGAGGTGGCGGTTCCCGTTATTCCACCGCGGATTTCGTTCCGCGTTGTGGCAGACGTTCCCGTTCCGTCGAAGGTCAGCACGCGATTGTTGCCGAGATCGACCTGCGCCATGACCAAGCCCTGCGACCCGCCGTCCCAGATCTGGGTGGAGGCTCCGACGGTCGTCGTGATGAGACTGAAGTTTTGCCTGACCGGGCTGGAATTTTGCAAAGCCACCCCCGTTCCCGTCAGCGTGAGGAAATCACTCACCGAGTTCGCCGTCACCGTATAGGGAGTGGCGGCCGCGGAGGCGAAGGTGAAAGACGGCGTTCTAAACTCACCGTTATCGAACCCGATAAAGGGAGTTCCACCGATGGTGTTCGCACCCACTTGCAGCGTGTCGGAATTGGAGATGGGAACCGGGGTCACCAGTGGGTCTCCGTCCCAATTTGCCCGCGTTGAAAAGAACCCATCGAGCCCCCCGCCGTCCCAAACGCGGAGAGCGGCGTTGAGACTGCTCGCCAGTACGAAGGTGTATCCAAAGGCGAGGAGCTTGCGTTTTATAGTGGATTTCATGTTGTCTTATTTCTTCTTGGCTCCGCCCAGTAACCATGGATCTTGCCTCACCCTGCCGTCGAAACGCCCGGGAGCGAGCTTACGGTTCCGCTGTGTGACGATGGAAATTCGCGCGCTCAATTAGGCGAGTATGGAAGCACTTGGCTAAAGAATGAAGATGAGTCCGTCGCGGTGCCCTGCTTCTGAATCAGCACCGCCGAACCCGCCGGAATTGCCTTCGCGCTCTGGTCGCTCCCGTTCCCGCCCACTTGCTTCCAGATCGAGCCCGTGAGCGTTTTGAAGTAGGCTACCCACTTGACCCCGTTGAAGAGATTCACCCGATCGGCGGAAAAGGAATCATCGCTCGCCACCCATGTCCCGGGGTTCGAGAAATTCAGCGCGCCCAGGGTCGTGTCCGTCGGGAATCGCACAGCCACCGAGCTCGTGGTGCCGCCGACAATCCGGGTCACCAGGTTCGTCGTGGGCGCCCGGCCCGTGATGGCGATCGTCGTGGTCGGCCCGCGTCGCGCGACCAGCAGACCCGTGTCGGGATAAAGCACCAGGTTGTTCTGGTTCGTCTGAGTTCCGGTCGCATTGACCCAGGAGTTATTGGTCGAATGGAAGAAGTAAGACACCCATTTCACCCCGTTGAAAATCTGCACGGAGTCGGCGGCGAAAGAGGATGTCCCCGTTTGCAGTTGCACGGGATTGCTTACCGAACCGTCGCCGAAAAGCGTGGCCAGCGTGTCGCCTGGAAAGAGTTCAAAGCGATCCCCCGCCGCCACGGCGAAGCCCGGCGTCGTCGCGTCCCCGGTGAGATTCGTGGTCCCCACCGCGAGGGTGACGCTGCCAGGGATTTTCGGGGTGGCCGTGGCATTGCCGGCAGTGTTCCCGCTCACCAACAGGAGCCGCCCCGTCTGGCCGCCGGAGAGGATCAGCGCAAAATACGGGGCGCCCAACTGGGTGAACTCGCCCGCGGTCCAGGTCGCGTCAGTGGTGCTCAGGGTATTGGCAGTCACGGCGGAGACGGTTCCCGAAAAGACGGCTTCCCCGAGGAGCGGCACGCCGATGGGAGTCGTGGTGCCGGTGGTCAGGGTGTAAACGATCACCCCCACGGGCGGCGTATTCGCCTGGCTATAACCGGTCGATGGGAGCACCGAAAGCAGGAGTGCAAGGCTCGCGGAGAAGATGCGGGTTTTCATGGATTCAGGGTTCATTGGTTCGGACGGTTTCGGCGGGGTTGTTCCTCATCGTGAAAGGTTGCGGATCACGGCCCGGCCGGATCCTCGGGTGAATTCCCACATGAGAAGATGGCTGCCGGAGTCGGTCCAGGCGCGCTGCACCGTCACGGGGTTGCCGGAGGTCGTCGAGTGCCTGATGCCGTCGATGTAGAAGACGAGCGCGTCACTGCCGTTACTGCCGCCGATCTCCATTTCGAAATTGATCGCCGCCGGACCGCCGACCTTGGCGATGATGCGGCTGGTCTCGCCCGCATTCCCGCCGACGCAGACCATATCTCCGGTGGCCGCCTCGGTCGTCCAGTTGCCGTTGCCGCTCATGCCATACTTGCTCGCGCCGGTCAGGGTGGTGATGCCGCTGCCCGCGGATGGGCCCGGGTCGAGGTTCATGTTCACGCGGTAGAATTTGCTGCGATCCGCCGACGCCAGTGCCGGCCCGACGAAGCGAAGCCCGCTGGCCGCCGGCGCCTGCGCGAAATTGCTGCCGGCGTCCGCCCACTGCTGCATATCGTTGGAGGCTTGGATGCTCCAGCGGAGGTCGGCCCCATTCAATAGCGCGGGAACCGAGAGCTCCGGCGCGCCATTGACGATTTGCAGTTTGATTCCTTTTTTCCAAAGGTCATCGACCGAGCCGAGCCCGAGGCCGTAGGCGAGAATGTAGTCGCGCAGCCTTCCGGGAGCGCTCGCCATCAAACTATCGAGCCTCGAAATCGCGCCACCCGTGGAGGCCAGCAGCCATCGGTCAAACCCGGCGCCGGCTGCCTCCTGCGCGGTATTCCCGACATAGAGGAGCGCCTCATGGGGGCTGCCGATCAGGTAACGATCACGCGAAGCGAGTTGCAGGAGCAACACCTTGGGACCGGCGGTAAGGCCCGGCTTGCGGGCGGAGACGGCAATCTCGCAAGTGCTCTGGCCGGCAAGGATCGTGGCACTGCTCGCGATCGGCTGGACCTGAACGCCGTTGATGGCCGTGCCGCCGAATTGCAAATCGACCACCAGGCTCTGCGCCAGGCTGCCATCGCGATGCACGACGACCCGCGCGGGCTGCGTCGGCGTCGCGGTGGCGTTCGGCACCGTGACTTCGAGCCAGACCATGGGGTTGTCGCTGATCGCTTGCTGCACGGTCGTGCCTGCGACCGAATATTGGTAGGTCGGAAGGACGGCGACCTGCAACGTGCCCGCACCGACCGTCTCGAGATCCGGGACGGAGTGAACCGTGAGCGTCTTGCTGGTCACACCGCGGGGGAAAGTAACCACGGCACGCTGGCCCGTGGATGAAGTGGCCCCGTCCACGACAAACAGGCCGCCCAGCGCATTATCGAAAAAACCCACGGGCACATCGAGCGCGGCGGAAACTCCCGCGCCGCTCCGCGTGACGTTGATGGTGAAGGATTGCGCGAGCGACTCACCCACCGGGGTCCCCGCGCTGCCCGAGGCGAGGGCGATCTGCACCGTGGTCGGGATGCTAAGCGCCCCCATGCAGATGCGGCCTTCCACGATCAACTGGATCAATTGCGTGCCGCCAATGACGGTGTTCCTCAGCACGATCTCCTGGGTGCCGCCGCCAGGAAGCTTCACCACGAGCACGCTGTCGAGCGTCGGGATCTGCGTTGAGTTGTTTGTGTCCAGCCGGACGGAAATGGATTGCCGAGCGTCACCCGTCGCTCCCCAGAACAGGGCCGACAGGTCGATCACGTCCTTGGCGTGGTCGAAGTCGCTGATGGTTTTGCGCCCGGTGTCGAGCGCGCCGAAGAGGAAGCGATCGGATCCGCCGCCGCCGGTGAGCGTGTCGTCATTGGCGCCGCCGGCGATGATGTCGTCTCCGGGGCCGCCGCTGAGCTGGTCCTTGCCGAAGCCCCCGCGGATGATCCTGCGTTGCGAATCGGTACCCGCCGCGAGGACGACCGGCTTCAACTCGGTGTTCAGGTTCCAGATCACCGAGCCGCCCCATTTCGACGCCAGGTAATTCTGGACATCCCGCAGCTTCTGCTCCGCCAGCGCGGTCGGGAAGACGAGCAACTCATGCAGCAGTCCGCCGAACGAAGTATCGACCGGATTCGACCCGCTCGGGACCGCGGAGCGCCGTGCGCCTAGCGTCGGCAGGACCGGTTCGATCGCGGCGATGGCGATGTTTTCCCCGTTGTAGGAAATGCCGAAGATGTTCTGCACCAGGCCGGCCTTGCGGCGGAAGATGGACGTGGTCGTCGCGCCCGCCGTGTTCTCATATCCGCGGACCGCGAGGCCATCCATCTGGTAGGTGGGGGCCCCCGGATACGAGATCGCCTGGGTGGTGGCGGCGATTTGCAGGTAGCCGCGGTTGGTCGAGATGAGGGTCTGCGGTTCGTCCGCGGCAGCGGCGGCCCGATAGGCGGCCAGCACGGTCTGATCGCCGGTCGGCAGGGAGGTATCCTGAAAGAAAAGGTGCGCCGACGTGTTACCCGAAAAGTCCGCGGACCGATCCGTGACCATGGGCTGATAATCGGCGAGCGGTTGCATCGCGGGACGTCCATTGCCGGACCGGTCGGACCACGTGCTGATGCGACTGCCCGCCGCCGGCAGGTCGGAGCCATTGAGCCACAGCGCGGCATCGCTGCCATCCTCGAGGGTAGGAGAAACCACCGCCACGAGCACTTCGCCGGAGAAGACCGCGCCGCCATCGTTCCAACTCACCGGCAGGCTGAACTGGCGCACGGTGCGGTCGGTGTGTTTGATGGACAGCCGGCCGGACTTTAGATCGGTGAGCTTGAAATGCGGTGCTGGCCCGGCGGCCATTGGCGCGCCATCGACTTTGATTTGAAATCCACTGCCTTCAAGGCTTGCAAACGCGATATCGATGCCGCTATCCGGCGTATTGGAATCGAGGAATTGGAGGAATACCCCGGCTTCCCCTGAATCCGGGACGCGGATGCTGGAGCTGACCAGTTGCGGGTCAAGGTTGCTCTTGGTCGGGTCGCTCCCCCGCTGGAATTCCTCCAGGTTGGTCCACCCATCACCGTCGGCGTCGGCACCCGCGACGTCGATGGAGGTATCAAGCCCATAGACCCGTTTCCACCAATCCGGGATGCCGTCGTGCGCGGTGCTGATGCTGTCGCCCGCCACGAGCAGATCGAGGCGGTACTCGCCGGACCGGCTGGCAAAGCTAAGTCCGTAGAACTCCTTGCTCCCGTCCGGCAGAGTGGCCGGAGTTCCATCGATCGTGACCTGCTCGATCTTGAAGCTGGTCGGCAGCGTGGTGACCGAGAGAAAGGCGCCGAGCCGGGGAGCCTCGGGCAGATAAGCCATCGGCACCTTCACCGCATAGGAGTAAGGCTTGGTCGCGCCGTTGCCGACGGGGTGCAAGTTGGTCTTGATGGTGACTCGATTGGCCGGATTGGACTGGTTGACGAAGGTCATCTCCAGCTCCCCGGATTGCAGCAGGACCGTCTGGCCTCCGCCGGACTTGCGCACTTCGCCGTAGAAGAGCACGTCTGGCTCCGTGAATCCCTGCCCGCAAGCCGCGGCGAGACTGAGCACGGTGGAGAGCGCGCCGGCCAGTAACTTGTTAGTGAACTTATTCATGTCGGGTTCCTCGGTTAGTTACTGGCCGTTGTGGGAGTAGGTCTTGAAGTTGAGGGTGATGTCCGAGACGTTGTCCGTGAATCGTTTCACGCCTTCCGCCGCATCGTAATACAGGCCGCCGCCGGGAATGATGAGGACCCATTGCGAGTTCCAAATCGAGCGGGCCATGAGGCGTGTGCTGTTATTCTCATCCTCCACCTCGAGGTCGCCGTCGGCATTCAAGTCCGAATCGTGGAAGATCCGGAAATCGGCGTGGCGGCGGATGTCGCCGTAGCTGCCATCGATCCCGTCCAGCTGCGGGATGAATCCGGGCGAACTCATCTGCGACTGATTGATCACGAACGGGATGGGGACGCGGACGTCCTTCACGGACCACGAACGGACTTTCGGATAGTTGGCCGTCGAGACAAGGCAGTAGTCGGTGCCGACCGGAACGAGATAGGCTCTCGGCGTGGAGGCCAGACCTTGCGGTCCCGAATCCTGATAGCCTTTGAGCAAGACCCCGGCGACCGCGATCCGCGTCGAGAATTGGGACGTGCTATAAGCATGGTCCCCCGCGGTAAGCGGGCGGCCAAAGAAGTTTTGCCCAGCCTGGATCATACTGCTGAAGCGGATCACCACTCCGGGCTGTTTGCCGGCCGTAGGATCGGTGATCGGCCGGCAATGCTGCCGGTACTCGGGCACCGTGTTGAGGTCATCTACCAGGCATCCCTTCAAGGTGTCCCTCCAGCGCTGGTCGCTGGCCGCAGCCTCGTTGATGGCGGCCTGATTATCGGCGATGAGGGCGATTTGCTCCGCGGTGCGATTCGCCACTGGAGTATCGAGGGCCGCCTGAATGGCCGCGTCGAGCGGCGGGCCGATGCGGAAGTTCTCGGCACGCATCGACAGGCCCTCATTGATCACCTGCACGTTATTCAGGCCGATCCGGCCTTCGAGGGCATCGAAGTTCGCCCTGAGCGTCGCGAGTAACTCGGCGAGTCCTCCTTTGCCGGCCTGCGGGTTCCCAAGTCCGCTGCCATCCGTCCACAGGCCGAGCTGCCTTTCCTTGACGATCTGGTCGAAGATCTGCGTGGCCGCGGCCGGGTCGCCCGGATCGAGGCTGGTCTCGTAGTCGTAGGCTTTCGCCGACAGCCAGGCGTAACGCGCGGCGACGTTGAAGGCGCTCTGGTACTTGGCCATCGCCTCGTTGCGGGTCAGGCGCATGATCATGTCCTGATACCGGTTCTTCTGCGACTTGGAGGCGAGCACCTTATTGAAGGCCTCACGTTCCCGCAGGAGGCGGAAGCCCTCCGCGAGCGCGGTGGTGTATTCGTGCTGCTTTAGATCCAACTCCTGGATGGCCATGCCGATGGCATCCCTCTTGGGCTGGTCGCCGCCGGAGTGATATTCCAAGTCCGCGACGAGACCCTGGACTGTGGAGATCGAGTCGGCATAGCCTTTGTCGAGCTCAAACGAGGCGATGAGTTCATCGCGGAGTAACTCCGCGACGGTCTTGGCGATATCCTTCGCAGCCTTGAGTGCATTGAAGACCCCGCCCGCACCCTCCGCGACTCCGCGCGCAACCCCTCGCCCAATCGAGGTGGTGTCATAATCAAATATTCCTGTCACGGTCGGAAATGCTTTTTCAAGAGCCTTTGCGGTACCCCCGGTGAAATCCCGGACGGCTTGGGCGATAGCAATGAGCCCGTCGGCAACCACGATTGCCGTATTGATGGTAGCGCGGGTGATCAGGATTTTTTGATCAAGTTCCTTCTTCTTCCCGATAATCTCCAAAGTGCTCTGAAGGTTATATAACTTCTGCTCCCAATCCTGAAGGTAGCCAAGGTAGTCGGCGATGGCCGAGTCGAGCGCGATCTCCGCAGACAGCATCTCCCCGAGGGCGGTCTGGGCCCGTCCGTAGCTGGTCCGCTGGCCCCAGTCCGCCGGCGCTTGAAACCCGTACTTCGAGGCGGTGTTGTAGGGCAGGGTCAGCGGTGGAGCGCTGAGCGGTCCGTCGCCGTCGGGGTCGCGCTGCTCGTTGTGGTAGAGGCTGTTGCCGACGATGGTTTCGAAGGCATCCGTAATCTTCCCGGTACCGCCGAACACGCTCGTATAGAGCGAGGTCATGGTGCTGTTGTCCGTCAGCCCTTTGATCGTGTCATAAACGGTGGTGAAGGTCACCACGTCGGTCTCAGTGGAAGTGTTCCCCGGCACGATCTGGGCGATCGTGGTTTTGTCGAGATAGGCATAGAGCATCGTGTCCGGGCCCTGGTAACCTTCGGGGTATGCCTTGCCAAAACCGATCTGGCCCGAGTAAGGCCGCCCGAAGATCTCGATGAGGCGGTTGCGGTAATCGAGGTCCTGCCGGAGCGAATCGATGATCAGACTTTCGGTGTCGTTCGCGATGATGCGCAGCTTGTTATTCGCCAGGGTGGCGACCTTCAGCACTTTGGCCGCGTTATTGCCGGAGAGGATGGCCCGCTCGAAGATCTGTTCGAAGTGAGTCAGACCCTGGATGGCCCGG
>JANOAZ010000343.1:0-7175 GCA_031411395.1 Chthoniobacteraceae bacterium
TGGCAAAAGATCTTCGAAACGACGGCGCTGGAGATCTTGAGAAAGCTGTAACCTGCTCCCGCACGGCGAGCGGAGACGACGCGCGAGCCATCTCTGGGGAGTGCATCCGGCGGGGGTCGAACCCACAACCTCTGCCTTCGGAGGGCAGCGCTCTATCCAGTTGAGCTACGGATGCGCAGGGCGGGGAAAGTAGAACGATTCCCCGGGCGTGCAAAGTGAAAAGCCCGCGCTCTTCCGGCTGCTGGAGGGACATGCTCCGTCGTGTCCCAGTGCTCGTGTCCCGTCAGCAATGGACGGACACGCGCCGCCCTGAAGATCCTGGGACACGACGGAGCGTGTCCCTCCATGTGCCTCTCCACCTGCGCTGCCCCGCTCTGGCCAAAGCGCCATCCCCCGCACCGTCCCAGATGTGCACCACACTTAATCACGTCCCGTCACGATTCCGGGAAGATGGTGAGGTAGGGACGATAGTCGGGTTTCGACTCGGCGGCCTGGTTGAGCATGATCATCGCCTCGGCCTTTTTTTCGAAGGTGTGGAGGAAGACGCCGAGCTGCCACTGGCGATCGGCGGCGTTTTCGGGCGGTGCGGTGCGGAGGAAGGTCTGCGCGACGATGGTGAGGCTCTCGACGGAGAATTCATTCCAGGGGACCGGCACATTTCCGTAGGGTGTGACGATCTCGGCCTTCTCATCGTTTGCCTTGCGCAGGCCGGCGGGGATCGCGGTTCCAGTCTTGCGCCGCAGCGGCTGGTTGTAGCCGACAGTGTTGATGTCGTTGATCATCGTCGCCTTGAATCGCGACAGCCACTCGGTGCGTTTTGCCCAGGCGTCGCGCTCCTCCTTGCGCTTTTCATTGGTCAATGGCGCAGCCGCCAGGAGCTGGGCTGCCTCGGTGAACTTGAACCCGGCATAAAGTCCCGTGACGCGGGTCAGAGTGTCGGCCAGCGTCTTCGCATCGGCGGCTTCCATCTCCGCGTCTTTCATCGCTTTGGCTTCCTGCGCGGAGGCCAGTTTTTTGGCGAGTTCGGTTTCGAGTTCGGCCAGCTTCTCGGTGAATTTCCCGGGCGGCTTCACCTTTTCCCGCGTCGCTTTGGCCGCATCAATCGCCTTCTGGATGGCATCCGGATCGCCACCGCTGCGCGCCTTTTCGCTCAGCGTCCGGTAGGTCGCGAGATCGGCGGAATAACCCGCGGCGAGCGGCTTGTAAGCATTGAGCCAGGCGTAGGCTTCCCCCGGCGTCGCGGATTGGAACTGCTCGAAGAGCGCACCCGCGTCATCGAAGGCTCCGAGCGACCAGTCCTTCACTGCCAGGAGCAGGAGCGCGAAGGCCTCGTGATCCGTCTTGTCGTAGTCCTTGGCGAGGGCCGCCGACGCCGGGGTCGCGCTGGACGCGACCTGCGCGGTGTTGACGAAAAATGTCGCGAGTTTTTGCTCCGAGGGATCGGGCGAATAAATCCCGCGCTCCTCCACTTTCTGGAATTCGGTTTTGGCTTCCTCCGGTTGATTCGCGAGGAGAAAGGCCAGACCCGCGTTCATGTTGATCCAGTTTCGCAGCGGCTGCGGCGCGACATCCTTCGCATCGAGAGCGCGCAGCGCCGTCGCGGCTTCCGTTGCTTCTCCGCCGGCGATCTGTGCGCGCGCTTTTTGGTATGCCGCATCGAACTCGGGCCCGGCCACTTTCGCGGCCGCAACGGAATCCGGACGGACTCGCGGGCCGAAGACCTGATCGCGAAAATTGAAGAGCGTGACGCCCGTGGCCACGACCAGGGCGGCCGTCCCGATAGTCACCCACCGCATCGCCCGATCGTCGTCTTTGGCCACGATGGGTTTTCGGACTTTCGCCTGGGTCGTGCCGAGCAGTTCGCTGCGCGCATATTGCAGGTGCTCGATGAGTTCATCGTAGCTCGCGTATCGTTCCGCGGGGTCCTTGTGCAGCGTTTTGTTAATGATGTAGGCCGTGGCGCTCGAGACCTCGGGAGCAAAGGCCTGGAGGCTCACCACCTGGCTTTTCAAATGCTTGAGCGTGACCATCGACGCGGTCTCCGCCTCGAACGGCGGGCGTCCCGCGGCGGCATGGAAGAGCGTGGCGCCGAGCGAATACATGTCGCTGCGAAAATCCTCGTGCGGCGTCGTGTCGAGCTTTTCCGGCGCGACGTAATAGGGCGTGCCCCAGACCGCCGCGCCATCGGCATTGGCATGCTCCTGGAGGACGGCGAGTCCGAAATCCACGATCTTTGCGTTGTGCGCGTCGGAAAAAAGGATGTTGCCCGGTTTCACATCGCGATGGATCAGCCCCTTCTGAAAGGCGGCATTCAAGCCTTGCGCGATCTGGATTCCCACCTCGAGCACCTGCGATTCGCCGATCTTGCCCTGGAGGGACATGAGTTCTTCGAGGGAGCCTTTGCTCACGAGTTCCATGGCGATGTAGAAGATCCCGTGGTCGATGCCGGTGGAATAGACCTTCACCACATGCGGATGGCTGATCGAAGCGGTGATCGCCGCTTCCTTTGCGAAGCTCTCGATCAGCGCGGGATTCTGGCTGTGTTCGGCGCGCAGGAGTTTGAGCGCGACCGCCCGATTGAGGTTTTGATCGTGGGCCCGATAGACCGCGCCCATGCCGCCGGCGCCGAGGACTTCCTGGAGTTCGAAGTGATTGAAAATGCGGCGCACGCGCATGGCCGCACCGCAGTTCGGACAATGCCGAAGCGCCAGGGGTTGCTCGTCGCTGATGTCGATCAGCGTTCCGCAGGTGGGGCATTCCTGGATGGAGGGTGGAGGGGCGTCGGGCATGAAAGTGGGGGACGCTAACAGCCGCGCCGGATGCGGGCAAGGAAGCGAGTGGCCGTGCCGCTTCGGTTCATGATTCGTGATTCGGATTTGCTTAGTCAGCCATGATTCGTCATTCGTCATTCTTTCCCCATGAACCGCCGCACCGCCCTCAAATCGCTCGCCGCCACCACCGCTCTCGGCCTCTCTGCCCGTGCGCAGAATGCAGTGCTCGAAGTGAAACCCGAAGCCGGTCTTTTTCACACCAAGAACGGCCGCATCCGTCAGTCCGTCGTGCCGTGGTGCTTCAAACCGATGTCGCCCGAGGAACTCATCGGCCACGCCGCGGCGATGGGCTTGCAGTCGGTGGAACTCATCGACCCGAAGCACTGGCCGCTGATCAAGGCCAAGGGAATGACCGTCGCCATCGCCGGTTCGCATGGCTTCGCGCGCGGCTTCGCGCACAAGGAGGAATGGGCCGAGTGCCACAGGATCCTCCGCGAGCGCATCGAGCAATGCGCCGCCTTCGGCGCCGAACGCGTGATCACCTTCTCCGGCTTTCGCCGTGGCATCAGCGATGAGGAAGGCATCGCCAACATGGTCGCGGGCCTGAAGGAGCTGGTCGGTTTCGCGGAGGAGAAGAAAGTGACGCTTTGCATCGAGATGCTGAACTCGCGCGTGGCGATCGAGATGAAGGGCCACCCGGATTACTTCTGCGACTCGATGGAACGCACCGTCGAGATCTGCCGGCAGATCGGCAGCGAGCGCTGCAAGGTGCTCTTCGATCTCTACCACGTGCAGATCATGCACGGCGACGTCATCACCCGGATCAAGCAGCACGCGCCCTACATCGCGCACATCCACACCGCCGGCGTCCCCGGACGCCACGAGATCGATGACACCCAGGAGTTGAACTACCCCGCGCTGATGCAGGCGCTGCTCGACATCGGCTACAAGGGATTCGTCGGCCAGGAATTCATCCCCTCGCACAAGGACATGGTCGCCTCGCTCGCCGACGGCGTGCGGCGCTGCGACGTGTGACGGGTTGCTGGGTGGACCCTCTGGGTGGAGCACTCGACCCGAGTGCTGTTTCCGGCGACCCGCTGGAAATACCGTGAGCGCGTCATCAACACGGGGGCGCGAAATCCTGCAAACACGCGCGCCCCGAAAGTGTCTTCGGCGAGTCGCCGAAAGACCGCACTCGGGTCGAGTGCTCCACCCGGATTCAGGGGCAACGCTGCTACGCCAGCAGCCCCTTCACCACATGCCCCTCCACATCCGTGAGCCGGTAGCGTCGCCCCTGGAACTTGTAGGTCAGCCGCTCGTGGTCGATGCCGAGCAGGTGCAGCAGCGTGGTGTGAAAATCATGCACATGCACGCCGTCGCTCACCACGTTGTAGCCGAATTCATCCGTCTCGCCGAAGACCGTCCCGGGCTTGATCCCGCCGCCCGCCATCCATGCCGTGAAGCACCGTGGATGATGATCGCGCCCGAAGTTCGCCTGGATTTTTCCCTGGCAATAATTCGTGCGCCCGAACTCGCCCCCCCACACCACCAGCGTGTCGTCGAGCAGTCCGCGCGCTTTCAGATCCTTGATCAACGCCGCCGCCGGCTGGTCGGTTTCCCTCGCGAGCTTTGGCAGCGCGCCGGGCAGTCCGCCGTGGTGGTCCCAGTCCTGGTGATAGAGCTGGATGAAACGCACGCCTTTCTCAGCAAGCCGCCGCGCTTGCAGACAGTTGGCCGCGAAGGTGCCGGGCGTCTTTACGTCGGGGCCGTAAGCCGCGAGGGTGTCCGCGGATTCCTGCGAGAGATCGGTCACGTCGGGAATGCTCGTCTGCATCCGGAAGGCCATCTCGTATTGATCAATGCGGCCCTGAATCTCCGCGTCGGGCGTGCCTTCGATCTGGTATTCGTGCAACTCCCGCAGGCGGTCGAGCATCAGCCGCCGGCTCTCCTCCGTGATCCCTTGCGGATTGCCGAGATACAGCACCGGATCCTTCGCCGCGCGGAATTGCACCCCCTGATGCCGCGCCGGCAAAAACCCGCTGCCCCACAGATGCGACCCCAGCGGCTGTCCGCCTTTGCCCTTCGTAATCAGCACCACGAACGAAGGCAGATTCGCATTCTCCTGCCCGAGCCCATAGCTCAGCCACGCGCCAAAGCTCGGCCTTCCCGCGATCTGCGAGCCGGTCTGGAAAAAGGTCACGCCCGGCCCGTGATTGATCGCCTCAGTGAACATCGAGCGCACCACGCAGATGTCGTCCGAGATGGTCGCCGTGTGCGGCAGCAGCTCGCTGAACCACGCGCCGCCTTGCCCGTGCTGCGCAAACTTGAACGGCGAACCCACGAGCGGGATCGACGATTGATTTCCCGACATCCCCGTGAGCCGCTGCGTGCCGCGCACCGAGTCGGGGAGCTGCTCGCCGTGGCGCTGATTGAGCAGCGGCTTGTAGTCGAAAAGATCGAGCTGCGACGGCCCGCCCGACATGAACAGGTAGATGATGCGCTTCGCCTTCGGCGCAAAGTGGGGCAGGCCGAGGGAGCCGCGATCCATCGCCGGGGCGGCGCCAGCCGATGATGCCAGCATGTCCGCCAGCGCGATGCCGCCGAGGCCCATGCCGAAGCGGTTGAGGAACTGGCGGCGGTCGATGAAGGGGGAGTGCATGGTGGTTCAGCGTTTCACGACGCAGGCGTCGTGGTTCATGAGGGCCTGGGCGAGCACCGTGGCGGCGGCGGCTTCGGGCGCGGGAATCTCCGCGTCGGCTTTGGCGTGGCCGGTCTTGAGCAGCGCCGCGGCTTCGTCGGGTTTGGTTTGGAAATAGGCGAGCTGCTCGCGGTAAAGCTGAGTGGTGATCGCGCGCTCGCGCGCATCCGGACGGCGGCTCAGGCAGCGCAGGAAACCCTGTTCGATCATCGCGGGCACGTCGCCATTGGCATCGCGGTGCAGCTTCTCTCCGAGCACGCGGGCGGCTTCCACGTATTGCGTGCCGTTGAGGAGGATGAGCGCTTGCAGCGGCGAGTCGGTGCGCTCGCGTTTCGCGGAGCACACGGCGCGGCGCGGCGCGTCGAAGGCGATCATCGCGGGCGGCGGGCCGGTGCGGCGCCAGTTGGTGTAAACGCTGCGGCGATAGACGCCGTCGCCCGCGGTCGGCTTCGCGGGCTTGAAGGCCTCTTCCATTTCGTAGGGATTCACCGGCGCGCCGCCGACCTTGTCGCTGAGCAGGCCGGCGGCGGCGAGCGCGTTGTCGCGGATCATCTCGGCGCCGAGGCGGAAGCGCGGGCCGCGCGCGAGCAGTTCGTTGTCGGGGTCGTCGGCCATCAGTTTTGCATCGGCGACGCTGCGCTGGCGATAGGTCCGGCTCATCACGATCGACTTCATCAACGCCTTCGCATCCCAGCCGCCCTGAATGAAACGCCCCGCGAGCATGTCGAGCACTTCGGGATAAATGGGGCGCGCCCCCTGACTGCCGAAATCCTCCGACGTCTTCACTAGCCCGCGCCCGAAGATGCCCTGCCAGAAACGATTCACGAGCACCCGCGCGGTGAGCGGGTGCCGCGGATCGACGAGCCATTGCGCGAGACCGAGGCGATTTTTCGGCGCGCCGGCGGGGAAGGGCGAAAGCGCGGCGGGCGTGCCGGCGCCGACTTCATCGCGAGGCTGATCGTACGCGCCGCGGAAAAGCGTGTAGGCCTTCTTCGGCTGCGGCAGCTCGCGCATCACCATGATTTCCTTGATCGCATCCGCGGTCTTCACCACCTCGGCCCGCGCGGCCCTCAGCGCGGTGATCTGCTTCGCATAGTCGGCGTCGATGGTGGTGAGGTAGTAGTCGCGCAGATCTTCTGGGAGCGCACGCGCCCCGCGTGCTGTCGTTGGCGCCCTCGCCGACGCCTCATCGGCAACGCGCGCAGCGCCACTCTGCGGAAGTGCGGCTTCGCCGGGCGTGGTGGAGTCTCCCAGAGCCGTCTCCGCCGCCGTCGGGCTGAACGTTGCCAGCGCTTCGAGCGGGGTGAGTTCGCGAGCGAAGACGCGGAACTCATCGATCGCGCCGCCCTTGAAGCCGCGGTCGCGGAAACGTTCACCGAGCGAAATGTGGTCGCCACCGCCGCCGGTGATGTCGCGGGTCAATGCGTCCTTCATCACCTCGACCGGCGCGAGCTTGCCGTTCACATAGAGCCGCAACCCGGCGGCGCGGCTGCTGCCGTCGTTGGTCACCACCACATGCGTCCAGGTGTTCAGCGGCAGCGGCGCTTGCACGCGAATGGAGATCGCATTGCCGGGCCAGAAGTGAATCAGCGACCACTTCAGCTTTCCCTCCTCGATGAGCAGCTCGTAGCCGCGGCTCGCCGCATCGGTCCAGGCCTTCGAGCGGTGGAAGACCACCGCGCGGTCCTTCTTGTCCGGCGTCTTGA
>JANOAZ010000344.1:0-8593 GCA_031411395.1 Chthoniobacteraceae bacterium
GACTCTCCGCCGCTCAGCGTCTTCGCGGAGCGATTCATCGCGAGATAGTCGAGGCCCACCTGGCCCATGAAGGTGAGCCGCTGCGCGATCTCGGGGACGATGTCCTCGGCGATCTGCTTTTCGCTGGAGGAAAATTTCAACTTCCCGAGCATCCCCAGCGCGCCGCGCACGGAGAGGCCGGTGAACTCATCGATCGTCCGCGCCTGCAGCCGCACGTGCCGCGCGATCTCGTTGAGCCGCGCGCCGTGGCAGCTCGGGCACGGTTTTGCTTCGCCCTCGTCGAGCCATTCATGCTGCCGCTCGCGCGCCATCTCGATCTCGATGGCCGATTCCAGTTTCGGATCGACCGACTCGCGCCACACTTCGCCGAAGCCGTGGCATTCCTCGCACCAGCCGTGCGGCGAGTTGAACGAAAACAGCCGCGGATCGAGCTCCTCAAACGAAGTGCCGCAGCTCGGGCAGCTCATCTCCGTGCTCAGCACATGCGCCCGATTCTTCGCGTCGATGATCTTCGCCGTGCCTTTGCCGATCTCGATCGCGCGCTTGATCAGTGCCTGCACCCCCTCCGGCCTGGCACGTTCGCCGACCACTACGTCGATCGTGTGTTCGCGGAAACGATCGAGCTTCTCGAAATTCTCCACCCGCACGAATTTTCCATCGACGAGCAGCTCCTCGAAGCCGTGCTTCCCGGCCCAGCGCGCGACATCGGTGTGAAAGCCTTTGCGCGCCTTGATCAGCGGCGCGAGCACGAGGATGCGCCCGCTCTTCGCGATCGACTCCGCGCGTTTTGTCGCGGCCTGAAGCGTTTGTTTTTCCACGGCGACATCGCACTTCGGACAGAATTGCGTGCCGAGCTTTGCGAAGAGGAGGCGGAGGAAGTGATAGACCTCAGTCACCGTCGCGACCGTCGATTTCCCGCCGCCGCGCGTGATCCGCTGCTCGATCGCCACGCTCGGGGGGAGGCCGGAGATCAAGTCCACGTCGGGCTTCTCGAGTTGCTCGACGAATTGCCGCGCATACGGCGACATGGAATCGAGGAACCGCCGCTGCCCTTCCGCGAAGAGCAGATCGAACGCGAGCGTCGATTTCCCCGAGCCGCTCAGGCCGGTGATAATCACCATCTGATCGCGCGGGATATCGAGAGAGATGTTCTTGAGATTGTGCTCCCGCGCCCCGCGGACGCAGATGCTGCGGGAGGAGTTGAGGGTTGAGAGTTGAGAGTTGAGAGGAGCATGGCCGTACGCGGGCGGCTCCTCCGCCACGCGCAGCGTCTCTTCGTTGAACGTTGAATGTTGAACGTTGAGCGTTGAGCGTTTTCCCAGCATTTCCCGCAAGAAGCGTCCTGTGTGCGATGCAGCGCACTCGGCGACCGCCTCGGGCGTGCCGGTCGCCACCACGAACCCACCGCCGCTGCCCGCCTCGGGGCCGAGGTCGATCACGTAGTCCGCGCATTTGATCACCTCCAGATTGTGCTCGATCACCAGCACCGTATTGCCCTGCTCGACGAGCCGATCGAAGACGCGCACGAGCTGCGCCACGTCGTCGAAATGCAGTCCGGTGGTCGGCTCGTCGAAGATCAGCAGCGCGTTGGTTTCCCGTTGATTCGTGAGCCGTTCGACGAGTTTGAGCCGCTGCGATTCGCCGCCGGAGAGCACATTGAGCGGATGCCCAAGCGTGAGATAGCCGAGCCCCACTTCGGCGAGGACACGGAGCGGTCCGGCGATTTTTTCCGCGCCGAGATTCGTGAAAAGCTGGATCGCTTCCGTGACCGTGAGGCTGAGCACGCCATGGATCGAGAGGTCCTCCAGTTTCACCTCGAGGATGTGCGGCTGGTAGCGTTTGCCTTCGCACTCCGGGCAGCGAATGAACACGTCGCTGAGGACTTGCATCTCCACTTTCTCGAAGCCGTTGCCGCTGCACCGCTCGCAGCGGCCGTTGCCCGCGTTGAAGGAAAACGAGCTCGCCGTGAGGCCCTGCGCGACGGCGTCGGGCGTGACGGCGAAGAGTTCGCGAATGACATCGAAGACGCCGAGGTAGACGGCCGGCGTCGAGCGCGGGGTGCGCGAGAGCGGCGATTGATCGACCATCACCACCTGGTCGATGCGATGCGCGCCGAGGACCTTTTTGCACGCGCCTGGGGCTTCCTCGGAGAGCATGTTTTGCGCGGCGTTGAGATTCCCGAAAAGCACGTCGTGAACGAGCGTGCTTTTGCCCGAGCCGCTGACGCCAGTGACGCACGCGAGCACGCCGAGCGGGAAGTCCACGTCGATGCGCTGGAGGTTGTGTTCGCTCGCACCTTTCACCGAGATGAACGCGCGCGGCTTGCGGCGCTTCTTCGGGACGGGGATGGATTTGCGGCCGGTGAGGTAGTCGGCGGTGAGAGAGATTTTGGATTTTGGATTTTGAATGGCGGATTGCGCCGCGAGCAGCTCGTCGAGCGGGCCGCTGAAGACGAGTTCGCCGCCGGCTTCGCCGCGGCCGGGGCCGATCTCGACGAGGTTGTCCGCGGCGCGGATCACGGCTTCGTCGTGCTCGACGACGAGGAGCGTGTTGCCCTTGTCGCGGAGCTGTTGCATCACTCGGATGAGCCGGTGCGTGTCGCGCGGATGCAGGCCGATGCTGGGTTCGTCGAGGACGAAGAGCGTATTCACCAGCGACGCGCCGAGGCAGGTGGTGAGATTCACGCGCTCCACTTCGCCGCCGCTGAGCGTCTTCGTCGGGCGGTCGAGCGAGAGGTAGCCGAGCCCGACTTCCACGAGGTAGCCGAGGCGGGAGCTGACTTCGCCGAGGAGCATCTCGGTGGTGGGGTCGGGGCGGAATGCGGAGTGCGGAATGCGGAATGCGGAATGCAGTTCCGAAACGGCCATCCTCATCAGGTCGGGGAGGGTCTTTTCTCCGAAGCGGTAATTCAGCGTCGCTGGCTGGTAGCGTCCGCCGTGGCAGTCGGGGCACTCGGTGTAGTTGCGATAGCGGCTAAGCAGCACGCGGACGTGCATCTTGTAGGTCTTCGTTTCGAGCCAGTCGAAAAAGCCCTTCACGCCGTACCATTGGCCGCTTTCCTCGAAGTCCTCGTCCTTCGAGCGCGAAGGCTCGCCGAACATCACCCAGTCTTGCTCCACCTTGGGCAGTTCCTCGAAGGGGCACAGGGTGTCGATCTCCTTGGCCGCCGCGGCGCGCATCAGGTCGCGCTGGCACTGTTGCCCGTTCTCTGTCTGGAACGGCTTCACCACTCCGCCCGCGATGCTCAGTTCGCGATCCGGAATCGCGCGCGAAAGATCGAGCGCGATGGTGCGCCCAAATCCCCGGCACGTCGGACACGCGCCGTGCGGATGATTGAAGCTGAACAGCCCCGCCGATGGCTCCGTGATGTCGATGTCGCAGTGCGCACAATGCCAGCCGGTGCTGAAGGGAAGTTGAGAGTTGAGAGTTGAGAGTTGAGAGGCGCCAGGGGTGGCTTGTGGGATGAAGGCGATCTTGCCCTTCCCAAAACGCAGGGCGATTTCCACGGCTTCGGTGAAACGAGAGCGGCTTTCGGCGTTCACGGTCACGCGGTCCTGGATCACCCGCACGACGGCGGGCAGGCGCTTTACCTGCACGGGTTCATCGGCGCGGACGATCTTGCCGTCGAGCCACACGCGGACGTAGCCTTGCTGCTGGAGGAAGGCGAAGAACTCGGCGGGATCCGTCTTCGGCGGAGCCGGAACGCCGAAGGTGATGAGCAACGTTTCGCCGGGATGTTTCGCGAAGATTTCCTCCACGATCAGATGCGGCGTCTCGGGGCGAATCTCGCGCGAACATTCAGGGCAAAAGGCCTGCGCGAGGCGCGGGAAGAGGAGCTTCAGGTAGTCGTTGATCTCCGTCATCGTGCCCACGGTGGAGCGCGTGCTCTTCACGGGGTTCGATTGCTCGATGGCGATGGCCGGCGGAATGCCGCGGATCTCGTCCACCTTCGGCTTGTCCATGCGGTCGAGGAACTGCCGCGTGTATGGCGAGAACGTCTCGACGTAGCGCCGCTGGCCCTCGGCATAGATGGTGTCGAAGGCGAGGCTCGACTTGCCGCTGCCGCTCGGGCCGGAGATGACGTTCAGCTTCCCGAGGGGGAGATCGAGGTCGATGCCCTTGAGATTGTTCTGCCGCGCACCGCGGATTTCGATGACACCGGGATCAGGGACAATGGTGAGCTTGGGAATCTTCATCGGCAAAGGGCGCGCACGCTCGTCTTTCGGGCGCAGCATTGCAACCCGATGGGCGCGCGATCCCGGAGAATCCTGTTGAACCGCGCCGGGTTGTGCCTCCTATCTGATTTGTGACTCGTTCCCTCTGGCTGAAAGCCGCTCTCGTCCTCGCTGCCATCTGGATCGTCGCGAGCGGCGCGATCTTCTGGGCGCGCAGCGTCAAGGTCACGCCGGAAACCATCGCGACGTATCTTGAAAAACACCCGATCGCGGAACAGGCCGGCGCGGAGCGGGCGAAGGTCATCGAATCGATCGCGGACCAGATGAACGCATTAAGCTACGAGCAGCGTCGGGAGATGCGCATGGGGAAGCGGCTCGACGGTTTCTTCCGCACGCTGACTCCCGAGGAGCAGAGCGCGTTTCTCGATCGCACGCTCCCGACCGGCTTCAAACAGATGATGGAGTCGCTGAACAAAATGGAGCCGGTGCAGCGCAAACGCTTCGTCGAGCGCTCCCTGCGGGAAATGAAGGAGCGCGAGGGGGAAGATCCGACGATCGACCAGAACGCGCGGAAGATGATCGATCAGGGCTTCAAGAGCTTTTACAGCGAGGCGAGCAACGAGGTGAAGATGGATGTCGCGCCGCTGCTCGAGCAGTTGCAGAAAAATCTCCAGGGGTTCCGATGAAACGCCCGCGCGCGGCACTGACGATCCTCGAGTTACTCGTGGTGATCGCGATCATCGCGCTTCTGGCGACGCTGCTGATTCCCGTTTCCAGGCGCATCACCGAAACGGGCCGGGCGACGGCGTGCATTTCGAATCTGCGGCAGATCGGCGTGGGGCTGGCGGCGTATCTGGCCGACAACAACAATGCGATGCCGATCCTCAAAACGGCGCGCGAACGGCTCAGCGATGAGGTGCCGGTGATCGACAACACGCTCGACAAATTCGTGACCGACAAAGCGGTCTTCGCCTGTCCGGCGGATCGGAAATTCGCGGCGCAATCCGGCACGAGTTACGTGTGGAATGTGACGCTCAACGGCCAGACGCTCGGCAACCTGAATTTTCTCGGCGTGGTGGATGAGCACAGCCGCATTCCGATCCTCGCGGACAAGGAAGGTTTTCATCCTTACACCAAGGACAAGGTCAACATCCTCTACGCGGACGGGCACGCGACGAAGGAGCTGAAGTTCGCGGGGGATTAGCGCGCCGGACCGCTGGCCCGCCAATCTCCCGATTGGCATCCCCCGGGCCAATCGGGAGATTGGCGCTCCCAGGCGGGGCGCTAACGCGCCGCAGGCGACGCGAGGGATTCCGCGTATTCGGCGCGCATCTGTTTGACCAAGTCGTCGTGGCGCTGGCGGAGCGCGTTGTGGTCAGCGAGGGCGGCGGGGTCGTCGGCCTTGAGCAGCTTGCGCTGCGCGTCGAGGGCAACGAGGACGGCCTGCAATTCCTCCTGCCTTTTGCTGAACGGTTTTCTTCGCGCCTCGGGGAGCGAGAGTCGATCGAGCTCGTTTTCGATGACGGCGATTTGATCGCCCGCGAGGAGGTGTTTGAGCCGGCGCTGCCGACCCTCGGGGGAATCGGCAATGATCCGTTGCAAAGGCTGCCAGCGGACGAGTGTGGGCTGGCCGAGCGCGCGATGGAGTGCGGTCTGGCCGGCGAGGACGAGGATGGCGGACAGCACCAGAATTCCGAAGGATCGCAGGAGGTCGGTCTCGAAAACTTTCGCAGGGAGGAGGAGCGCGAGAAGGAAGGCGAGGAACGCCCAGCCGCTTGCGGATACCACCAGCAGCACCGGCTGTTGCGTGGCGGCGGCGGCGGCCAGCCCGATGGCGAGCAGGACGGCCATGCCGATCCCGACGAGCAGGCTGAGGAGCCAGAGATGAGCGGCTCGCGCGAGGGTTCCTTTTTCGTTTCCGACCACGACTTTCGCGGCGATCCAGTAGGCGAGGATCTGGCAGAGGACACTGGCAAGCAGGACGACGACGGCGCTGGTGAGGCTCAAGTCCGATGGCGGCGCGAGGAGCTGCCGGGCGATCCGCGCGATGGCCGCGCTGGGGGTGCTCTCCGGGTCTGGCGCCGCGGCGAGCAGCGGCGCAAATGAGAGCAGTTCCATGTGCGATCGGCAGCCGGTCGCGCCGCTCAAAACACGACGTTGAAGGGCACGGCGACGATCTTCACCTGGGCCGCCCGCTCGATCGTGCCTTCGGTCTGTTCGAGCGAGCTGACGAGGTTTTTCTGGAAGACGACGCTCAGCTTGCCGGCGGGGACCTTCACGTAGATGTAGGTGGTGATGAGGCGTCCGTAGCGGTCGTAGCTGATGACCTCCTGCGGCACGCGTTCGAAGCGCACAAATTCCCAAATTTCCTCGCGGCCATTGGCATCGAGGCGCGAGGTTTTTCTCGCCGGCTTGCCGAGGGCGCGGCCGACTTCCTCGGGGCTCATGTTGATCGCCACTTCATTCCTCGCGATGAGCGCATCGACTTCGGCTTTGCGCGCGGCGTTCTGCTTGAGGTTGGCGAGGAATTCGGGCCGGAGCGGGCTGAGGTATTTCGGTTCCACCCAGCCGAGCACCTGCCCCTGCTGCGCCTGGCCGCGCACGCGATAGGCGTCGTCGCTCACCGCCTGGATCTCCACGAGCTGGCCCTTGCGGAGGGTGCCCAGATATTTGCCGAGGTCATTTTTCCAAAAGACCGGCGCGTCCTGCAGCGTGGCCAGCTTCACCGGACGGGAAAGCAGATCTTCGAGATAGATCGCGCCTTCCTCACGGAGAAGAGCGCCCGCGGCCCGGGCGGGCAGAGGAGCGGCGCAGAGCAGCACCCCGAGGAGGAGGTGGAGGGCTTTCACGATGGGAAGTTTATTCATTTCGGGGGGAGTCGAAAGGCCTTCTTTCTTAACCACGGAGACACAGAGTGCACAGAGAAAGGAGGGTGAGGTGTTTCCCGGGTCTCTGTGGTTTGAATAGGAGCAGTGCAGCTTCCGAGACGGGCGTGCGTGCATTTCGCTTCAACGTTTCCTCCAGACGGTGCAACTTTGCCGCCCTCTTTCCATGACACCGCAGACCCGCTCCGCCGCTCTTTTCCAGGAAGCCCGCCGATACATTCCCGGCGGCGTCAATTCACCCGTGCGCGCCTTTCGTTCGGTGGGCGGCGATCCCTTTTTCGTCGATCGCGCTTCGGGTTCGCACATCTGGGATGTCGATGGACGGGAGCTGATCGACTACGTCGGCACGTGGGGGCCGGCGATCCTCGGGCATGCGCCGCGGGTGGTGCTCGATGCGGTGGCGGTCGCGGCGATGCGCGGGGTGTCCTTTGGCATTCCCAATCCCGACGAGGTGGAGATGGCGCGCACACTCTGGAACTGGGTGCCGAGCATCGACAAGGTGCGGATGGTGAACAGCGGGACGGAGGCGACCATGTCGTGCATCCGGCTGGCGCGCGGCTACACGGGGCGGGATCGGATTGTGAAGTTCGAGGGCTGTTACCACGGGCACGTGGATTCGCTTTTGGTGAAGGCGGGGAGCGGCGCGCTCACGCATGGTCAGCCGGATTCGGCGGGCGTGCCGGCGGCGCTGGCGAATCTCACCAGCACGCTTCCGTTCAACGATGTGGCGGCGCTGGAGCGCCTCTTCAAGGAATGCGGGAGGGAAATCGCGGCGGTGATCGTGGAGCCCGTGCCCGCAAATGCCGGCCTCTATCTTCCCCGACCGGGCTTCCTCGAAAAGCTCCGCGAACTCTGCACGGCCTCCGAGTCCGTCCTGATTTTCGACGAGGTGATGACCGGCTTTCGCCTCGCCCGGGGCGGCTTTCAGGAACGCTGCGGGATCACGCCCGATCTCACGGCGCTCGGCAAGATCATCGGTGGCGGACTGCCCGTCGGGGCGTTCGGCGGTCGCGCGGAGATCATGGATTGTCTCAGCCCGGATGGGCCGGTCTATCAGGCGGGAACGCTGAGCGGCAATCCGCTCGCGATGGCGGCCGGCCTGGCGCAACTCCGCGAACTCGATCGCCTGAACGGCTGGGCGCGGCTGGAGGAGATCGGTGCGGCCTTCGAAGATACGACGCGGTCCGCGCTGCGCCGCGCGGGGAAGAGCTACACCTTTCAGCGCATCGGCAGCATGTTCTGCCTCTACTTCACGCCCGGCCCGGTCTGGAATCTCGCCGACGCCCAAAAGTCCGATCGCGCCGCTTTCAACGCCTTCTTCCACCGCTGCCTCGATCAGGGCGTCTATTTCGCGCCATCGCAATTTGAGGCCGGATTCCTTTCCCTCGCACACACCGGGGCGGACTTGGAGAAAACGGCGGAGATCGTCGGAGCGGCGCTGGCGCGGGGGTAGGCGATCTTCGGGCAGCCCATTATGAGAATGACCGCGGAGTTCGCGGATTAACGCGGATTCACTGCGACCGAATCCGCGTT
>JANOAZ010000345.1:0-45324 GCA_031411395.1 Chthoniobacteraceae bacterium
AAGCTGGAGATCACGCGCAGCGGCTATCACAAAGGCGAGCTTTGGGAGGACGAGGCCGGCGTGAATGCACGCGGCCAACTCGTTGCCGCGCCTTTCGAGCCGGGCGACATCTCCGCGCCGCTACGCATCATCACCGTGGACTGCCAGATGGATCATCTGTTTGCCGTCGTGCGTTCGTGGAGCGCGACCGGCTCCTCGCGGCTCGTTTGGAACGAACGACTGCTCACCTTCGAGGATGTGGAGGCAATGCAGGCGCGCTTCGGCATTCACCCGAGCCTGGTCTTCCTCGATGCCGGCCACGCAACCTACGACGTCTATCGCGAATGCGCCGAGCGCGGCTGGGTTGCGCTCATGGGCGATCGGCGCGCCACGTTCGTTCATCGCACCAAGAGCGGAAAGACCGTGCAGCGGTTCTACTCACCGCGCCGCAAGGTCGTGCTCGGCCACACGCGGCATTGCTTCGTCCATTACTGGAGCAATCTGAACATCAAGGACACGCTTGCGCGCCTCCGCCGAAATCAAGACCCGGAGCGCGGCGCGACGTGGGAAGTTCCCGACGACATCGACGACGAATATCTCGCGCAAATGGAGAGCGAGCAACGCGTGAAGGATGGGGGGAAGTGGCTATGGAAGCAGATCGGCAAGCGACCGAACCACTACCTGGACTGCGAAGCGATGCAGGCCGCGGCAGCAACGATGCTCAAGCTGATCGGACGCGAGGCCGTCATCGCTGCGGAAGCGCCGGACGAGCCGCCAGTTGACGCCGCTGGCGAGGCATGAACCTCGCCGAAGAACTCGAACAATTCATCGACAGCAAAGGCTTCAAGCACTTCCGCGGCGCGGAACTGACGCCCTACTGGAGCCGCAAGCGTAACGGCGTCAGCAACGCCGTTCCCCCGCGCGATCTGTGGCCCAACATTCTCCCAACCTTGCGCGTGATCGACGAACTCCGTGAGCGCCTCGCCGCGCCGATACGGCTGCTCTCGACCTATCGCAGCCCCGACTACAACCGCGCTGTGGGCGGCGAGCGACAGTCCTTCCACATGAAGTTTGTCGCCATCGACTTCGCTTGCGACAAAGGCAAGCCCGACCAGTGGGCCGATGCACTCAAAGAGATGCGCAAAGCTGGTGTCTTCCGCGGTGGGGTCGGCATCTATCCCAGCAACGGCTTCGTCCACGTTGATACCCGCGGTTACGAGGCAAACTGGCGCGGCTAAGCCGGAGCTTGGTCACCGAGCCTTGCGGTTTTCCGCGCCTCGGGTTAAAGAGCAGCCTTCGTGACCGCTTTTCGCGCCATATTTGCAGCTCTGATCGTGCTTGGTTGCACGGTCATGAGTCAGGCGTGCGTGATCGAGGCGCTGGTGCCGGATGCGGACTGCTGCTGCGAGAGCGGCGTAGCGAAGAGCGAGCGCTCGGATAATTCCTGCGCGCCGTGCGTGACTTTGGAGACCGGCGCAAACCATTCGACCTTTGAGCGGTTCGCCGCGGCGATGCCCGCTTTTGTAGAAGACGTGATGAGTTCGGTCGTGCTTCAGGCGACCTTGGAGCGCGCGGACTTGGTGCCCATTTGGCGGATGGAAAGTACGGCGGAGAGCCCGCCGATCTGGCGGTTGGTAGCCCGGACTTTGGCTCCGGTGCGCGGGCCTTCGCTCGCTTGAGCTGATCCCTTTCGGGATCGGCTTTCGGTCGTTTCACGCCCGGCGTGTGTTCACGCGCTGGCATCGCGTCCCTCCATTCCCACACCCTTTTCATGCCACTCAAGATTTTCCACTTCCTAACTGCCCTCACTGTCTCTGCCGCAATCGCCGCAGACGATAAGCCCGCCACAACCACACTCGATGCGCTCGTCTCCCAGGCGCTCGCGGACAACCCGGAGCTGAAATTTTACGAGGCGGAAATCGCGGCGGCGAAAGGAGAGCGGAGGACGGCGGGAGCTTGGGCAAATCCAGAGCTTACCGGCGAGGTCGGGCGCAAGCGGGTGCGCGGTGATGCGGCGGCGGAAGGGACGGCTTGGGCGGTGTCTGCGGCACAGACTTTTGAATGGCCGGGGCGGGTTTCGTTGCGAAAGGCGATTGCGGATCGGCAGACGGAACTCGCGCAGGCGGGGCTGGAGCAGTTCCGGGCGGCTCTGGCCGCGCAGGTGCGGCGGAAGGGTTTTGCGCTGTTTGCGGGGCAACGGCGTGAGATCGCGGCGCAAGAAGTCGCGGGCCGCGGCGAAGAGCTGGTGGGGACGCTCGTCCAGCGTGAGCCGGCGGGCGTGGCTCCGTTGCTGGAAACGCGGGCGATTGAGGCGTCAGTCATCAAGCTGCGGCGCGAGGCGATTGAGGCGGCGAGGGAAGCGCAGTCGGCGCTTTACGAATTGAATGCGCTGCGCGGCCGGCCGATCGCGGAGCGGCTGGTGATCGCTGACGTGGAGATGGAATTCGCGGAGCTGCCGGGCGCGGAGGAATTCATCCGCCGTGCGGCGCGCGGCAATTTCGAGCTGCGGCAGCGCGAGATCGAGCTGGCGCAACAAGGCTTCAAGCTGCGGCTCGCGGAGAATGAAGCGTGGCCGAGCATCACGGTCGGACCGCAATTCGAGCAGGAGAAAGCGGGGCGGGAGGCCGAGAGCATCGCCGGCATCGGAGTCTCCGTGCCGCTGCCGCTTTGGAACCGCAACCAGGGCGGAGTGCAGACCGCCAACGCGCGGCTGCTGCAAGCGGAGACTTCGCTGAAAGTGATGCTGCGCGAGATCGAGCGGAAGATCCGCGAGAACGCTTCCGGTTACGAGCGGCTGCGGAAGGAACTGACGCGCTTGAATCCAAAAGTCGCCGAGCAACTGCGCGAGGCCGCGCTGCTCGCCGACCGTCACTACCGACTCGGGGCGGTGCCGCTCGCGACTTACCTCGAAGTCCAGCAATCCTATCTCGAAGCGCTCGAAGCGATCTTCGCCACGCAAGCCGACGCGCTGAACGCCCGCGCCGAACTCGACCTTCTCACCGGCGCCTCCATTCCCGCGGCGTTGCGCACGGAGGCGCCTGCTCGCCGCAGCACCACGACCACGACCGTCACCACCAAGAAATCCAAAAAATAATTCCATGAACACCTTCACGAAACTTCTGCCCCTCATCCTCCTCACGGCCGCGCTCGCGGCTTGTGACAAACCAACCGCCGACAATTCTAAAAAGCCTGCCGAAACTGCGGGCGCGGGCGATTCCGTGCAACTCAAGGAAGGCCACGGCCTGGCGCTGCATCCCAAGATCAGAGACAGCATCGGCCTCAAAGTCGCTGAGGTCGGCGAGACGCCGGTCGCTGCGGAGTTCACCGCGCAGCTTCACGTCGTCGGCGGCGCGGGCGGATTTCAGCGCGTGTCGTTCGCGCCGGGAGCTGAAGGAAAGAGCGAAGCTTCGGGCTGGCTGTCGGCCGACAAAGCCAAGCGGCTGCAGCCAGGACAGGAAGTGGAGCTGCGCATCAACGGCGCGGGCGCGACCGGCAAAGGCGTGGTGAAGCGCGTCGAGAAAGCCGCGTTTGCCGCGCTCGGTGAATACGAAGTGGTGGTCGAAGCCGAAGCGCCTTTCGACAGCGGCACGCGGCTCAATGCGATCTTTCGCGCGCCGGCCGGCGACGCGGTGCCCGCTGTGCCGCGTTCGGCGCTGCTCAAGACCGTGGAAGGCTGGTTCGTCTATGCGGTGAACAAATCCTTCTTCCTGCGCACGCCGGTGAAGGTCGGCGCGATGAATGGAGAGTTCGCCGAAATCACGGACGGGCTTTATGCCGGCGATTCCATCGTCACCTCGCCGGTGGACACGCTCTGGATGGCGGAACTGCAAATCCTTCGCGGCGGCAAAGCCTGCACCTGCGGCCATTAAGCCTTTGCCACGCTCATGCTGAATCGGCTTCTCGAAATCGTCATGCGGCAGCGCGCCGCGGTGCTGCTGGCCGCCGTGGTGCTCATCGCCGTCGGCGTGTGGGCGGCGCTACGGCTGCCGATCGATGCCGTGCCGGACATCACGAACCCGCAGGTGCAAATCAACACTGCGGTGCCCGCGCTCGCGCCGGAAGAAGTCGAGAAGCTGGTGAGCTTTCCCATCGAAAGCGAAATGGCCGGGCTTCCGGACATGGTCGAGCTGCGGTCGCTTTCCAAGTTCGGCTTGTCGCAAATCACGATGACGTTCCGCGATGGCGTGGACCTTTACCGGATGCGCCAGCTCGTCACCGAGCGGCTGCAGGGCGTGCTCGATGACTTGCCGCCGGGCCTCACGCCGAAGCTCGCGCCGATCGCCACCGGACTCGGCGAAATCTTCTACTACTCGCTCGATTACACCGCCGACGCGCCGCACAAGCCGTCCTCGCGCGAGGAACAGCTCATGGCGTTGCGGCAGATTCAGGAATACACGGTGAAGCCGCTGCTGCGCGGCACGACCGGGGTGGCGGAGGTCAATACGAGCGGCGGTTACGAGAAGCAGATTGTCATTCAGCCCGACCCGGCGCGGCTTGCCTCGGCGGGCATGTCGCTCGATTCGCTCGCGGAGATCGTCGAGCAAAACACCCGCAACGCCGGCGGCGGAACCATCGAAGTCGGGGGCGAACAACTTGTCATCCGCGCGGCGAGTCGCGTCACGACGATTGAGGAAATTTCCAAGGTGCCGCTGAAGTTCGGCGCGGGCGTAAATCCCATTCTCCTGGGCGAAGTGGCGACCGTCGAAATCGGCTCATCCTTCCGCACCGGCGCGAGCACGTCGGATGGCAAGGAAGCAATGGTCGGCGCGGCGATCATGCTCGCAGGCGGCAACTCGCGACTGGTCGCGGAGTCTGTTCGCCAAAAGCTCGCTGACATTCAGCAGAAGCTCCCGCCCGGCATTGTCGTCCACCCGCTCTACGACCGCTCCGAACTGGTGAACCGCACCATTCGCACCGTCGAAACAAACCTCGTGGAAGGCGCGCTGCTTGTGGTGGCCGTGCTCTTCGCGCTGCTCGGCAATTGGCGCGCAGCCGTCATTGTCGCGCTCGTCATTCCGCTTTCCATGCTCTTCGCCGTCACTGGCATGGTGCGGCTCGGCTTGTCGGGAAACCTGATGAGCTTAGGCGCGATCGACTTCGGCCTGATCATCGACGGCGCGGTGGTAATGGTGGAAAATATCGTCCGCCATTTGGGCGAGCGACAGCACCGCCTCGGACGCCAGCTCACCGCTGTGGAGCGCGCGAAGGAAGTCCTCCGCTCCGCGAAAGAAGTCGCGAATCCGATGTTCTTCGGCGTGCTCATCATCACGGTCGTCTATGTGCCGATCCTCGCGCTGAGCGGCATCGAGGGAAAAATGTTCAAGCCGATGGCGGTGGTCGTGATGCTGGCGCTCGGCGGCTCGCTGGTGCTCGCGATGAGTCTCATGCCGGTGCTCTGCTCGTTCCTCCTCGGCGGTCGCATTCAGGAAAAGGACAACTGGCTCGTCACGCTCACCAAGCGCATCTACACGCCGCTGCTTGAGTTCGGCCTGCGCTTTCGCTGGCTCGTCGTGCTGCCGATGTTTGCGCTCTTCGGCTTCTCGCTCTTCCTGTTTTCGCGCATGGGCTCCGAGTTCATCCCGCAGCTCGATGAAGGCGACATCACGTTGCAGCTCATCCGTAGCTCCAGCGCGGGCCTCACCTCGTCGCTTGAAATGCAAAAGAAGAGCGAGGACATTTTGCGCCGGGAATTTCCGCAGGAGATCAAAGAAATCTTCTCGCGCATCGGCACCGCGGAGATCGCCACGGACCCGATGGGGCCGAATGTCGCGGACACTTACATCATGCTCCAGCCGCGCGAAAAGTGGCGCATGGTCGATGGCCGGCGCATCACCAAGGACGAGCTGGGGGCGCAAATGCGCAACGCGCTCATCGACCGGATTCCCGGCCAGAACATGCTCGTCTCGCAGCCGATTCAGATGCGCTTCAATGAGATCATGGCGGGCGCGCGGGCGGATCTGATCTGCAAGATTTTCGGCGAGAATTACGAGGAGCTGGAGCGCGTCGCGGGCGAGGTCCGCGGCGTCATCGAAAACACGCCGGGCGGACGCGAGGCAGAGTTCGATGCGATTGGCAAAGTGCCAATGGTCGAGATTCAGCCCGATCGTCAGGCGATGCGGAAATACAACGTCCACGCCGACGACCTCAACCGGCTCGTGGAAGCCGCGCTCGCCGGCAAGGAAGTCGGCACCGTAATCGAAGGCAACCGCCGCACTCCGATCGTCGTGCGGCTCGCGGAAGAACGCCGCACCGACGTGGCCGCGATGGAACAACTGCCGCTGCGCACCGAAGCGGGCGGACTGCTCGCCCTCGGGCAAATCGCGAAGGTGAAGCTCGTCGAGCAGGTGAACCAGATAGCCCGTGAGGACACCCAGCGCCGGGCCGCGATCCTCATCAACGTGCGCGGTCGCGACACCTCCAGCTTCGTCGCGGAGGCAACGCGGAACATCCGCGAAAAGGTGAAGTTCCCGGACGGTTACTACTTCGAGTTCGGCGGGCAATTCAAGAACCTGCAGGAGGCGAAGGCGCGGCTCGCCATCGTCGTCCCGCTCGCGCTGCTGCTCATCTTCATCCTCATCTTCCTGAGCTTCGGCAGCCTGCGCCAGGCGGCGCTCATCTTCCTCTGCGTGCCGCTCGCGGTCACGGGCGGCATCTTCGCCCTCTACCTCCGCGGGATGCCCTTCACGATCTCCGCGGGCGTCGGCTTCATCGCCCTCAGCGGCATCGCGGTGCTCAACGGCATCATGCTGATTTCCTTCATCAATCAGCTCCGCGAGGAAGGCCGCGGCGTGCGCGAAGCGGTGGTCGAAGGAACGCTCACGCGGCTGCGGCCAAAGCTCATGACCGCGCTCGTTGCCTCGCTCGGATTCGTGCCGATGGCCATCGCCACCGGTGCCGGCGCCGAAGTCCAGCGCCCGCTCGCGACCGTCGTCATCGGCGGCGTCGTTACCTCCACTTTCCTCACGCTGCTCGTGGTGCCTGTGCTCTACGAGTGGATCGAGCGAAAAACCAAACGGAAAAACAAACAAACCGAACCAACAGAACCCGCAATCGAAACCGCAGAAACCGAAGCCGCCGTTATATGAAAAAACTCCTCAACATCATCGCCATCCTCGCCCTCGCCGCCGCTCCCGCCTTTGCGGACAAGACGGTGAAAGCTGGCCCCCGCAAAGGCCGCATCCTCGAAATGGACAAGCAAAACGCCGAGTTCTTCGTGGAGAAGGACCGCACCATCAGCATCGCGTTTTACGACGCCGCCGGAAAGCAGCAACCCACCGCGGATCAAGTCATCACGGCCACCGCCGAGGCAAAGGGCGGCAAAGCGAAGTTGGAATTCGAGAAGAAGGGCGACCTGCTCGTCTCAAAGGCGCCGCTGCCCGAGGGCGAAGGCTACCAGGTCGTAATCCAGGCCAAAGTCAGTGCCGACGCCAAGCCGAAGAACTTCCGCATCAAGCTCCTGACGCACATCTGCAAAGAGTGCAGCAACCCCGAATACGCCTGCACCTGCGACGAGTAATGCCAGTGGTGGTAATCGGAGTAGCGCGGTATCTTTCGCTAGTGCCGCGCTACTTCACCCGGTTCTGAAATCATGAACGCTCAACGCCCAAAGCTGCAGCCGCTGTTATGCGCGCTGGCGGCTTGCGCAAGCTGGCTGTTTTGCACCGGCCCTTGCGCGTTCGGGTGGGTAGGCGGGCAAGGCGGCAACGCGGTGGCCGCGTGTGAGTCGGGCGGCTGTTCCTCGTGCGCCGATGATCCCCAGCCCGCGGAGCAAGGCGGCAACTCGCCTGCCTGCCTGGCGACTTGCGGGCAGCTTCGGATCGCCATCACACCAGCATCGGCGAAGATCCCGGCTTGGAATGGCGTAGTGATCGGCTGGCTACCATTTGCCAGACCGGCACCGCGCGCGCCCGCGCCAGTTATAATCCATCGGTCGGCGCTGGATACCGGCCCGCCCTTCGCCTGGTCCTTCGCGGAACTGGTTTTGCAGACGAGTCTGTTGAGCCACGCGCCGCCGCGGTCGGTCTGACGGCACCGCGCGCAATTCCGCGCGCGTCATCCCGGCCGTCAATCTGCCCATCGCGCCCAGCCGCCCCGCTGGTGGCGGAAAGGCGCGATCAACTCTGACTCGAACCAGCATTCAAAACACAAAATGAAAACACGTATCCTATGCAGCCTCGCCGTCGCCCTCACCGGGCTCGGCGTCACGGCTTCCGCTGACAGCCCGCAACTCCAGACGCAACTCGCGCTGGCGCGGACGCAGAAAGCGCAAGCCATCAACTGCCCCGCGACTCCCGATTGCCCCGTGCCCTGCACGGTGCCGGAGCGGGGGAAAATGCAGGTTAAAACCAACGCGGACTGCCCGCCGTGCCCGGAATGCCCGGACCTCACGAAAGCAGGCAGCGCGAAGAAGCTAAGCAAGTGCCCGCCGTCTCCGGCGTGCCCGAAGTGCTAACCAAAACCTGCTGAGCGAAACGGCGCGGCGGCGGGCACCGCCGCCGCGCCAACGCTTAAAGCTCGAGGATGGGAGGGCCTGCGCCGGACAAGTAGGAGACGGCGGGCGGCGGATGCCGTGGCGACTAAACAATCGCTAGCGGGAAGGCTGTTGGCAGATTCAACTCAGGATCAGCTTCGCGGTAGCCGCGAGAAGGACCGCACCAAGGCTTGTCACTGCGGTCATGCGCGTCGGAGATTCTCCTTTACGGATATACGTAATGACGTATGTCTATTCCGTGAAGCTGATCGAAGTTTACAGATGTCTCTGCGATGAAACGCGGCTGCGCATTCTGCACCTGCTTTCGCATCGGCCGCTGTGCGTCTGCCATTTTCAAGAGATCCTGAGCGCGCCGCAGGTGAAGATTTCCAAGCACCTCGCGTATCTGCGCGAGCATTCGCTCGTGGAGACGCGGCGGGAAGGCGCGTGGATCGTCTATTCACTGCCGGCGAAGCCGTCCCCGGAACTGACGGCGAACATGAAGTGCTTGCAGGACTGCTGCCGCGAGAGCGCGGTTTTCACCGCCGATCTGCGGAGGATGACGAAAGCGCTGGCAAGCTGCGCGGGGCCGCTCGCGGATTGCTGCATGCCGGGCGTGAAACCCAAGGCCGTTTTTCCAACCCGCAAAGCCGTCAAAGCATGAGGAAGCTGCTGTCCGAATTTCTCGGCACGTTCGCTCTCGTGTTCGCGGGCACGGGCGCGATCGTCATCAATCACGCCAGCGGCGGAACGATCACGCATCCCGGCATCGCGCTCACCTTCGGGCTGATCGTTCTCGCGATGATCTACACATTCGGCGACGTGAGCGGGGCGCATTTCAATCCGGCGGTGACGATCGCGTTCGCTGCGGCGCGACGATTTCCATGGCGTGCGGTGCCGGGATACATCGGCGCTCAGATTCTCGGCGCGTTCGCGGCCAGCGGGCTCCTGCGGTTTCTTTTTTCTGCCGATGAGAAACTCGGGGCGACGCTGCCAGCCGGACCAGCGATGCAGAGCTTCGTGCTCGAAGTCGTGCTCACCTTCCTGCTGATGCTCGTTATTCTCAGCGTCTCCACGGGCTCGAAGGAGAAAGGCATCACCGCCGGCATCGCCATCGGCGCGGTCATTGCGCTTGAAGCGATGTTCGCCGGACCAATCTGCGGTGCGGCGATGAACCCAGCGCGCTCAATCGCGCCCGCCGTGGTGAGCGGTCACCTCGAACACCTTTGGCTTTACCTCGCCGGGCCTCTGCTGGGCGCCTTGCTCGCCACGCCCATGTGCGCCCTCATCCGTGGCCCCGCGTGCTGCGACGACAACTCCAACGAACAACCAACCAACTCATGAAGACCTCCGAATTCAAATCTCATCTTGAGGCGCATCCCGACCACGAACTTCGCTTTCTCCTACCGGACGGCGATCGAGTGCCAGTCCATGCCCACATCACCGAAGCCGGGCGCATCGACAAGACCTTCATCGACTGCGGCGGCGCCGTGCGGAAAGTCTCCAACACGACGCTGCAAGCCTGGGTGGCTGAAGACGTCGATCACCGTTTGTCGCCCGGCAAGCTGGCCGGCGTGCTCGACATCGCGGCGCCGCTTTTCAACGGCGATGACCTCGACGTGGAAATCGAATACGAGGACTGCGCGATCTCGCAATTCCCGATGCTTACGGTGAGTGCCGAAGACGGTGTTCTCGCGTTCCAACTCGGGTCCAAGCACACCGACTGTCTCGCAAAGGATGTGTGCGTTGCTGAACCCACCGGGTGCTGCGGAGGCGGCGGTGGCTGCTAAAACGGCCACCATGGAGCAACCGCTCGTTCTCATCCTCTGCACCGGAAATTCCTGCCGCAGCCACCTTGCCGAAGGTATCCTGCGAGCAGCCGCCGGCCATCTGTTCCGCGTCGCCAGCGCGGGCTCAAAGCCCGCCGGTTACGTGCATCCCCTCGGGATCAAGGCGATGGAGGAAATCGGCATCGACATCACCGCGCACTGGTCGAAACACCTCAGCGAGTTTCTCGACCAACCGGTCGAGACGGTGATTACCGTATGCGGCAACGCTGACCAGGCGTGCCCGATGTTTCCCGGCCAGGTGAATCGTTATCACTGGGGCTTCGATGATCCCGCGCACGCCACCGGAACTGAGGAGGAGCAGCTCGCAGTTTTCCGCCGCGTGCGCGATGAAATCCGCCGCGTGTTTGAAGCCTATGCGGCCGGTCGGTGCGATGGTGCGAAGGGCTCTTTAGACCCCTATTCCCCACCACCCGACAAGCTCGTGCTGGACGTGACGACTTGACGGAAGGCAGCTTGGCACGTATCAATCGCGACGATTTTGCGCCTTCTCCGCTCCAAACTTTTCTCCCTGCTGGTCGTCGTGCTTACGCTCGTCGGCTACTCGGAAGTGCTGCGCGGATTGTGCAGCCATGAGCCTTTGACGGCTACAGCCGTGGTGGAAAGTGCGGTAGCGGAGGCTTCAGATTCACACTCGCATTCGCATTCGGATCATCAGGAAGGGGAGGCGTGCCAATGCATCTGCCATTCGTCTTTCGTGAATGAGCAGCCTGCGGCGCGGTTTGAGCCGGTGCTGTTGACGGTGCTCTCGTTGGTTTTGGAACGCGCGGATCATCCGCCGGATGCGGTCCCACTCGGGATCGATTATCCACCTCAGTTGGCTTAGGGCCTGACGGCACCGTCGTGCCCTGATGGGGACGACGGATCGCTTCGGTCAGGCTCTCTCATCCCGGCATTCGTCGGGATTCGTCTGTCCGCGCACCTCGCGCGGGCTCTTCGCAACCTCTCACCCGCATTCCACTCTTCATGTTCCGACCTTTCATCTTCCTCCTGGCGCTCACCGCCTTCGCCGCCGCGAAGGAGATCCGGCTAACGCCGCAAAGCGCGGGCGCTTACACCGTCGCGCACAATCAGACTCTCGCCGCCGCGCGCTTCCGTATCGAAGAAGCGCGGGGGCGGCTCCAGCAGAGCGGACGGCTGAGCAATCCGGAACTGGAGCTCGATTTCACCCGCAACACGGTGGGGCAGGAAGGCTCGTTCGGGGTCGCTTTCACCCAGCGGTTTCCGCTCACCGCGCGGCTGCGGCATGAGAAGGCTGTCTCGCGCGCCGAGTTGGCGGCGGCCGAAGCGGAAGTCCGCGACGCTGAGCGCAAGCTCGCGGCGGATGCGAGCATCGCGGCGGTGAGACTGCTGACGCTGAGCGGTCAGCGCGAGTTGCGCACGCGGCAGCTTGGCAATAGCCGGGAACTCTCCGGCTTCCTTCTCAAGCGCGTGGAAACCGGCGAGGCGTCGGCGGTGGATGCGTCGCAGGTGGAACTCGAATCGCGGCAAATCGAAATCGAAAATCTCCAGCTCGCTGCGGATGAAACGGTGCTCCTCGGCGAGCTGCGCCCGTTGCTCGGGCTCACCGGCGATGACCGCGTGGTGATCACCGGAACGCTGCCCGCGCCCGCGGCGTTGCCCGCGAACAGAGACGTGAGCGGCCGGCCGGATATTCTCGCCGCGGAGTCGCGCGTGGAAGCGGCTCGCTCGGTGGTGCTCGAACAGCGCGCGCGGCGTTGGGAGGACTTTGGCATTGGTGCGTCCTACACGCGCAACCGTGTGTTGGATGAGCCTGAGCCGATTGAGACGGAGCAAATCATCGGCTTCCGCTTCAGCCTGCCGCTGCCGATCTGGAACAACAACTCCGGGCGCATTCGCGAAGCAGAAGCCGCCTCGTTGCGCGCGGCCAAGGAACTCGACGCGACGAAGCTCACCGCCAGCTCGGAAGTCGTGGCGGCGCGCTCGGCGATGAGCGCCTACGCCAAACTTATTGGCGAACTCGACGCCAAGGTGCTCCCCACGGCGACGCAGATCGAAGAGCAACTGCGGCAGAGCTACTCCACCGGCCAGACGCCGCTCACCGACGTGCTGCGCGCTCGCACGCGCCGACTCGAACTCCAGCGCACGCGCCTCGACGCGCTCCGCGACTACCACCTCGCCCGCATCCGCCACAGCGCCGCGACGAGCCGCACCACCCTTTCCATCCAGAGCTACAAATAATGAAACGCATCCTTCCCATCCTGGCCTTTTGCGCCGCCGCCAGCCTCGGCATTTCCGAGGAAAAAAAGACGGACCCCAAGCGCTCGGCGAACACCGTCGTGCTCGACGAAACCGGGGTGAAAAATCTCCGCATCGAAACCGTGGAAGTCGAGGAAACCGACTTCGAGGAAATCATCTTCTCGCTTGGGCGCATCGAAGCCATCCCGAACAAAATCGCGGCGGTAACGAGCCGCGTGCCGGGGCGCATTATGGAGCTGAAAGTAATCCCTGGCGATCAAGTGCAGGCGGGGCAGGAAGTGGCGCGGCTGGAAAGCCGCCAGCCGGGCGATCCGCCGCCGAGCATCATGTTGAAAGCGCCGATCGCGGGACTCATCACGAAGGTCGATGCGCGGCTCGGCGACCCGCTGGAGCCGGACAAGGCGCTCCTCGAAATCACCGATCTCGCCGAGGTCTATGCGGTGGCGCGCGTGCCGGAGCATCAGGCCGGCAGCATGAAGCCGGGCACTATCGCGCACATCAAAGTCGCGGCGCTGCCGAATGAAGCGTTCGACGGCGAGCTGCTGCGCTTCGGCACTTCGGCGGACAAACAGAGCGGGACCATCGACGCTATTTTCCGCCTGCCGAACAAAGGCGGGCTGCTCCGCTCGGACATGCGCGCGGAGTTTTCCATCGTGCTGAGCAAACGGGCCGGCGTGACGAGCGTCCCGCGCGGTGCGCTGCAAGGCGAGGCGTCGAACCGCTTCGTCTATGTCGAGGACTTCGACCTACCGAATGCCTTCGTGAAAACGCAAGTCGAGGTCGGGCAGATGAACGACCGCTTCGTGGAAATCACGAACGGCCTGCTGCCGGGTGACAAGGTGGTGCGGCAAGGCGCATATTCACTAGCCTTCGCGGGCGGTGGCAGCGTCTCGCTCAAGGCCGCACTTGATGCGGCGCACGGCCACGAACACGCAGCCGATGGTTCGGAATTGAAAGAAGGCGAGAAAGGTAAAGCCGGCGGCGACGACGGTCACGGCCACGGCGAAGAAGCTCACGCGAGCCCGCTTTGGAAAATCATCAGCGGCGTGCTCTTCGTGCTGCTCATCGTCTCGACGTTGACGAAGCGGCGCGGTGTTTCAACTCCGGCGCCCGCTCCGGCGGCGCCCATCAAGCCTGCGGCCAAAACGGAGGGCGCGAAGTAATGCTCAACAAGATGATTCATTGGTCGCTCGCGAACCGGGCGATCATCATCGGGATCTCGTTAATCCTGATGGTCATGGGATTGCAGACGGCGACGAAGCTACCCGTAGAGGTGCTGCCGGATTTGACGAAGCCGACCGTCATCATCCTCACCGAAGCGCCGGGCCTCGCGCCGGAAGAAGTCGAGACGCGCGTCACGCAACCGATCGAGAGCGCGCTCCTCGGCGTCGCTGGCCTGACGCGCCTCCGCTCGAATTCCGACGTGTCGCTGTCGCTCGTCTATGCCGAGTTCGGCTGGGACACCGACATCTACAAAGCCCGGCAATTCGTGCAGGAGCGGATGCAAGGAGTGCGCGAGCAATTGCCCGAAGGCGTGCAGCCATTCATGACGCCGGTCGCCTCGCTCATGGGCGAAATCCTGCTCGTCGGCGTGCGCTCCACAATCAAAGAAGGCGAGCCGGGTTACATCCCGCCGCGCGACGTGCGCGCGCTCGCGGATTGGACGATCAAGCGCCGGCTGCAAAGTGTCGGCGGCATCGCGGAAATCCTGAACATGGGCGGCGGCGTGAAGCAAATCGAGATTCAGCCCGACCCGTTTCGGATGCAGGCGAATGATGTCGGTTTCGACGAGCTAGAAAAGGCCGCCGAAGATTCCGCGAACACCACCACCGGCGGTTTCATCAATACCGGCCCGACGGAAATCATGGTGCGTAACCTGGCGATGACGACGCAGCTCGAAGACATCGCGCGCACCGTCATCAAGAAGGTCAACGACCGGCCAATCCTGATTTCCGACGTGGCGAAAGTGGCGTGGGGAGTGGAGGCGATGCGCGGCGACGCCACGGTCAGTCAAAACCCGGAAAAATCGCCGACTTACGGCGTCATCATGTCGATCACCAAGGCGCCCGGCTTCGACACGCGCGCGCTCACCGAGCAGATCAAAGCCGCGCTCGACGAACTCCAGACGACCTTCCCTAAAGGCGTCGAGACCACGCTGCTCTTTCAGCAAAAGGACTTCATCGACCACGCCATTGGCAACCTCGCGGAAGCGATCCGCGACGGCGCGATCATGGTGACGATCGTCATCTTTCTCTTCCTGCTGAATTTCCGCACCACGTTCATCACGCTCATGGCGATGCCGCTCTCGTTCGGCATCACGATGCTGACCTTCAAGTGGTTCGGAATTTCGGTGAACTCGATGACCCTCGGCGGGCTCGCGGTCGCCATCGGCATGGTCGTGGATGACGCCATCGTGGACGTGGAAAACGTCTTTCGCCGCCTGCGCGAAAACGCCGCGCTGCCGCATCCGCGTCCCAAGTTGCACGTCATCGCGTCGGCCTCCGGCGAAGTGCGGAACTCGATCCTCTACGCGACCATTCTCATCATCCTGGTTTTCCTCCCGCTGCTCGGTCTCAGCGGTGTCGAGGGCAAGCTCTTCGCGCCGATCGCCGTCGCCACGATCATCTCGATGATCGCCTCGTTCGTCGTCTCGCTGACCGCGATCCCGGTGCTCTGCTCGTTCCTGCTCAACCCCAAACACGGCGGCGAGCACAAGGACGGCTGGCTCGTGCGCCAGATGAAATGGCTGCTCGAAAACACGCTGCTCCGCTTCGGTCTGAGCCAGCCCTACCTGTTGCTCGCCATCGTGCTGATGATCGTGATCGGCGCGTTCTCGCTCTACCCGCAGATGAGCAAGGACTTCCTGCCGGCGTTCAAGGAAGAGACAGCGCTCATCGCCGCCACGTCCGCGCCCGGCACTTCGCTCGAGGAAATGAACAAGATCTCCGACGTGCTCGAACAACAGATCCTCGCGGTGCCGGAAGTGCGCAAAGTTGGACGGCGGCTCGGGCGCGCCGAGCGCGGCGATCACGTCGTGCCGGTCTCGACCGCGGAATTCGACGTGGATTTCCGCGAGGCGCAGGGGCATCTCAGCGGCAAGGGAAGGAGCCGCAAAGAAATCCTCGACGAACTCGGCACGCGCATGCGCTCGGTGCCCGGTGTCTTCGCCGTCGTCGGCGGACCGCTCGCCGACCGCATCGGCCACATGCTCTCCGGCGTCTCCGCGCCGGTGGCGGTGAAAATCTTCGGGCCGGACCTCGACAAGCTGCGCCAGCTCGGCATCGAGGTGCAGACCGTCGCGAAGAGCATTCCTGGGTTTGAAGAAGCGAAACTCGACCAGCAATCGAGCATCCCGCAGCTCCGCATTGAAGCCGATCGTGACCGCGCCGCCGCCTACGGCATCGCGCCGGGACACTTGAACGAACAGCTCTCCGCGCTCATCGGCGGGAAGGAAGTTGCCGAGCTGCGCGAAGGCCAGCGCTCCATCAACCTCGTGACGCGGCTCCCGATTGAGTGGCGCGATTCGCCCGAGAAAATCGCGCAGCTTCCCGTCGAAACTACGACCGGTCAGCGCATCCCGCTGTCGCTCGTCGCCGATGTGCGCGAGGCCAAAGGGCCGAACGTCATCTTCCGCGAAAACAGCCAGCGGCGCTTCACCATCGCCATCAAGCCGACCGTGCGCGATGTCGGCGTGCTCGTGGAGCGGCTGCGCAAAGAAGTGACTGAAAAGGTCGCGCTGCCCGAAGGCTACTTCGTCACTTACGAGGGCGAGTTTCAGGCGCAGAAGGAAGCGACGCAGCGCATCGTGATTTTCTCCGCGGTCATCGTCGTGGTCATCGCCTTCCTGCTCTACGGCTATTTCAAGACGCCGTTCTTCGCCTTCCAAGTGCTTTGCGACATCCCGCTCGCGCTCGTCGGCGGCCTGGTCTTCACCTACCTGAAGCTAGGAAACATCAGCATCGCCACGCTGGTCGGCTTCATCGCGGTGGCAGGCGTCGCGGCGCGAAACTCGATCATGCTGATCAGTCACTTCCTGCATCTCATGGCGGTGGAGAATGAGAGCTTTACCCCCGAGATGATCATCCGCGGCACGAAGGAACGGCTCGTGCCCGTGCTCATGACCGCGCTCGCCGCGGGCATCGGCCTCATCCCGCTCGTCCTCGCCGCCGATCAACCCGGCAAGGAAATCCTGCACCCGGTCGCCGTCGTCATCGTCGGCGGACTCATCACCAGCACGCTCCTCGGCCTCGGGGTCACGCCCACCGTTTTCTACACCTTCGGCCGCAAAGCCGCGCAAAACGCCGTCGAGCGCGAAGCCGGCGCCGCGCACTGAAATCCATCTCCGCCGTGGTGCCGGTTTGGACACTACGGCGGCTCACAATTTCCGAACCAAAAACAAAAACAAAACCGCAAATACCAGATGAAATCCATCGCCCTCAACCTCCTCACCGCCCTCGCGCTCGCCGTCCCCGCCTTCGCTGCGGAGAAAGATAAGCACGACCACAAACACGAAAAGAAAACCGCCGGCCCGAATGGCGGAATGGTCATCACCGCGGTCGAACCCCATCTGGAGTTCTTCGTCACCAAAGATCGCAAAGTCGAAATCACCGCGCTGACCGAGGACCTCAAGCCCGCCAAGCTGAGCGGCCAGGTCATCGCCGTCACCGCGGGCGATCGCAGCAAGCCGACGAAGCTGGAATTCAAAGAAGACGGCGGAAAGCTCGTCTCCAGCAACGTGCTCCCCGAAGGCAATGACTACCCGGTCTCCGTCAGCATCAAGGCCGATGCGAAGGCGAAGGCAGTCTATGAGAAGTTCAACCTGAACCTCGAAAAGTGCCCGACCTGCAAATATGCCGAATACGCCTGTGTCTGCGCGCACGCGGATGAGGACAAGAAGGACGAGAAGAAGAAGTAGTAAGCGGTCCGCACTTAACCACTTCTCGCCATGCCCGAAGAATCCAGAAACCCACACATGCAGGGGGCCATTGAAGCCTGCGAAGAGTGCATTCACGCCTGTCAGGAATGCGCCGCGGCGGACATCCGCCACGGCGAGCAAATGGCGGATTGCGCGCTGCTCTGCCTCGACTGCTCCGACATCTGCACCGCCACGCTAAACGCGATGGCGCGCAGCTCGAAGCACCATGCGGACTTCGCCCGCGTCTGCGCTCATCTCTGCCGCGCCTGCGCGGAGGAGTGCGGCAAACACGCGGATCACCACGACCATTGCCGGCGCTGCAAAGAAGCCTGCGAGCGCTGCGCCGCGGCGTGCGAAGCGCACGCCCAGGAGCCCGCGGTCTAAACCAACCGAGCGCCGCCGTCCGACGGCGGCGGCGCTCCTTCCTCTCTCACCTTCAATGGCTAACCGCTGCAAACAGCTCGGCCTGGCGCTGCTGCTCACGGTGGCAATCTGCGCGGATGCGGAGGCGTACAGCCCGACCGGCCGGCGCCGCACGGGCACGGTTGAAAACGTCGATCACGCTGCACGGCAGCTCATCTTTCGTGCGGATCGCCAGGAGAAGACCAAGGCTTACGTCTGGAACAAGCGCACGCGCTTCGTTCGCGAAATCAGCTTTGTCGAAGCCTCGGCGCTCAGCAAAGGCACCCGAACCGATGGGACCGTTCACTCACCGTTCTTCGGCCAGCCGTTTGTCTCGCGCGTCATCCTTCTCCCGTCCGCGCCTTCCGCGCGCTCGCGCCGGTAATCTCATGAGCACAAAACGCATCGATCCGGCGCGGGCGCTCGCCCTGGTTAGCGCAGCTCTTGCGGCTGTTGCGCTGCTCGCTGGATGCGCTTCCGATTTCAACCGCAAGGCGCAGCACGTTGATGGGCTGACTGACTTCGCGTTCGCGCTCGGAGGCCGCGAACACACGCACATCGCGCCGGTCGAAATCGCCCCCGGGCGGTCGGCGCAAATCACGAATGCTCATGCTGTGGCGGACCGTGGACAGATGCTCGTTTACGGTTACGTGCAGCGCCTCGCGCTCGTCTCGCCGGGACGCGGGGCGCACGTCGATGTGCCGCTCATTGGGGCGGACGGCAAGACGCTCGCGCACGCCTCGGACAAATATAATTCCACGATGCTCTCGCACCGCCACCGCGGCGGCGGTGACCCGCGCGTCATGTTCACCGCGCGTCTGCCGCTGCCTCCGCCCGGCGCGCGCGTGCAGGTCATCCATCACGGCGCACCGCTCTCGACCTGCGCTCTGCAAACTACACGGCCACTTTTATGAGCGAAAAACATCACGACCACGACGGACACAATCACAGTCACGACGGAGCGGAGGAAGCGCACGCAGTGCTGAATGCCGAAGTGCGGGGCGAGCGCAAGACGATCCTTGCGGTGAGCGGGATGGACTGCGCGGATGAGGTGAAGCTGCTCAACGAAACGCTCGGGCCGCTCGACGGAGTGCGGTCGGTGGCGGCGAACCTCATGGCAGCGAAAATCACGGTCACGCACAACGAGAGCGTCACGGCGGAAAAGCTCATCGCGGCGATCAAGCCGACCGGAATGGAAGCGCAGGTCGCGGAACGCGGGCAGAAGTTTGGCTCCGGCTCGGACGCGCAGCGGCAGCGCGCGATCAGCGTGGGAATCTCGGGTGCGCTCACCGGGCTCGGGCTTGTCCTGCAATGGACAAACGCCGGGCCGGAGGCATTGCGCATCGCGATTTTCGCGGCGGCGACGGTTGCGGGCGGTTGGTTCATTTTTCCCAAAGCACTCGCTGCGGCTCGCCGTTTCTCGTTCGACATGAATCTGCTGATGACGGTTGCCGTCGCGGGTGCGGCAATCATCGGCGAGTGGAGCGAAGGCGCGGCAGTCACGTTTCTCTTCGGCCTTTCCGAGCTGCTCGAAGCCTTCAGCGTGCAGCGCGCGCGGCGAGCGATTGAATCGCTCCTCGAGCTTTCGCCCGAAAGCGCGCTCGTGCAGCGCGGCGGCGCATTTGTGGAGGTGCCCGTGGACCAGGTGAAGGCGGAAGAAATCGTCGCGGTTAAATCCGGCTCGCGCGTCCCGCTCGACGGCACGGTGACGACAGGCAACTCGGCGGTGAACCAAGCGCCGATCACCGGCGAGTCGATGCCCGTGGATAAGAAGCCCGGCGACCAAGTCTTCGCTGGCACGATCAATGGCGAGGGTGCGCTCGAAGTGCGCGTCACCAAAGCTGCGGGCGACACGATGCTCGCACGCATCATCCAGCTCGTTGGACAGGCGCAGTCAGAGAAAGCGCCGGCCGAGCGTTTCGTTGATGTCTTCGCGAAATACTACACCCCCGCGGTGATGGTTCTCGCGCTGCTCGTCTTCCTCATTCCACCGCTGCTCATGGGCGGTGCGTGGGGCGTGTGGGCGTATCGCGCTCTCGTGCTCCTGGTCATCGCCTGTCCATGCGCTCTGGTCATTTCCACACCCGTCTCGATCGTCTCCGGCCTCACCGCGATGGCTCGCCGCGGCGTGCTCATCAAAGGCGGCGCGCACCTCGAAAGCGTCGGCAAGCTGCGCGCGCTCGCCGTCGATAAAACGGGCACGATTACCGAGGGCAAGCCGCGCGTGCAGCGCGTCGTCACCTTCAACGGCAAAAGCGAAACCGAAGTGACGAGTGTGGCCGCTGCCATCGACACCCACTCCGAGCATCCGATGGCGCGAGCTGTCGTGGCTTACGCGGAGGAAAAGAAGATCACCTACGCCCGCAGCACCGACTACCAGTCGCGCACCGGACGCGGCGCTGAAGCACACCTCGACGGCCACGAATACTTCGTCGGCAACCACCGCTTTGCGCACGAGCTCGGCGTATGCAATGAGGAGGTCGAGCGCGCCCTCGCCGAGATCGAAAAGGAAGGCCAATCGGTCGCGGTGGTAGGTCACAAGCCGCACGATGGCGAGAAAGGCGAGGTGCTTGGCATCCTTGCCGTTGGCGATGCCATCCGCCCGAACGCTGCCGCCGCGATCAAGGCGCTGCACGCGGCCGGCCTTGAAAAGATCGTCATGCTGAGCGGCGACAACCAGCGCACCGCCGATGCCATCGCGCGACAAGCCGGCATCGACGAAGCGCACGGCGATCTTTTACCCGATGACAAAATCACCCGCATCCGAGAGCTGATGAAAGCGCATCAACACGTCGGAATGATCGGCGACGGCGTGAACGACGCCCCAGCGATGGCCGCGGCGAGCGTCGGCATCGCGATGGGCGGCGCAGGCACCGACACCGCGATCGAAACCGCCGACATGGCCCTCATGCAGGACGACCTGGGGCAAGTCGCCGAAGCGATCCACCTCGGCCGGCGCACCGTCCGCATCATTCAGTTCAACATCGCCTTCGCGCTCGCGATCAAAGCCGTCTTCCTCGTCCTCGCGCTGCTCGGCTACACGAGCCTCTGGCTCGCCATCGCGGCCGACACCGGCGCCACGCTCCTGGTCGTCGCCAACGCGCTGCGCCTCCTGCGCTCCCGGCCCGCTTCCTAGCCGTGCGCCGGCCCAGCAAACGCCCCAAGATCGCCGAGAGAGGCAAAGCGCCACCCACCGTTTGGCGGCTCAAGGACAAACTGCAACTCTTCGGATTTCTCGCGATCATGCTCCTCGCCAGTGTGGGCGGGATCTGGATGCACAGCGCAAAACACGACGCTGCCTTCGAGCGGAAATATCATCTGCAACCCGCGCAGGTGAAGCAGGTCAAGGCACTTAAGAAGGAGCACGAGCGCACTTACCCCCAGCTCAAAAAACAAGCGGAAGAGAGCCGAAATTTTTTTGAAGCGCACCTCGCGACGAATGACGCAACTTCGCCCACGGCTGTCGCGTTGCGCGCGGAAACCAATGCCCTGCGGGAAGCCCTCTGGACCGAGGAGCTAAGGTATTGCCGCGCCGTCAGCGCATTGATGAGTGAAACTGATGCGAGGCTTTACCTCGCGCCGCTGGAAAAGCGATTCGCCGAGCGCAAATCAGACGCCCGTGGCTATCTGAACATCCCGCACAAGTAGCAAACCCAACCCACAAACCATCATGAACGACACACCCGGCGAGCGGATGCATTCCGCTCCCATCGCCTCCGAGAAGATCACCAATGAGCGGAAGATTTTCTTCCTCGATCTCAAAGAGAATCAGCGCGGCCGATTCCTAAAGATCACTGAAGACGTGGGTGGACGGCGCGACACGATCATGCTGCCGGCCGAGGCTTTCAAAGACTTCGTCGAAGCGCTGGAACGGCTGATCGAATTTGAGGGAAAGCTTTAGTCAATGAACTGCGCCGCGCGATGATTTGAGCCATGAATGCCGTCCTGCGCCGCTTCGTTGAATTCGACGCGCATCATCGCATCGCGGTGGCCCTGGTAGTGGCGGCGCTGGCATTTGCCGTCGCCGTTCGGTGGCTGCGCTTGCCGGTGAGCGTGATTGTCGCTTGGGATGCGTTCGCGCTCTGCTCGATCGGCCTGGCGTGGCTGGGGATGTTTTTCACGGATGCCCGCAAACGCGTTCATGAGGCGCATTTGCAGGATTCCAGCCGCACCGCGATCTGCTGCTGCGTGGTCATCGCCGCGGTGGCTGGGCTGTTCGGCGCCGGGGTTCTTCTCGGCTCTGCCAAAGGATTGGCGGGCGGCGAAGCCGGGCGGCACGTCGCGCTCGCGGCCCTCACCGTCGTCTCCTCGTGGCTGCTCGTGCACACGATGCTCGCGCTGCACTACACGCACGTTTTCTACCACGCGAGCGAAGGCTCGCCGGACAAAGCGCACGGCGTCGGCGTGGTTTTCCCGAGCGAGAAACAGCCCGACTTTCTCGATTTCGCCTACTTCTCTTTCGTCATCGGCATGACGTGCCAGGTCTCCGACGTGCAAGTCACCTCACGGCGCATCCGCCGCATCGTGCTATGGCATAGCGTGCTGTCCTTTGGCTTCAACACCGTGATCCTCGCGTTGAGCCTCAACCTCGCTTCATCGCTATTCTGAGTTGGAATGCCCTTACGCTTGCTGCGCATGATTCAGTCTTACGCACATGCGCCGCGCTGTTTCGAGTCTGGCGGTCATTCTCGTGCTGCTCTCGCTCCCCAGCGTGGAGCTGCGCGCGGGCGATGCTTTGCCCGCGTTGACACCTACGGCGGAGTCAATTTGGGAGCAGGAATACGCGACGGGAAATTGGGGCGGGCTGCGCACGACGCTCGCGGATCGCGGCGTCATCTTCACCTTCACGTATGCGGCAGACGGCATCGGCATCGCCTCCGGCGGCATTAAGCGCGGCGTGCTTTACAACGGCATTTTGGATCTCGGGACCGACATCGATCTGGAAATGCTCGTCGGCTGGAAAGGCGCGCACTTCCACGTCAATGGCTTCTACCCTCACGGCGAGAATGGCTCGGCGAACTACGTCGGAGACATCGGCACGTTCAGCAACATCGAGGCTTACGACACGTATCGGCTCTACGAGCTGTGGTTCGAGCAGGACTTCTTCAACGAGCGCTTTTCGCTGCGCGTCGGACAAATCACGTTCGATTCGGAATTTGCGGTGCTTGACGCCTACGGTGGCTTGTTTGTCCAAAGCGGGTTCGGCGCGCCGGAAGCATTCAGCGCGAACCTGCCGCTGCCCGTTTATCCGAATGCCACGCCGGGCATTCGCCTGCGCGTTGAGCCCATCAAGGGATTCGCGTTTCAGGCCGCAGTCTTCGATGGAAACGTCGCGCCGGGACTGACTCCCGACCCTTCGCCGAATGCTGCGGCGTCCACGGAGTTCAATCGCCACGGCACGCATTTGGCGCTCCGGCGCGACGAAGGTGCGCTGCTGGTTGGCGAGATCAGCTACCGCTTCAACCAAGTGCCGGAGGAGGAACTCTCGGCCACGCGCACGAGCGCTGACGACCGGCCCCTCGGCGTTCACGCCGCGCCGGTCAAGGCGGCGCGCGGCCTCGCTGGGAGTTACGAAGCGGGCTTCGTCTATCACACCGACGATTTCGCGGACATTTACGACGTCACTCTTTCCGATCTCGGCTCGTCACTCGCGCCGGCCGAGTCGCGTAATCGCGGTGCGAATTACGCGATCTACGCCAACATCGAGCAGGAAATCTGGCGCGAGCCCGGCACTGAGGTTCAGGGCTTGGGTGCCTTCGCGCACGCCGTCTGGATGCCGCCCAACCGAAACCTCATCCGCTTTTCGCTGGAAGGCGGGCTGCACTATCGCGGCGCAGTCCCGGGCCGCGACAAAGACGCGCTCGGCTTAGGCGTCGCTTTCATCAGCCTCAGCGACCGCGTCGCCAATGCCGTGGACGCGGCGAACAAAGCAGACGGCACGTCCAACAGCCGCCCGGACTTCGAGGCCACCATCGAACTCGTCTATCGCTACCAAGCAGCGCCGTGGCTTTGGATTCAACCGCACGCGCAGTATGTCATCCAGCCGGGTGGCACTAAGGATAGCGACAACGCGCTGATTCTCGGCATCCGCACGAATATCGTGTTCTAAGGAGCCACTGTTGACAGTCGCCGTGGCGCATGGCGTCCACGCCCGACTATTCCATTGGATTCACGCGTGTAGAGGTGGAGGAAATCCTCGCGGCTCAAAAGACCGAGTTGAAGCGCACGCTCGCGGCGTGGTCGGAATCAGGTTCGAGCGTGCAGAAGCGGCGGGTCGATGAGATTCACGCCATCATTGAGGCGTGTCAGCGCGCGCTGCGAAAGATTGCGCCGCAAATCTATGGGAGGTCGCATCGCGTCGCGACGAGCGAGGTCGCCGGGTATCTGCCGAAATGAATCCGTTGCGCGTCATCATCAGTCGGCTCGTCCCGAAGGCGTGGATGTCGCCGTATGAATCCGCCAATCCATCGCCGCGGCGAGGGCGCGTGCCTGGCGCCGCTCCGCGCGATGCGAAGCTCGATCTACTGCCTGGCACGCGGCGCGAGTTGGTGCGGCGCTCGCGCTATCTGCACAGGAACTCGGGCTTCGTGCGTGAGCTGGTCGGCAACATGGCGATCTATTCGACCGGCGACGGCATCAAGCCGCAGGCGCTCTCCCCGAGCACAACGTGGAACAAGGCCGCGGAGGAATACTTCGCGCGGTGGACGGCGCGGTGCGAGGTGACGAACCGCTTTTGCTTTGCGGAGTGCCAAGCGCTCGTCTGCCGCGGGATGGATGTGGATGGCGAATACTTCATCCACAAGACGCGCAACGCGGACCGCGCGCCGCGTCTTCAGCTCATTGAATCGCACCGCATCAATGACTGCGACCGCAACGACACCGAGGATGGCATCGGCTTCGATGCCTACGGCGCACCGAGCTTCTATCGCGTGCAGCTCGACGATGGAAACTTCTGCAACCTGCCCGCGGGGATCGTGCTCCACGTCTTCGAGCCAGAGAGCGCGAGCGGCGTGCGGAATGCACCGACGTTGCAGCACTCGACCAATCATCTGCTCGATGAAATGGAGCTGCTCGCGCTGGAAAAACACGCGGTCAAAGACAACGCCGACGTGGCGCGGGTGCTCAAGACAGAGCGCGGCGAACTTGATGAAGACGGCGACTTCTCGCTCGGCAAACCTGCTAATGGCGACGCGGACAAGCCAAGCGAGCCGGCTGCGCTCCAGAGAATTATCGGCGGGAAACTTGTCGCGTTGAAGATCGGCGAATCACTCGACAGTTTTCAGCCGAACCGACCAAGTCCCACATTTACGGGATTCCTCGAACATCTCCGCCGCGACTCGGCGCTTGGACACATCCCATACGAGTTCGCGGCGGACTCCAGCAAGGTCGGTGGTGCGGGTGTTCGGCTCGTTGTGGCTAAGGCTGATCGCCGCTTCTCATATCGGCAGCTCATCCTCATCGAGCGGTTCATCAAGCCGGTGTGGCTCTTCGTCATCGGCGATGCCATCGCGACGCGGCAACTGCCCGAGCAGGAGGACTGGACTAAGGTGGCCTTCACCACGCCGCGCCGCATCACGGTGGATGCCGGGCGCGAAGCGCAGCAAAATCGCGCTGATGTGGAGATGGGCCTGAAGACGTTGAGCGAACACTTCGCGGAGCAAGGCATGGACTTCGCCGAGGAAATGGAAATCCGCGCGCAGAACGCCCGCGCGCTGCTCGACCTGGCGGATAAATACCGCGTGCCAATCGATATGCTGTGGAAGCCGAGTGGCGGCATCGAGGCCACGCCCGCCGTTGGCGAGCAAGAAGACCCGCCGACGCTGACGGGCGTGCGTCAGCCGGGCTGACCTTCGTTGCGCAACGAGAGTGCGCCCCTTTGACAGCGGCGGCGGGGCATGACGCCCATGCTTCACGCCCTGCACTATCAACCGTGGCTCATCACCCCGGAGGCTCACGCCGCAATGCTCCACGCGCTCGGCCGCACCGAGCTCTTCCGCGACGATACGCCGCAGCCGCCTGAGCCTGAGCTGCTGAGCGTCGAGAACGGGGTCGGCATCGTCACCGTGCATGGTGCGTTGATGAAGCGACCGGGCTTTTTCGAGCGGCTGTTTCTCGGCGCGACGGATATGGAGGCCGTGAGCGAGGCTCTCGAAGGCGCGCGGGACCGCGCTGACGTGCAGGCCGTCTTTCTGGACATTGATTCGCCTGGCGGCACGGTCAACGGCACGCCGGAGCTGGCCGCGCTTGTCGCAGAAGTGTCGAAGGCGAAATACACTTACGCCTTCACCGACGGGCAAATGTGCAGCGCGGCCTACTGGATCGCTTCGCAAGCCGACGCCATCTTCGGCACGCCGAGCGCGCGGGTCGGCTCCATCGGCGTGCTCATGCCGATGCTCGATGAGAGCAAGGCCTTCGAGCAGGCAGGGCTGAAGGTCGAACTCTTCGCCGCCGGCAAGTTTAAGAGCATCGGCGTCGCCGGCACTTCACTCACCGACGAGCAGCGCGCGTGGCTTCAGGCGCAGATCGACGAAACGTATGCCGACTTCAAAGCGGCCGTGCTCGCGCGTGGGCGGCGGATCACGCCTGACGTGATGGAAGGCCAGTGCTTCAGCGGACGCAAAGCCTCCTACAACTCGCTCACGTCCGGCGTCGTAGGCAGCCGGGCGGAGGCGCTGATGAAGCTGCGCGAACGCCACGTCCGTTGACACGCGGAGGCGAAGCAAATGAAGACCATCGACGAACAGCTTGAAGAAGCCCTCGCGCGCATCACGCAGCTCGAGAGCGACGCCACCGCCAGCACCTCGCTGCTCACGGAGGCCGGCCATCAGCACGAACGCTACCGCCAGGAGGTCGCGGCGCTGATCAAGGACAAGGAAACCCTCACGCTCGCGAGTGGCGAGGTGAGCGAACAACGCGACCAGCTTACCCGCGACCTCGCCACGGCGAAGCAATCGCTCACTTCCGCCGCCACCGCCGCCGAGGAACTCGGCAAGGCGAAGGAGCGGATCGTCGCGTTGAACGCGGAAGTCGAAACGCTCAAAGCGAACGCCAAGTCGGCCGAGCGCATCGCCGCCGAGCGTTACGGCGCGGCCAGCACAGAGCCTCTCCCGGTCACGCCGCGCGGCGACACGCAGGCCGCGACGCTGGTCGAGAAGTTCAAGGCCATTACCGATCCGACGGAACAAACGGCCTTCTGGCGCTCCCTCACCGCCGAACAGCGCACTCTCATCCTCAACGCCAAGTAACTAACCACTCCAATGCCCAACACCCTGACCAACGTCAAAGACATCAAAGTCGCGCAGAACGCGCTCCAGCCGTTCATGGCTGCGTTGCTGCCGATGCGCGCCTTTTCCACGAACTTTTCGCCGGAGCCGGCGGACAAACTCGACACCGTGCGCGTGCCGGTCGTGGGCGCTCCGTCGCCGGCGAGCGACTTCGCGGGCAGCTACACTAACGCCGCGGACGGCACCATCGATGTCGTCCCGGTGCAGCTCAACCGGCACAAGTTCAAGACCGTCCACGTCACCGCCCGTGAGGCCGCGGAGACCGCACTTAACGTGCTCGAAACCCTCGTCGGCAGCGCCGTGAAGCAACTCGCGCAGGATGTTCTCCAGGACATCTTCAGCGAAATCACGAACGCCAACTACGGGGCGCCCGCCATCGACGCGCTCGCCGCTGCGACCTTCAATTACAAGAAGGTGCTCGCCGTCCGCGAGGCGTGCGCCGTGGCCAAGATGCCCGTCAGCGACCGCGCTCTCGTGCTCGATGGCGCCTACTTCACCAACCTGCTCGGCGACGACATCGTGGCGAAGAGCTTCATGACGCCGATCGCCCAGCCCGGTGTGGTCGAGGGCCTGATCCGTCGCCTCGCCGGCTTCGATGTCTTCGAGACTGCGATCCTGCCCGAGAATGGCGAGAAGCTCGTTGGCTTCGCTGCTCACCCGAGCTGCCTCGCGGTGGCAATGCGCTATCTCATGCCTGTCGCCGACTACGACGAAGCCGGTGCCGTGACCGACCCGGACACGGGTCTGACCTTCGGCTACCTGCGCTACACCGAGACGAGCAGCAACCGCATCTTCGTCACCGTCGAGTGCCTCTACGGCTTCAAGGTCGCCATCCCCGCCGGCCTCAAGCGCATTGTGAAGCCGTAGGCGACAGACAACTTCGGTGGTTGCGTGAGCCCCGCTGCTGGAAACGGCAGCGGGGCTTTTCGTGTTAAGCTCCCGTCCGCACCACGGTTTTCGTCCAGGTTGTTTCGGGGATCGTTATGGCGGCGAAGGGCGGTGCCCACCGAGCACGCGAACCGCGAAACCAACGGCTGTTTCACCGACTACGTGAACAGCCTCAACGCCTTCAGGAGTCACCTCACGTGAAGGCCACATCGCACCGACAAAGAGTGGCTTCCCGAAGAAAACATCTCGTAGCCGCTGCTGAATGTCGTCGAGTGGCTTGTGCGAGGCGATTGCGATCAAGACGTGGTTCGCAGCTCCACAGACCAAGTCTGCAAATTGCACCTCTTTAGACCCTTGCGAGCAAGTCGTCACAATCTCGGGTTACCTTGAGGGGATATGAGGCATATTCGCCGCCGGTAATCGGGATCAACTGCGGTTTGATGGAAGGGTCCGCCAGTCTCATCAAATGCTCACGCTGTCTTGCGACTGCCTTCGACTCATCTGCAAGAACAGCGAAGCTTCCACTGAGGGAATCGCTCCATTTAAGGACGAGAACAAAATATGCCGGGACCAAAGGATCGAGTTCGTCGGGATCGCGATGGTCTATCCAGAGGTCTTTCCGTCGACAGCCAAGAATAGCGGGAGCAAACGAATCGGCTACTGGGCCGGGATGCTTCTTCATTAGGAAATCACGAATCTTCTCCAGCTCTGATTCGAAAAGGCGAAGTTCTCGATCGCCACCTGTGCGGACGCAATCAACGAAGCACTGCAGGAAATCGAGCAAATCTGGTTTCCCCGAGGAACACTGGCAGCGTCGTCACCAACCGGTTTGCCATCGCCAAGGCTCCCCCTCTTTGGTAGAGATCAATGCCGTTCTCTCTCGCAAGCGGCTCATGGAGCAGATCGACGAACTTCGTTACGACCATGAATCGTTTGTGAATCGGATAAACTTTCACCACTTCGCTGGTGATCCACGAACGTTCCAGTAACTCGGTTAAGGCGCGGAGTTGGGCTGGTGTCTTCTTAACCTTCGCAAACTTCCACTCCGGCGCCTTTACCAAACGAAGTGCCTCAGTCACCTCGCTTAGCTGTTCGGAGTCGAGGTTGACCGAGCCAAGACAAAAAACGGGTTGCTCCGCATTGGTCAGATCCCCGCCGGAATTCCCAGTTTCATCAAATGCGATCGTCATCATTACCGGATGCTCGGCACTTTGACATGCGCGCGGCAACATGTCGCTGCATGATGAAAAAGCCGCCGCGCTCGCCGAGGTTCTCGCCGCCACGGGCGAGGAAATTGTCTGGAAGCGGCGAACGCTTCACGCGCTCGTCTCCGATAATCCGCTGAGCCAAGATCTCGGGCTCGGCGGCTTCGAGGCGAAGGGTGATTGCACGATGAAGGTGCTGCGCTCGGAGCTTGGCGCGGATCGGCCGAAGCTGGGTGAAACGCTGGAGTTCCAGGGCGCGACCTACCGCATCACGCGCGTCACCGACCATCCGCAGTTTCCGATGATCGTGCTCGTCGTTGAACCGGAAGACTGACGTCATGCTCGATCACACACTCGACGAGCTGTTGCTCACTCACTTGAAGGCCGTGCCGGCGCTGGCTGCGCTTCATGGTTACACCGGGCAGGATGGCGCGGATCACAAGTTGCCGTCGCTGACCGTCAGCACCACGTCGGAACCACTCGCCGGCTCAGACACCGCTTTCCGAGGCGAGGTCGGGATCATCTTGGAAAGTGAGGCGCACGACACGACCGCGGCTGCGCACGGTGAACGGGTGGAAGCGGCGCGCTCGGCGCTGGCGACTCGCGCGGCGGTGATCGCAGCACTCAACGCCACAGCGCGACTCCACATCTACGGCTACGCGCCGCTCGGCACTGAGCCCACGGCGGGCGAGGCTCGTTTCGCAACGAAGCTGCGCTACCGCTTCGGTTTCGGTCCGGCGTGAGTTTTGACATCGCTGAAGCGGCATGCCCGCCAACGACGTAAAATTCGGCATCAGCCGCCATCAGGGCACGCTCATCGACTCGGTCGAAACCGACGACAGCGTGCAGGTTAAAGAATTGCCCGGCAGCGACGGCGAGATCGCTCGCGTTAAGCCATATCGGAAAATGACTGAGGGCTCGGTCAAGGGCCACGGCGCGCTCGCCGTCGTGCCTGGCGTTGGCGATCCGGGCGTGAGCGGTCTGCCCAACGGCGGCGTCACGGTCATCACGAACGTGAAGCAGAACGAGAACAACGAGGACTTCGACGGCTGGGAATACAGCTTCAAACACTACCCGACGGCGGAGGCCGTGAACTGATTTATGCGAAAAGGCGACCAACTCTGCATCCTGCGCGCCGAAGTGAAGACCGACGCGGACGCGCTCAATCTCCTGCGGCTCGTGGCCGCGCTCACCGCCATCGGCATCCCTCTCGATAACGATTGCCCGTATCTCGAAACGCGCGAGTTGGTCGAAGGCGCGGAACGTCGGCTGGTAACGTGGACGCTCAAGGCCAAGAGCATCTGCGGCCAGCACGACGCGCGGAAGCTCATCGAGGCGTGGCACGATCCGGTGTGGACGACGCAAAACGTCGAACACCCGTTCGCCTACATCACGACCGCCTTCCGCAACGCGGGGCTGCTCGCGGCGGAAATCGGGCGACTGGCTCCGGTAGCGCTGATCCGCAAAGGCCAGCGGTTCGCGCTCGTGCCCTTCGACGCCACACCTGAACGCCGTCAGGAACTCCTCACCGCCCTCGAAAAATGAACACCGAAGAACGCACCCAGACCAACATCGACACGTTCATCACGCCAGCGACCGAGGCAGGCGGGATCACGCTGCGTCCGTTCTCGGCGGGCACACTCACGATCTGTCGGGCGCTCGGCCTCACAATGGTCGTGGGCGGTGACAAAGAGCAGGTCGAAGCACTTTCCGCCGACGACAAGCAGCGGCAACTCACCACGTTCCTATTCATCCAATCGCAGCCGCTCGACGTGGTGAAGAAGGCGGCGAAGCTTGCGCGTGAAGACCGCCAGGCGTTTGAGGACGAGTATCTCCTCCCCTTCGAGCTGGAGCTGCCGGTGACGGCTATGTTCACGGCGATGGCACAGCTCGAGAACAACCTCACCGCCATCGAGGCCGCGCAGATCGAGGTAGTCCACCGGCCCAGCGGCAGCAAAAAGGAAGCAACCCCGCCCCCAAACTGATTGAGCCGGTGTGGACGGCGAGCTTCGTCTTCACACTGGCGCGAGAAACCGGTTGGTCGGAGCACTTCATCTTTTGGGAACTGCCGCTCGCGCGACTCCTGCAATACCAACACTGCGCGCTGCGGGCTCATGATGTCTGGACGGTGCCAGTCGCTCCGCCCGCCACGCACCAACTCGAAACACTGCTGACGAACTGGAGGCCCAATTAACGGACGCCTGCGTTTTGATCTGAAGCCCGTTCAGCGCGGCATCAAGGCGCTGGCACCGCAGGTGAAGAAGTCCCGGCGTGAACTCGTCGAGGAAGCCGCGCGTGGATTCGTGAAGGAAGTCGTCGCCATCACGCCGCCGGCATCGAAAGGCAAGCGCGGCAGCGCAGCGAAGAAGGCGGGCGAGGGCGCCATCATCGCCGATCTCGCCCGCGTGATGGTCGCAGCGGCGCGACGCAAAGGCGTAAAACTGGCCGACCCGGCGGAGATCCACAAACGCCTGCGCGATCCGCGGAGCGGCCGCATCAATCCGCGCAACCTCAAGAGCCCGTATCCGGTGGACGCATCGGCACTGCGCGCCCTCAAACGCGACCTGCTCAAGCGAGTCGGTGAGCTCGCCGCCGGCTGGAATGCAGGCGCACAGAAGCTCGGCGTGAAGCTACCCGCGTGGGTCGCACGCCACGGCAGCGCGCGAAGCTCGGCCGCTGTCATCAACACCTTCCGCGTTTTCCGCATCATCCTCACGAATGCCGTGAAATACGTGACGAATGTGGACGCCTACGACCGGCGCATCCAGTCGGCCATCAACATCCAGGGAAAGAAGATGCAGCGGCGCGCGGAGTTCCTTTTGACACGCGCTCTCCGGCGAGCGGGCTGGAAGTAACCGGCCCCGAAAATCGCGGGGTAGAGCAGCGGCAGCTCGCCAGCCTCATGCGCTGGAGGTCGTCGGTTCGAGTCCGGCCCCCGCAACCAATCGGCGCGTGCGACTACGAATCCGGTGGTTCGACCTTGCCGCGCACCACCAACAGGAGCAGCGCTGCGGTGGCGGCGAGCAGCGCGCCTGTGGTGAAGGCGACCTCAGTTCCCCATTGCTGCCAGAGCAGACCGAAGAGCAGGCTGGCAGGCAGTGTGGCGAGGCCGATGGCGCAGTGATACCAGCCGAAGGCGGTGCCGCGCAGATGTGGCGGCACGAGGCTCGCAACCCACGCGCGTTCGGCGGGTTCCACGAGTCCGAAGTAGATGCCGTTGGCGAGGAAGATGCCGATGAGGAAAGGAGCGGAATCCAGCCAGCCGAACGCGAGGTAGATCGCGGCGTAGAAAATCCAGCCGGTGACGATCATCGAGCGCGGGCCGAGGCGATCTGTGAGTCGGCCTCCGAAGTAAGTAGCCGCCATTTTCACCAGGTGATGGGCCGACCAGAGCACGGCAATCCAGGCCGCGGGAACGCCCGCGCCATTGAGCCGCAGCAAAAGGAAAGCGTCGGTCGAATTGCCGAGCGTGAAGACGAGCACGGCCACCAGCAGACGCCGATAGTCTCCGCCCAATGCACTCCAAGACGCCCGGAGCTTGGGCACAGCGGGAGCATCTGCGCGATGAATTGCAGGTTCTTTGACGAAGAACAAAAGGACGACGAGCACGAGTGCCGCCGGGACCGCGGCGAGGAGGAAAACTTGCCGGAGCGGCAAGCCTGCAGCGTTGAGCAATAGCGCAGCGACGAGCGGGCCAACCACCGCGCCGGCGTGGTCCATCGAGCGATGAAAACCGTAAGCGGCGCCTCGCACGCTGGCGTCCGTCACGTCCGCGATGAGCGCATCGCGCGGTGAGGTGCGCAGCCCTTTCCCGACGCGATCGGCAAAGCGCAGCGCGAGCACAGCCGGCCACGCCGTGGCGAGTCCGATGAGCGGTCGCATGAACCCGGAAAGTGTGTAGCCGGCGACGATCAGCGGTTTCCGCTTTTGCGTGCGATCGGTCCAGATGCCGGACGCTACTTTCAGCAGCGAGGCCGTGGACTCGGCAACGCCTTCGATCAGCCCGAGCGTCACCGCACCCGCGCCGAGCACTGTCGCGAGAAAGATCGGCAGCAGCGGGTAAATCATCTCGCTGGAGAGATCGGTGAGGAAACTCACCACCCCGAGGGCGATGACCGCTTTCGGGATGCGGCGCGCCACGCTCATGCCTTCGACTTTCCATTGTGCGATTCGTAGTGGATGACCTGCACTTTCTCCATTGTCACCAGCCCGCCATCCATCATCTCGCCGAGCACCGGCAGGAAGGCTTCGATCTTCTCCGGCACGTCCACGATCTCGATAATCATCGGCAGATCGGTCGAGAGCTGGAGAATTTTCGCCGTGTGCAAGCGGCTGTTCTTGCCAAAACCCATCGGGCTCTTGAGCACGGTCGCGCCAGCGAGATGCTGTTCGCGCGCCTTCAGCACAATCGCTTCGTAAAGCGGGCGTCCCTCAAAGCGGTCCGCATCACCGATGAAGATGCGCAGCAGCGTGCCCTCAATGGGCGTTCTGAGAGAAGGGTTCATGGGGCGATTCGGGGTGCATGGTCAGCGACGGGTGAGAGCTTGCGCCGCGATCTGACCGAGCCACACGGCCAGCATGCAGAGGGTGAAAGAAAGGCCGACATTCGCCGAGGCGCGTGCCCACTGGCTGTCGTTGAGCAGATTCAGTGTCTGAAAGCTGAACGAGGAAAACGTGGTGAAGCCACCCAGCACACCGATCATCACCACCTGCCGCGTGAGCGGCGATACCAGGAACGGTCCATCCGGCCCGGCGAGCCCCGCGAAAAAGCTGATGACGAAACTGCCGAGCACATTCACCGCGAGCGTTCCCACGGGAAAGGTCTCGCCGTATTTCATCGCGAGCAGTGCGGCGAGCCACAGGCGAAGGCCAGTGCCGAACGCGCCGCCGAGCATGATTGCGAGATAGGTTGTGAGCGTGGGCATGATCCTACTTTGAAAGTAGGAATCATCAGCCTGGGGTTCAGCACCTCGGCGGTTCGACCCGCGTGCGCGAGTCCGGCAGGAATCCATTGCCGTGCAGCGAGGAAACGAGATTTCTCGTCAGCGGTCAAGCAGCCCTCTTTCACGCGTGTGGTGCCTCTTGGCTTTGTTTTCGCACCAACAGGGTGGCATCGAATGCCCCCTGTTTCATTGCTTCGCGCTCCGGCTGGCGAGCACCGCGCGGAGCCAGGCGTCGAGCCGCTGCTCTTTGCCGTCCTTAGTTTTGACGAGATACGGTTTGCCGCTCAGGAGGCTCTTCGTTCCCGCGAGCCGGATGAAGTCGTCAGTCGTTTTGATCTCGTCTTTGAAGTGCTCGTATTTCGCTCGCATGTGCTTGGCAGCTCCGGCGCCCGTGTGCGCGTCGCCGTTGCGGATGAAGGTCGCATCGGACTTGGCGACGGCTTGAATCAGCGCGTTGACCTGAGCTTCGAGGCTGCCGGCGGCGGGCGCGGCAGTGGCGGCGGCGAGGGTGAGTAAGCAGACGAGCGCGGTGCGGAGGAGTTGCGGGATCATGGTGTGTTTGTGGTGGTGGGTTTAGGTGGAAAGGGGCGCGGCGAAATGGGGCGAGGCGGATGCCGTGACGAACGCGCGTTCGCGGCGGCGGTGGATGGCGAAGTAGGCGGTGGGGAGGATGAGGAGCGTCGCGAGGAGCGAGAGCGGCATCCCGCCGATGACGGCGAGGGCGAGCGGCTGGAGAATCTCGCCGCCTTCCTGCGAGCCGGTGGCGAGCGGGGCGAGCCCGGCGATGGCCACGGCCGCGGTCATCAGCTTCGGCCGGAGGCGCGCGGTCGCGCCTTCGCGGATCGCCTCGCGCAGCGGGCGGCCCTGGGCGCGGAGTTGCTCGATGTAGGCGACGAGGACGATGGCGTTGTTCGCGGCGATGCCGACGAGCAGGATGAACCCAATGATGACGGTGGTGGAAAGCGGCGCGCCGGCGATCCAAAGCGCGAGCACGGAGCCGCCGAGGCCGACCGGGAGCACGCCGACGATGAGCAGCGGATTGAGCAGCGACTCGTATTGCACCGCGAGCACGACGACGATGAGGAAGAGCGCGAGCAGGCCGACGCGGCCCATTCCTTCCCCGCCGCTGTCGAGCGTCGCCATGCGCCCGCCGTAGGAGACGGTGTAGCCGGCCGGCAGCGTCATCGTTCCCATCGCGGCGCGCACGTCGGCGGCGACTTCGCCCAGCGTGCGCCCGCGCACGGTGCCATTGACCATGTTCACGGTGGCCTGATTCACGCGGTCGATGGCGAGCGGGCCTTTGTCCATCCGCAACTCGGCGACCTGCCCGAGCAGCAGCATGTCGCCATTGTCGAGGCGGCGCAGGGGCATCGCGGCAAGATCCAGCAAATGCCCATGCAAACTCCGGCGGTCGTTCATCACGCGGATGTCGTGGTAGAGACCGGCTTCCAGGAGGCGCGAGGGGACGGCGCCACTGATCGCGGCGGCGATGGCCTCGGCTACGGCGCTCGGGGAAATGCCGAAGGCTTCCGCGCGGCGGCGGTCGAGCTGGAAATTTACGAGTGGCTGCGTGAGCACGAGCGTGCTCGTGAGATCGTTGAGTCCGGCGATGCCCGCGAGCTGCTCGCGCACTTTGCCGCCGAGCTCGCCCAGCGTCGCGGGGTCCTGTCCCTCGATGTTCACCACCACGTCGAAATCGCCCGAAGCCGCTTGTCCCTTGAAGGTGCGGATCGCGCGGATGCGCGCCTTTTTCGCGCGGACTTTCACCCCTACGAGGTTGCTCCCACGGAGCTGTTTGTCGAAACCCGCGATCCATTCGTTCACACCCAGGGCGCGCTGCGCCTTGGGCACCAGCTGGATGAGCAGCTCGGCTTGCGCGGGGATTTCCTGCACGGTCTGGCCGATTCTGCCGCCGGTCGTCGCGTCCACGAGCGCGACTTCTTTTTGCCGCGCGGCGAGCGCCTCGACCGCCTCGATCTGCGGAAGGAGCTCGCTCAGCAGCGTGCCCGGCTCGCCCTGCACCGTCACGGTGACGCGGCCGTCATCAATCTCCGGCAGGAAGACATAGCCGAGTTGCAACATCCCCCACACGCCGCCCGCGAGCACCAGCGCCGCCGCGGCCACGGCCCAGCGCGGCTGCGCGAGACAGCCATCGAGCACGCGCCGGTAGCCGGCACTCGTCGCGCGCATGACTTTTCCCTCCGGCGCTTCGTGGCTGATGAAGCGGCTCACGGCGGGCCAGAGCGCCGGGATGAGCGCGAAGGCCGCGAGCAGACCGGCGCTCGTTGCGAAGATGATCGTGAGGATGAATTCCTTGAAAAAGAGGAGCGAGATGCCGCCGAGAAAAAGGAACGGTGTGACCGCGGCGATGAGCGCCGCGAGCGAGGCGAGGAGCGCGCCGGAGACCTCCCGCGCCGCCGTGCTCACGGCTTCTCCCCGGCGCGCGCCCGCCGCCCAGTGGCGCGCGATGTTTTCCAGCAGCACGATGCCGTAATCGACCATCAGCGTGACGCCCATGATCAGCCCGCCGATGGACATGAGATTCAGGCTCAGGCCGAAGCTCTTCATCAGCAGCACCGTGCCGAGCAGCCCGACCGGGAGCACCGACAGGCTGAGGAGCGTGAACTTCCAATCGCCGAGGAACAGGAGCACCACGAGGGTGACGAGCGCCATCGCGACGTAAAGCGCGTGCTGCGCGCCGGCGATGCTGTTTTGGATGTAGATCGATTCGTCGGCGGTGATTTCGAGGTTCACGCCGGCCGGGATGGCGCGCGCCTCGCGCAGTTCTTTGAGCCGCGCGCGCACCGCGGCGGCAACTTCCACCGAGTTGGCTTGCGGCGCTTTGAAGACGCTGAGCTTCACCGCCTCCTCACCGTTGACGCTGACGATGAGGCGCTGCTCGCGATGGGTATCGAGCACCGTGGCCACATCGGCCACGCGCACCGTGCCGCCCGCCGCGGGCAGCGGCAGTCGCAGCTCGGCGATTTCCGCGGCGCTGCCGAAAAGCGAGAGCACCTGGCCGGCGAGTTCCTTGCCCGCGGCGTCGATGCGGCCCGCCGGCGCCTGCAGATTCTCCGACTTCAGCGCGCTCGCGAGGTCCGCGAGGGTGAGGCCGAAACCGCGGAGCTTGAGCGGATCAACGCGCACCTGCACCTCGCGCACGCGCCCGCCCGCCGCGCGGACTGCCGAGACGCCCGGCACGCCGACGAAGCGGTAGGCCAGATCGTGCTCCCCAAGCTGCCGCAGCGCCGCCGGATCGAGCGCGGACGAGCTGAGTGCGAACTCCATCACCGGCAGATTCTGCGGGTCGAATTTGAAGAGGATCGGCGGCTCAAGATCATCGGGCAGCTTGCCTTTTGCACGGTCCACCCAGGTGGCGGTGTCGCGCAGCGCGGCGTCCACGTCGCGGCTCGGGTCAAAGGAAATGGTGATTTGCGTCTGGCCCTGCTGCGTCGCGGATTCGATCAGCTCGATGCCTTCGGCCTGCGTCAGCTCCTGCTCGAGGATGCGCGTCACGCGCTGGAGCATAACTTCCGGCGGGGTCTGCCCGGCGGCCACTTGCACGCGGACCATCGGATAGACGATGTCCGGCATGAGGCTGATCGGGAGCCGCTGAAAGGCGAGCCAGCCGGCGACGAGCACGACCGCGATGAGGGCGAGCGTGCCGAGCGGACGCTCCGAGCAGAGCTGGGGCAAAGTGCGGCGCGGCATGGCGGTCACGGAGTTGCCAGGGGAGACGGCGGCGGGTCGGCGATTTGCACCGCCGCGCCGTCTTTGAGTTTCTCGCCGCCGCGCAAGACGACGCGCTCGCCCTCTTCCAGCCCCTGGAGCACTTCCACCTTGTCCTCCACCGCGAGGCCGAGCTGCACCTTCCGCATCTCCACGCGGTCCGCGCCTTTCACCACGAACGCCTTCACTTTGCCATCGGCGGGCAGCTCGGGAAAGACGCGGCGGTCGAGCGTCAAAACTTTCTCCCGCGTGGCGAGAGTGAGCTGGATCTTGACCATGTATCCGGGCTGGAGCCGCGGGAAGGCCCCGCCTGCATCCAGCTCCACGGTGGTCTGATGCGACACCGGGTCCGAGCCGGGAAAGATTTGCGCGACGCGCGCCGGCATTTCCTCGCCGCCGCGCGCCACCACTTGCAGCCGCGCCGCCGCGCCGGGCTGAAGCCGCGCGGCGATTTCCTCCGGCACTTTCACCGCGACGACGAGCCGGGCGACATCGGTGACGGTGAAAAGATGCAGGCCGCTGCGCACGGCATCGCCGGGCTCCACGAAGTCTGCCGTGACCAGGCCATCGAGCGGACTCGGGAAACGGCTCGCGGCAATCTGCGCCTGCACGCGCTGGGCGGCGGCCTGGTCCGTGCGCTGTTGCGCAATGGCCATCTCGACGCGCTTGCGATCCGCGAGGCCCGTCGTGGCGAGCTGCCGGGCGCGATCGAGTTCTTCGTTCGAGCGCTGCAAGGCCGCCTCGGCTTGCGCCCGCTCGGCATCCAGCAGGCGCTCATCGAGCACCGCCAGCGTCTCCCCTTTTTTCACCATCGCGCCAGCCCGCGCCGAGACTTCCTGGAGCACGCCTTCGAAGTGCGCCGTGATCTTCACCTCCGACGCACCAGCGGCGGCACCCACGGTCTGATACGTCTCGGTGAGATCGCCGCGCGCGACCGTCACCGTCGTCACCGATGTGGGGCCTTTGTCTTTCGCTTTGGCGGGCGGCTCCGTCCCACCATGCGGGAAGAAAAACAGCCACGCCGTGACCCCGGCGACCAGCACGAGAGGCAGGAGTCGGCCGAGAATTCGGGAAAGTTTCTTCATCGATGCGGTCCTCGGGAATCGTTGGCCGGCCGCTCGACGGGAGGCGGCGTGGGCGGGCCATCGAGCGGCCTTTGCATGGCGTCTTCGAGCGCCCCGAGCGCAGTCTGCACCGCGCGCAGAGCCGTGAGCTGATCGCGCCGCGCTGTCGCCGTTTCGAGCCGCGTGACGCTCACCGCGGCTTGATCGATGTCCCCCAGGGCGAAGGCTTGCTCCGCCTTTTTCTCCCGCTCCTTCACGGAGCCGAGAATTTCGCCGGCCAGCGCGTAACCTTGCAGCGCCGAGCGGTAGCGCGCGAGCGCCCCTTCGACTTCCGCGATGACCGAGGCTTGCATCGCCAGGAAGCTCGCCCCCGCCAACTCGCGGCGGGCGCGCGCCTCCGCGATCGGCCCTTGGTTTTGATCGAAGACCGGCAGCTCGATGGAAACGCCGAGGCGCCAGCGCTGTTGCGAATCCGTCCAGCGATAGCCGGGCGTGAGCTGAAAATCGGGGTATTGCTTCGCGATCTCCAGGCGCAGCGCCGCTTCCGTGGCGGCGTATTCGGCGAGGCCGCGGCGAATATCGAGGCGGTTGAGCAGCGCCTGACTTTGCACCGCTGCGCGCGACGCGGCCCGGCCGGTCGGCGGCGACGCGAGTTGCGGGGAAACGACGTGCACGCCGGTTAGCGCGGAGGTTGGCACACCCACGCCCGCTGCCAGCGCGATCCGCGTTTCCTCCACCTTGCCCTCTGCAGCCTGCCGGAGCTGGCGCACGCGATTGAGATCGATCCGCGCGACGCTCGCCAGCTCGCGGCTCAGATCGCCCGCGGCAGCCCGCGTCTCTGCCATGGTCGCACTTTCCGCGCGGCTCGCTTCCTCCCCTTGCAGCGATTCGAGTTCCTCCCGCGCCAGCAGATGCTCGATGAGCCGGCTGCGCAATCGACTCCGCACCGTCCACGCTGTCCCGGCAAAAGCCATGCGCTCCGCTTCCGTGAGATGCCCGGCTTGCGAGATGCGTTGCCGGCGCTTGCCCGCGGTCTCGATCGGCAGGTCGAGCGTCGGCTGGTAAATCCACGGGCTCACTCCCGGAAGCACCGGCAGATTGCGATCCACACGAAAGCCGACGCTCGGATTCGGCCGCGCGCCTGCCGTGCGGACGGCGGCCTCCGCCAGCCGGAGCTTCGCCCGCGCCACGTCGAGATCGGGATGAAAATAGAACGCCACGAGCGTGAGCATCGGCAGATCCCACGCGCCCGTCCGCGCGCCACGGTGATGCGCCGCGACGTAACTCAGCAGGCCCGGATCGCTCAGCTCCCGCGAGCGAAAATCCGCCGCGGTGCTGACAGCCGAAAGCGGCTTTGCCTTGTAGGTTGCGCAGCCCGCCAGCCCCGCGGCCAGCACGAGTGGCAGAGAGTGAGAGAAGAGCTTCATGGAGTGATCCGGATTCGTAGCCACGGACGCACGGCGAGCCACAAGACCGGCGGCACCAGCGCGCTCAACAGGAGGGCGAGTTTCGGGTGGTCCTGCCCGGCCGCGCCGATGGCAGCATAGACGAAACCCATCGGGATCGCGCCGCACGCGAGGGAGACGACGAAAACGCGCAGCGGCATCCGCGTGAGCCCGGCGAGACAGGAGATCACTTCCGGGAGCAGCGGCAACCAGCGTGAGGCAGCGACGAGCCACGGGCCGCTGCTCCGAAACAGCGTCTGATGTTTCGCCAATTCCTTTTCTCCGGTGAGACGCAGCGCGATGTTGCGTCCGAAAGCGCGGCACAAACCATAGCCCGCCATGCCGGCCGCAAACGAGCCTGCCGCGTTGACCAGCCCACCAATGAGCGTGCCGTAGAGGTAGCCCGCCGCCGACATCACGGGCGTGGCAGGGATCGGGAGAAACAAATCCGACACGAGCAAGCCGATGACGGCGAGCCAGCCCCACGCGCCCCAGCCGCGAATCCACTGGATCGCCGCGTCACCCGTGAACCACTGCATGAATTGGTCGCCCCAAATGAGGAACGGAATGCAGAACACAACGGCCAGGACGATGGAAGTGGTGAGCAGGCGCATGAAAGACGTGGAAATAGCTTACCGATCAGTCGTCCGGCCAAGGAGCACGAAGTCGCCGTGTGTGCCGACGACCCGCCACCGCTCCGGCGGGAAGACCAAGGGCACATCACCGCGCCGCGCCAGGCCGTAAGCGGCGGGGAGCGCGGCCATCGCTTGCTCGAGAGCGGCGCTGCTTTTGAAGACGCGGGCTCGCTGCTCGGGCGTCGGTTTGAGCATGAGGTCAGCTTCGCCTTTCGTCACGCTGAGCAGCCGGCCCGTGGCGAAGGTGAAGCCGTGGGCGCGCACGCGCGCGGCAAACAAGCTCGCCGTTGCGAAGTCGGGCTGCGCCATTGCGAGTTCGGCGAGTTCGCGCGTGTCGGCTTGTTGTCGAAACAACGTATTTACCGGTTCGACCAAGCCGCCGAGCACAACGTAGAAAGCAAGCATCGCCGCGGCCATCCAGTGCAGCGCCACCGTGCGCCGCGGATGCGCGCGCCACCACGCCGCCACGCCGAGTGCCAGCGCTGGGAGCAGCGGCAGGATGTAAGTCGGCAGCTTCGATCCACTGAAAGAGAGGATGATGAACGGCGGCACCGTCCAGCCGAGCAGCAGCGCGGCGCGCTCGCCGAGCGGTTCCTTGCGTCGCCAGCGGCGCCACAGATCGCGAGCGAGCACGGGCAGCCAGGCCGTCCACGGAAGGAATGCAACGGGCAGCACCGCGAGAAAGAACCACCACGGCTTGCTCCGGCCGTGCGCACCGGAAGCGAATCGCTGCATCAGTTCATAACCGGCGAAGTAGTCGAACAGCTTTCTGTTGTGCAGGCTGTGCGCGACAAACCACCACAGCCCGAGCGCAAGCGCGAGCGCCAGCCCACCGATCCACGGCAGCGATGGCCGGCGTTCGCGCGGAGTCGCAGCGCGCATCGCCAGCGTTGCGGAGAGCGGCACCACGAGCGCCATCGGGCCTTTGGTCATGAAGCCGAGGCCCATCGCGGCAAAGAAGGCCCAGCCCCATGCCTCGCTTCCGTCCCGCTGCCGGCGCACCACGCACGCGAGCGCCGCCGTGATCCAGAACGTCAGCAGCATGTCCGGCGTGAGCAGCCGCGCGAGCGCGAAGAAGCCCGCGCACGACGCCAGCGCCAGCATCGCGGGCCGCTGGCTCTGTGCGCCGAGCAGCATTTTGGCAATCCAGCCGGTGAGCATCAGCGTGCCAAGTGCCGCAAGCACCGCGGGCAGCCGCGCGACCCAGGCGTGAGCGCCAAAGGCTTTGATCGAGAGCGACGTGAGCCAGTAGAGCAGCGGCGGCTTTTGGAAGTGCGGGATGCCGTTGAGATGCGGCGTGAACCAATCGCCATCGAGAGCCATCTCGCGGCCGATTTCCGCATAGCGGCCTTCATCGGGTTCGTTCAGCCCGCGGTCGAGGAAAGCGAAGTAACACGCGACCACCGCCACCGCCCAACCCCAGCGGCGCGCCCAATCCACGGCCTTTGCCTTCATCGCGCAGCCTCCTTGCCGAGCAGCGCGATTCGCGCGGGCGAAGCGCCGCGCCGACGGATGAACCACGCCATGCCGAGCATATCGATCAAGGGACGCCAGAGCATCACCCACAGACCGTATTTCGAGGTGCCGCGCGTGCGCGGCCGATGCGCCACGGCACGTTCCGCGATGCGGAAACCAGCCGCGCGCGCCATCGCCGGCAGAAAGGAATAGAGCGTGCGCAGCGGCACAAAGGCCTCGCGCACTTCGCGGCGAAAGACTTTCAGCCCGCAGCCGGTGTCGCGCACCCCGTCCCGCAGCACGCGCGAACGCACGGCGTTGGCAAAGCGGGACATCCAGCGGCGCAGCGTCGAGTCCTGGCGATTCGCCCGGATGCCGGTGACGAAATCCGCGTCGTCGAGCGCGGCAATGAGCGCGGGAAGATCGGCGGGATCGTTCTGCCCATCTCCATCGAGCAGCGCGATGGCCGCGCCCCGCGCTTGACGGATGCCGAAGAACAGCGCCGGGCCTTGCCCCTGATTCTGCGCGAAGCGGAAGACGCGCACCGCCGGCCACGCCGCCGCTACCTCTTCCAGCACGCGCCCGGTGCCGTCGCGGCTGCCGTCATCAATGAGCAGCACCTCGGCGGAGCAGAGTCCCTCAATCACCGGGCGCAACTCGGCGAGCAAGGCCGGCGCGGCTTCTTCTTCATTGAAGAATGGGATGACGACGGAGAAGCAGACGGAACCACGCTCGGGCGACAATGGATCAGGTGTCTCCATGCTCCGTTTAATCCGCGGCCCTTTCTTCACCGCGTGAGCGTCGCCCGCGCCAACGCTGAATCGTGTAAACTCCGCCGACCCACACGAGCGCGGCGCACCAGCCAGCGGCTACGTCGGAGGGATAGTGGACGCCGAGGTAGAGGCGCGTGAGGCCGATCGTGATGGCGAATGACAGCGCGCCGATGGCGACGGGCCAGCGCCAGCGCGTGGGACACGCGAGCAGAGTCAGCGCGGCGGCGAAGCTCATGCTGCCGATCGAGTGGCCGCTCGGAAACGAGAAGCTTTTTTCCGTGACGATTGTTTCCCAGAGTTGCGGCCTTTGCCGGCTGAAGACCAGCTTGGCGCAGACGTTGAGCAGCGCGGCCCCGCCGCCCGCGATGGCGAGAAATTTCGCCTCTCGGCGCTTTCGCCAGAGGAAAAGCGCAGCGACGACGACGACCTCGCATATGACCATCGGCACCGGCCCGCCGAGCGTTGTGATCGCTACGACGAAACGATCGCGCGCTGGCGTCGCTTGCGCGTGAAACCATCGCAGGATCGGCTCATCGAAGGGCAGGCCATGACCTTCGAGGATCTCCTCCGCGAGTTCGCCGAAGAGGACGAACGGCACGAGCACCGCGAAAAAAAATGCGGCGAGGAAAAGCGGGCGCGCTTTCGCAGCGGCAAGACCGCGCGAGAGGAGTTCCGAGACCTGGCGCATTAGGTTTCATCAGCCTTCGCGGCGAAGCGGGCGAAGCGGAGCGCGAGCGTCGGCAGGACGAGGAGGTTGAGAGCGGTGGAGGAAAGCAGACCGCCGAGGATGACGATGGCCATCGGGCCTTCGATTTCGCGGCCGGGCTCGCCGGTGCCGATGGCGAGCGGGAGCAGACCGAGGCCGGTGACGAGCGCCGTCATGAGAATCGGCACGAGGCGCTCGCGCGCACCACGCAACGCAGTTTCGCGGCTCCAAGTGAGTCCTTCGTCGGCGACCAGGTGCTCGAAATGCGAGATCATCATGATCGAGTTGCGCATGGTGATGCCGAAAAGCGTGACGAAGCCGACGAGCGAGCCGACCGAGAGCAGGCCGCCGGTGCCGAAGACGGCGAGCACGCCGCCGACGAGTGCGAACGGCAGATTGACGAGCACGAGGAGAAGATTGCGTCCGCTTTGAAAAACGATCGCGAGGAGCAGCACGATGGCCACGCCGGCGATGGCGGAATGAACGAGCAGTTCCTGCCGGGCCTTCGCCTGTGCTTCCGCCGAGCCGGTGATGACGGCATAGGTGCCCGCGGGAAATTCGAGCTGCGATTCCATCTTGCGCCGCAGTTCGGCGACGAATGAGGCCACGTCGCGGCCCGCGACGTTGCAGGTGACTTGCTGCCGCCGCTGCGCGCCGTCGTGGACGATAAGATTGCGGCCGGTCGCGACGAAGACATCGGCGAGTTGATCGAGCCGAAATCGCGCTCCCTCGGCGTTCGCGAGCATGAGCGACGCGACGCTCGGCGCATTCTTGCGCTCCGCTTCGGCGAGGATCACCGCGACATCGGTGACGCGGTTGCCGTGATAAGTCTGCGCGACCGGCGTGCCCTGGTAGGCGGTCTGCACGGTGTCAAGCACCTGGCCGGCCTGGAAGCCGTATTGCAGCAGCCGCTCCGGGCGCAGCCGCACGACGATTTCCGGCGCGCCCGGCTGCGACTCAACCTGCGTGTCACTCGCGCCGGGGAGGCTCATCATCAGCCGGCGCAGCTCCTCGCCCTTCTCATCGAGCACATCGAGGTCGTCGCCGAAAATCTTCACCACCACCTCGGCGGTCGCGCCGGAGACGGTCTCTTCCATTCGCTCGGCGAGGAAGGGCATCACCGAGAACGAAGCGCCGGTGAATTTGCTCAGCGCATCGCGGATTTCAGAGCCGACGAACTCCGCCTCCTCGCCCTCCAGCGGAGCCAATTCGACATGGAATTCACTGAGGTAAGCGCCCCAGGTGTCCTCGCCATTCTCGGCGCGTCCGGCCTCCTGCGAGACGGTGCGGATGTGCGGATTCTTCAGCAGCTCCCGGGTCGCTTCCGTGCCGAGCCGGATCGACTCTTGCAACGACGTGCCCGG
>JANOAZ010000346.1:0-18856 GCA_031411395.1 Chthoniobacteraceae bacterium
CCGATCAAATTGTCTGTGCGCACAGACAATCACACCTAGCGTTCGTGTCGCTACGCTGTGCCGTCACTATTCGGGCAAGTGATCGAATAGACCGGGCTGGAATGGCTTCAACGCACGCTGCTCCTCGCGGAAGAATTCCGCCTTCGTCTTGCCCTTTCGCTTTCCCTTCAGTGTGTGGCAGTCGACGCGTAGTCGGGCACTGTCTCCTTCCCGGCTTTCAGAAGCTCGGTGGCGAGTTTGTCGGCGCCGATCTCGGCGAGCGCGTCATACACGAAGTTCTGCAAGTGGTCGGCATCGCGGCTCTTTCGCGCCGCGCAGAGCAGGATCACGGCTTTCGAGATGAAGATGCGACCCTTGGGCTGCTTCGCTGGCACGGTCTTGTTCACGAACACGTAGCTGTCGTGCAGCGCTTTGATCTCGGTGGTAATCAGGCCCCAAACGTCTTCGGCGCTCACGGTGAGCAGCCGCTTCCAGACGTAGTTGCCGTAGCCGCTGTGCCACAGCTCCAGCGCCCAATACCCAGCCAGCCGGGTGTCGGCACGGCGTACCGCTTTCTGCATCGCCGACGACACCTCACCGAAGTCGTAACCGTGTTTGGTGATGATTCTCACGGCTGCACCTCCGTTCCGGCGATGATGGCAAGGATGCGCAGCATTCGCTCTCGTCGCGGGCTGGCTTCGCCGCGTTCGTAGCGGCAGATCAGCCCTTGGTCGCGCGGCAGGCCAAGCATGGCGCAGGCCGCACGCCCTTCTCCATGCGCGGAGCTTCTGGCCGAACTCATGCGAGCGGGCTTTGAACCGAATTGTGCGTGCCGGGACCGCTCGTGGGCGGCTGCTTCAACGCTGCGACGAGCTGCTCCAGATGCCGCTTGCGCGGGAACGCCTTGCCGCCCTCCCGCCCGAGCCAATCGGCAAGCATCGCGCTGAATGCAATCACAGCCAGCCTCCTTCGATGTCGCGTTGCTTTGCCCGATCAACGGCGGGCGGGGTTGCGCGTTCAAACGCAGCCCGCTCGCTGGCAGCGAGCTTGGCGCGCTTTTTGACGATGTGCTCGACGCAGCGGCGCGCGCGATCGAGCGCGATGTTCTCGCCCCGGCGGAACGTCCGTTTGCGCATTTCGCGAAACGCGCGATTTCAACGCCAAACTCGTGTGACAATCTGTGACAAAACTCGCCCAACCAAACCCCACTGTATGATGCCAAAAATCAATTTACTCTGATGCACCGCATCAAATAGAGCGGTTTGTATCGGTCTGAGCGGGCTTCAACTCCCCTCGCCTCCACCTTTTTACTCTGTAAATTGCAGAAAAATCAGCTGGTAATTCTGTCACAAATAGGCGCACCGCTCCTTTTGAACCAGAATTTACTCTGTAGTTTGTGGGGGAAGATGGGGGAAACGCTGTGCGCAGCTTCGGTGGTCTGTGTTGGCCCTCACGTGCATGAGCCTTGGTTCACGCTAAAGGCGCTACAAGATGTTTAATTTACCATCCCGGTCACACGCTTAGACGAACGCCGACGATGAATTGCCGTTCTCACTTTCGACAGGGTCCAAGGAAGATCGGACGGCAGTAAAGCGGGAGTAGTCTCCAGCGGCCGCGGCTCGCTTACATCTCAGTGTTACGGGAAAGGTTGGGTAATTTTTACCCCCATCTAGTGGGGAGTTTCACCCATTTACGATGGACAACCGTTCTCCCATAAAGGCAAGGTGCGTAGGTCAGTTCTTAAACTTCACGGTGGCGAGCAATAATCCTTCGTTTGTTTCTCCCAAATCCCATGAACCGACACATCGCTTATCTGCTCATTTACGCGCTCGGCCTCGCCTCCGCGATTGCCCAACAATTCCCGGATGTCGGCTATGCCCCGCCGCAAAGTTGGACGGGGCCGAAGTTCTCGCTCAGCCAGAACTATCCTCCCAATCAACCAACGGCGCAGGTCTACCCTTGGGAGGCGATCGATTTCAAAACGCAGCCGGCCGAATACGCGACGGCGGTTTTGAACTATTGCTTCGAAGGGAACATCGACGCGGATTTCGTGCCGCAAAACAACCCGACGCGACCGTGGTTTCATGCGCCGTGGCTGCATGTGGGGCAAAACCAGCGCGAGTTTGTCCACGGTCTCACCCGCGAGCGCGGCTCCCGCGCTTTTGAATTGGCGGGGACGCAGACCCAACCTGCCCGCAATTTTGCCGTCGGTTTTTACAACGAACTCGGCGGTTACACGCTCGGGCAGGTGTGGAAAAATCCTCAGGCTCCCACGTGGATGGAGTCGCCTTTCCCGAGGGCACGGTGTCTTTCAAACTGCTCTTTACGACCGCACCGGCTTCTGCAGTTCCTTATTTGGCCGGTGCGCCGGAATGGTTTGCGGACATCGACCGCAGCGCGGATCCCGACGTCATCAAAGCGACCAGGGTTCGGCTCTTGCAGATTGATATCGCTATTCGCGATAAACGATCTTCGTGCGGCGGCTGGGTTTTCGGGACTTTTCATTACGATGCCGCGCTGCCCGGTTCCGATCCGTGGAAGAAGCTCCGTCCACTGACCGTGCAGTGGGGCAATGATCCGACGTTGACCCAGACGCTGTTCAACGCCGGGCAAAAGCCCGTGGAATCGTGGGTGGACGCAGAATCACCAGTCGTGAAATACCGCAGCAACCCGCCGCAGGGGACGAATCCGCCGCGCATTCTCGGCTGGGCCGGGCGCGGCAACGGGCCGGTGGACAATCCGGTTTCCTCCTGCCTGAGCTGCCATTCCACGGCGCAGCTCCCCGCGGCGTCGAATATGACACCACCGGGCACCGCCACAGAGCAGGCGAAGCTGCGTTGGTTTCGCAACCTTCCGCCTAACACCGCCTTCGATACGGGTTCCAAGACGCTCGATTTTTCCCTGCAGCTCGGAGTGGGAATTCAAAACTTTCGGCAGGCACAGCAACCCCCGCCTCCTGGCGTCGCTCCGGCGGCGGCGATGGCGGTCATTAAACCGCCGCCAGGCGAGTTTCGATTTACCCGAGATCCTGACGAAGAAGATCCCTAGTCGACGCTTTCCAGTCACCTCCGACCTCCACCCATGAGCAATCCCGCCCTCGTCCTCGCGTTTTCCACGGTCGCCGTAATCTTCGCCGGCTGCGCGCAACCCGGTTTCCGTCAGCACGTGGATTTGCTGCGTGCAGATCGCCCGTTAGCTCCGGCCCAAGTGCCAGCGCAGCCCCCCCCTCGCGGAGTGCGCGTGACTTACTTCGGAACGAATAGCTTTCTACTCCAATCGCGCGACGGATCGGTGCTGGTCGATCCCTACTTCTCGCGTGTTGGACCATTGCTCCAGGTGGCGCTGGGGAAACGAATTGCGCCCGATCGGCAGCGTATCGCCAAGGGGTTCGGAAGACTGCCGGCCAGAGCGGATTACATCATCGTCACGCATGCGCACGTGGATCACCTGTTCGATGTTCCCGAAGTCGCGCGCCGGACTGGTGCGAAGGTCATCCTCTCGCCCACCGGCTTCTATCAAGCCTCGGCTGCCGGTCTTCCTCGGACGCGGATGATCGTGCCGCAGCCGGGCCACCCTGTGGGTAGCGGAGGTCTTCGCATTACGGCGTTTACCGGTGATCACGCGCGGCTGCTTGGTATGCATCTCTACGACGGCACGCGTCGCGAGGAGCCTCGATCCCTTAGCCATATCTGGGATTGGAAGGCCGGCGAAACGCTCACCTATCTCATCGAAATGGACGGCAAGCGGATTTTCATCAGTTCCGGCAGCCGCGAACTGTTGCCGCCGGCGTCCGTGGCACCGGTCGATCTGGCGTTGCTCGGCGTGTCGCTCAAGGAGTCGCGTGAAATATTTCCTGCGATGCTCCGGCGCACCCGGCCGCGCGTTATCCAGCCGACGCATCAGGATGATTTCGCGCGTCCGCTCAGCGACGGCTTTTATTATGGACTCGGCACCGACATGACCGCTGTCCGGAGCCAGTGGGTGGCGCTCGGTCGGCCGGGTGACTTGATCCTTCTCGACTACTACAAACCGTGGACGTTGCGCTGAGGCGGCGCTCCGCTTCCTCATCCCCTCAGATTCCTAATCCTGAAACTGATATGCCCAAAGGAAAACCCGGAGCGGATAGCTCCACGCTGGTGACCCACCGCATCGACGGTCGAAATCTCATCGAACTGGCCGAAGATCTCTTCGGCGAAACGCCCTTGCTGTGGGGCCGATACTTCAAGCGCTTCGGCAACACCGACCCGGTGCAGTATCAGCATGACCGCGAAGGGACGCGGCTGCGGGATAAGAACATCCGCGTCCTGCCGATCGCGCGGCAGACGACGCGAGTGGATGGCTCCGAGGCCGAGGGGATTGCGGACGCGCGGGGCAATGTCGAGGCTCTCATCCGCACTTTTGGGCGCGATTACCTGCGCTCGGAGGGCGGCGAGTTTTTCTATTTTCTCGATGTGGAAGGACCGCCGAACTCCCTGGCCCGGCGCTATTGGCGTGGCTGGGCTGAGACGGTCATCTCGCATAGTGCGGACTTCACCGACGGCGAGGTGGCGCTGATCCCCTGCGTGTATGGACCGCAAGGCGACGACGTCACGTGGCAGTCGGTCGCCGATGAAGCCGGCGGCGGCGTGCCGTGCGGTGGCGCCTGGATCGCGCGCTGGCGTCGGCGAGGGTGTGCGGAGTTACTGGAGTGGGACGACGACATCGTCGCGCCGCGTGTCGAACTGCCTTGCCCGGTGCTGCTGTGGCAATACGCGGACGAGTGCCACGGCGGTGATGGGATCGATTGCAATGAGACCAATCCAAACCTCGATCTTGAAGGCGATCTGCTGAGGAAGCTCATCCTGCCGCCGGCGGCGGAGCAACGCGCGGATCGGTTCTTCGCGGCGCCGCAAAGCAAGCCGCTGCGCCGGAAGGCGAAGCGCGCGAGCGCGGCGAGTGCCGCCGCCCCGGCGGAACGCGACTCCCAGGAGGAGTTTACCGCGTTCGTGCAGAGCCTGCAGCTTCGGCACTTCAGCGCGGCGGAGCTTTTGATCGGCACGGACCGGATCATCAACGGCGTGCGCAACAGCTTTCCGCCCGCGGAGTTTTGGCACAATATCGCGCCGACCATCACGGTGCTCGATGAGCTGCGGCATCGCCTCGGCGGGGCGATTAATCTCACCAGCACCTACCGCAATCCCGAATACAATGCGCAGCTCGACGGCGCCGCGAGCCGTTCACAGCACATGGATTTCCGCGCGCTGGATTTCTACACGAGCGCCACGAGCATCGCCGACCTGGCGGATCGAGCCCGGGAGCTGCGCGGCCTCCGCTTTCGCATCCCGCGGGTAGGTTTGCAGTTCCGCCAGGAGCATGCGCCTTTCGATCTCGACGGGCTCGACATCGAGGAAAGCAACGGCGCGACGCACTTCACGTGGCGCGGCGGCATCGGCGAATACAACACCTTCGTCCACATCGATTGCCGCGGCCAGAACGCTGATTGGTAACTGCGGCGGACCACAATTCCCAGCAAACCGCACCCAACCATGAAATCTCGCAAAGCTCCTAAAAAGCCGCTCTCGGCGGAAGGGAAGAAAAAGACCGCGCCCTCGAGGCGGTGCGTGACCACGAAAGCGTCAGCGAAAGTGAAACCGCCGACGAAAGCACCTGCACGCCCAGCGGCGGGAAAGAAGGGCTTCGCGGCGCCAGCGAAACGTCGCCGCGGAGCGCGCCCCGCGGCTCCCGACCAGCAGCTCGCGGCGGCGGCGCTCGCTGCCGCAGCCTTCCCCGGTGGATGGACGTGGGACCCGCGCTATCCGGGGGATGACGCGATCGCCACCGGCGAAGTCGATACCGAATTCGACCGATACACCGGGCTCTACGACGGGACGCTGCGGCGTTACGCGGCGGCGGGCGATGGACCCGGGGCGGTGTCGTATGCGACGAAATTCACGGTCGATGGCGACGGCAGCGGCGGGCAGCAGCCCGGTGACGACGAGTATGATCCGAACACCTCGCTGCATTACCACGACGGCCACGCCGCCTCGACGGCGAACGCGCTGAATGCGCTCATCTATTCCTTCGCTGTCATCCCGCTTCCCTCCGCGAACTTTCCGGATTTCGCCGACCTCGGCTTCGGCCTGGGCGATCTCGGCGTCGCCTTCTTTGGGCGCGGCTCCGCGGCGGCCTTTATCTACGGGGATTTCGGCCCGCGGCGCAAAGTCGGCGAGGGCTCGGTGAAAATGGCGAAGCTGCTCAGCATGGACTGGCCGGACGAGATGAATTCCTCGCCGGCCAGCGGCGGATTCACCGCGGGCGAGATGTCGCGATACGCGCCGGGCGTGCTGCACATCGCTTTCCCCGGCTCGCGGGATCGCGACGACGAAATGACGGATCTGCTCACGCAGGCGCAGGTCGCGGCGGCGGCTTGGGCGCCCTTCGACCGCTGGGTTGTACGTTTCAATCCCTAACCAAACCAATCCATGAGCCAGACACGACTTCACTTTCCCGGCGGCCAGCCGGACTTTTACACGCAGCTTTCCGCGCTCGCTTTCGTCGGCGGCGATATGTGGGTGGGGGCGGATGAAGGGCAGGGCATCGTACGCTTGCGGACGGGCGACGAGGGAAAGACTTGGGAAGCTGCGGCGCCTTCGTCGCTCGCTGCGGTCCTCGATCTTCCGGGGAAGAAAACCGAGATCGATCTCGAAGGGATGGATTGGGACCCGGCGAGCGGGCACCTTTGGCTCATCGGTTCGCACAGCCTCAAGCGCAAGAACGCGATCAAAGATCCGGGCGACCTGCCGAATCTGGATCGGCTCGCCACGGTGGAGCCGGACAAGAATCGCTACGTGCTCGCGCGCGTGCCGCTGCACTTGGAGGACGCGGGCAGCCGACTGCTGACAACGGGCGAATTTACCGACGCGAAATTCGCGGCGCAGCTCGAGTGCGCGGAGTCCGGGTTGTTTCGCAACGCTCTCTACCATGCGCTCCAGGACGATCCACATTTCGGGAGATTCGTGCAGCGCCAACTCGGCAAGAACGACAAAGGCGACGACCTGGATCTGCGGGGAATCCCCAGCAAGGACAATGGGCTCGATATCGAAGGACTGGCCTTCGCGGGGACGACGGACAAGGGCGTGGCGCGGCTCTTCATCGGCCTGCGCGGACCGGTGCTGCGCGGCTGGGCGGCGGTGCTGGAAGTGCAGGTCACGGCGGAGCGCGCGGGCGGTAACCACGCAGGCCGGCTCAAGCTCGAAACAATTGGTGACGATGGCCGGCCACATCGCCGCATTTTTCTCCAACTCGATGGTCTCGGCGTCCGTGACCTCTGTTTCCGCGGTGACGATCTGCTGATTCTCGCTGGTCCCACAATGGCTCTCGATTGGCCGGTGGCGGTATATCGCTGGATCGGCGCGAAGACGGCCGCGGGCGTCGATCTCATCCTCGATCAGGCGCCGGGCGTGCTTGAGTCCGTGCCGCTCGCAGTGGATCCGAATCCACCTGGAGAAAAAGGCAATCGCGCCGAGGGCTTGGCGCTCCTCCCGCCCGGCGCGAAAGACGACGTGCTGATTCTCTACGACGCGCCTGGTCCATCGCATTTGCCTGTCGGGGAGGAGACCGTCATCGGCGACATCTTCCCGCTGAATCTTCCGCCGACGTGAGCCGGCGGCACGAAAACCACAACGAACCCTCACCAAAAACCAACTATTCCATGGCACTCATTTTCGAACGACAGCAGCAGCCAGACCCCCTCACTCCCCGAGGCCGATCCCCACTCTGAGACTCACCCGTAAACAAACCTCAATCCACTAAAAACAATGGCCAGAATACTCGGAACCATCACCAACGAAGGATTTTCCAGCACCATCCGTGAAGACGACGATCGGCGGGTTCATTTCAAGGCCGACGGCGATATCGACGCCGACGGCGCCAACGGTCAAAACGGCGAGCCGGTCGCCTACAAGGCCGACGACTCGGGGACGGAGGCGCTCGCCAATGGCGACATGAAGCGCAGTGCCGATGGCAAAGTGGTCTTCAAGGTCGGCTGGGGCCGGTCGGTCATCATCCTCGGCAGCAACAACCAGCCGAAAGTTTTCCCCGGCGGACTCATCGCCTCGATGACGTGGTATCGCCATCCCGACAAGGCGGCCGACGATCCCACTGCCTACGTCGATTCAGAGACGGTGCCGTATATCGTCGTCCCGCCGCTCATTGTGCAAAAGACGAAGGGCATCGTGCGCGGCTGCAAGGCGCGCGTGACCCGGGGCGGCCAATCGGTGGACTGCGTGGTGGCTGATATGGGCCCGACGAACAAGGTAGGCGAACTGAGCATCGCTGCCGCCCGCGCCATCGGCGTGCCTTCGAGCCCGCGCCATGGCGGCGAGGACAACCAGACCCTCACCTACGAACTGTGGCCCGGCGAGGCGGCGCCCGGTTTTGTCCTGCAGCGGGCGTGACGCCACCACCGCGCGGCATTCCTGACGACTCATCCGATCGCACCCATGGCCAATCATCAAAGCAACCACCTTTTCCTCCACCCTCTGCTGCACTCGGCGCTGCCGCGCATTCTGACAACGGTCACTGCGGCGCTGCCGGACAAGTGGAAAGCGGACACCAGTTCGCAGGGCATCCATCGGACGCCCAATGAACAGTTTGAAATCTTCAAAAAGGGCCGTGTCTTCAAGAACGGCAGTTGAGTAAAGGTCGGCACGACGTTTACGGGCAAGGACGGCTTTAAGAAAAAGAGCCGCCACAATTTCCTACCGGCGACCGCGGTGGATATAATCCTTATTCAGCCCAATGGGAAGGAACTGAAGGCCGGGCCGCAGGAGAAGGAGATCGGCAAGGGCGCGAAGGCGTTTGAGTTCGAGTGGGGTGGCGACTGGCCGCCCGACCAACAGGATCTGCCGCATATCCAGTTACCGCCGGAGAGGCTGTTCAAAAGCTCGCTGGTGATGGACCAGGCGCTGCAATGGCAGAAGTATCTTCTGCACGGCAACTTCCTCCTGAGCGAAGTGGAACTGGACGGCCTGTGGGGCGACATCTCGAAGGCCGCCTTGCAGAAAGCAGTCGGAACGACCGAGCAAACCCCGGATGCATGGGAGGCGTTATTCGAAAAATTCGGCCCGCTGGAGGATCTTTCGACGTTTGATCACCTGCCGTGGATTCCTTCAGTGCGCGCATGAAGACGCTGCGATCCTGGCCAGGACTGAAGCGTGCGCTGCAAGCGGCGGCGCTCCTGGCGGTGGCGGGCTCCGCTTTCGGCGAGGCGGTGCGCTTTGCGGCCATCGGTGACTTTGGATCGGACTCCAATGCCGAAGACCGGGTGTCGAAGCTGGTGAAAAAATGGGCCCCCGCTTTCATCATCACGCTCGGCGACAACAGCTATGCCAACAAAGACGGTAACTTCATGAGCCGCGATGTGGGGAAGTATTACGGTGAATACATCACGTCGGACCTCGCCACCAACCGCTTCTGGCCCACCCTTGGCAACCACGACGTGGAAGGTCACGACCGGGGAGGTAACTATCTTGGATTCTTTACCCTCCCGCAGACGCCGGCGCAGGAATGGTATTACGAGTTCGCTCGCGGTCCGGTCCGCTTCTTCGTGCTGAACAGTGCGACCTCGCGCGAGGGCCACGGGAGGCGGTTCACGACCGGGCAGGGGCGCTGGTTGAAGACGGCGCTCGCGGCCGCGAAGGAGCCGATCAAACTTGTCTACTTTCATCACCCGCCCTTTTCCTCCGGCGCGGAGCACGGTTCGAATCCTGGGATGTGGTGGCCCTTCAAAGACTGGGGCGCGACGGCGGTGCTCGCCGGACACGAACACAACTACGAGCACATCGTGAAGCGAGGCTTTCACTATTTCGTGAACGGCTTGGGCGGCGCCGAGATCTACGATGAATGGAAAACCACGAAGGTCGCGGGCAGCGTCCGGCGCTATCCCGATTCGGACCTAGGAGAGAATGCGGGTGCCAGACACGGGGCGATGCTCATTGAGGCCGATGAGACGCAGGTGATCTTGCGCTTCATCACCACAAGCACCAGTGGCGTGGAGACAGAAATTGAAAAGATAACCATCCAGGCCGGCGAACCTCAAACCGTGCCGCCGATTTTCCGGACGATGAAACGACGGATGAAAGGGACGGATATCGAAGCGTGGCAGGAATTTCTTGTTTCCAAAGGCTTCAACCCAGGCACGCCGGACGCCGATTACGGCACCAAGACGCATAACGCGACCGTGGCTTTTCAGAAGGCCAACGGCATTCCCCCAAGCGAGGCCGTGGACGAGGCAACACTAGCGAGGGCCAAAGAACTCGGCTTTCAGCCCGTGGAATTTGAAGAGGAATTCTCGGTCGGCCCGTAACTTATGCCAGAGAACTCATTGTCGGGAAGCGTCGGCGCCGAGGGCGCGAATCACAGCAACGACGCACGCGCCGTGAGGGTGCGGCTTCGCGAACTCGGATTCAGTTGGCTCAATGAATCGGATTCGGTGAATGCCGAATTCACTCGGACGATCCGGCTCTTTCAAGGCGTCAAAAGCGGTCTCAGCAGCGGCTCGGGGCTGGACGGACGTATCGATGTCGGACGCGACACTCACCTTTGGCTGCACGCGGCCAACAGCCCGCGCTGGCAGGAGATTCGCGAATCGCCCGGGGACTTGGGGTGGATGAAGCTGTTTCAAGCGGGTGACGATCACAATTTCGGCACGGACTGGCTGTTTCAGACGATCGTGGCGGCCGGCGTGAAGTATCACGGCGATCATCTTGCGGCGCACCCGCACGACTCACTCATCGTGGTCAATGATGTCAGTCTGACGAAGGGGCAAAATACGCCGGAGCACGCGGGACATGAAACGACCCTTATCTGATCGGCGAACACCTCTGTCACCACGCGACCGGACACGACAATCACCTCCACGTCCAAATCGCGCCTCCGGTTCGCGAGGCTGCCTGAAGCGAGTAGCCATTTGCCCAAAACCAACGCCTCTCATCCCACCACTTATGTCGCAGACCAAACCCTCCACCCATTTCCCGAACGACAACGACTGGATCACGGAAGCAGACTTGTCTGAAACCGCCCAGGCGAAGCCCGATTTCTCCCTGGCCGCTCCTCCGTCACCGCTCAGCAGCGCAAGCTGGGCGCCGGATGCGCTCTCGCCTGACTACCAGCATCTCGGTATTCCGCTCAATTCGGATACCTTCGATTTCACCGCTTGGGAGAATCGCACGCGGCGCAAGGCCTCCCACTGCGGGCTTTTGGATGAGAGTCGTTTTGTGCCGCCATTCGTTTAGGCCATTTTCACAAAGCTGTCACCAGAAGGATTGGTGAACCGGTCCCTGGAAGCGCGGCGTTTACATTATAGTCGCCGTGCTCAGCCAGAGGTGTTCACTCAGCGGGAGCGAACTCCGGAACTCCAAAGCGCTTCGCCGGGGCTCCGATCTCAAGCGCTCGAACGGGATAAAAGGCAGGCTTGCTCAGACGCAACAAGAGCATTAGCGTTGTGTCGTGATGCTATTCAAAACGTTGAAAGTTTTTTGGATCACAGTTTTGCTGACCACGCCGATGATTGTCCCGCGCGCCGTTCACGCCCAACGCGATCTCGTCGTGGTCGATGTCGAACGAACATCCCCGAAACCGGACGGGGCGCGTGCGAAGCTTTCGCCCGCACTGTCGGCGACAAAATTCGGCGATGGAATTTTGAAGGGATCCGATAATCTTGGGCGGCCTGTCATTGCGCTTTCGGCCGAGGGTGTGGAACGCGTCAAGGCGAATCAGACCATTAAATCCATCACTAAAGAATTGCCGGTGGATTGGAGTCCGATCACTCGCCTAAAAATCGGTTATCTGGCGAGTGACAAGCCGGCGATCGCGGAGTTGAGCGCGATGGGGCTGAGGATCGTGGAAGACTACGGGAAAGGCTCTTTCATGCTCGTAGAACCCGTAGATGGTCAGATCAGCGCGGCACTGCTGGACAAGTTGGAAAGTAACTTAAAGGTTCAGCACGTCACAGCGGCGCTGCGGACCAAGGCCATTCAATCCGGCCCTTGACCGAGTTGGGAATTTGGTGGTTTGATTGAGGAAACGGAGGTTTCCCATGTTTCAAAAACACGCTGGTATCGTCGCGGTATTCACGTTCCTGCTCACCGGTTCGGTGCGAGCGCAAGAGACGCCAGAACCACTCTGTCTGGTGAACGTCAAGAAGCCCAAGCCCTCGCTGATTTCAGGGGGATCGAGCAAGCTTTCCCCCGCGCTTCGTGCGACCAAGGATGCGCAAGGAGTGCTGCGTGGAGTGGATGATGCCGGGCGGCTGGTGATCTCCGCCTTGAAACCGAAGATCGCCATGATCTCGGCTCTCCGGGAGAGCGAGGCGGTGAAATCGGTCGCCGAAGAAACGCCCTCGAACTGGACCCCCGTGAAACGCCTCAAGCTAAGTTATCGGGACCAGAATCGGCCCGGGGCGGAAGAACTTCAGGGGATGGGGCTCAAGCTGATCGAGGATTACGCGAAGGGCTCCTTCATGATCGTTGAGCCGCTGAACAAGCAAATTGATGAGCCGCTCATCAATAAGGTGGCGGCGAATGCCAAAGTGCAATACGCGACGGCGAATTTTCGTCTGAAGGCGATCCCGCCGGTGAATATGCCCAGCGGGCAACCTCCGGCCCAAATCGCGGTGACCGAGCCGAACGACCTCAGGCTTGGCGAGTGCTGGGGATTGAGGAGCATCCGCGCCTCCACCGCCTGGCAGAAAGGGCATGACAGCTCCGTGATTGTCGCCGTGATCGACACGGGCGTGGATTACAAGCACGAGGACTTGAAGGACAACATGTGGAAAAGTGCCGCCGGCAAGCACGGCTACGACTTCGTGGACGGCGACGACGACCCGATGGACCTCCATGGCCACGGCACGCACTGCGCCGGGACCGTGGGCGCGGTCGGCAACAATGCCAAAGGCGTTGCCGGAGTGAACTGGAAAGTCCAGCTCATGGCCGTGCGCTGGCTCGATGAAGGAGGCCGTGGAGAAGTCATCGACGCGATTAAGGCGATCGACTTCGCCATCGAAAACGGCGCCAAGATTCTCAACAACAGTTGGTGGTGGGCCGAGGCGGATCCGGATCTCGAGGCAGCCATCAAGCGCGTCCGGGACAGCAAGGCACTCTTTGTCGCCGCGGCGTCAAACTTCGCGAAGGAATCCGGAAACAACGAGGGTGATAACGATCAGGAAAGCACCGTGGGCCGTTATCCCGCGGCGTTTGCCATCGATAACATCATCGCCGTCGCCGCGATCAATGAAGCAGAGGAGAAGGCGGGGTTCAGCCACTTCGGAAAGAAGACAGTCCACCTCGGCGCGCCGGGAGTGCTGATTTTGAGCACCGTCCTCGACAACGAATACGATGGCACCTTTAGCGGAACCTCAATGGCCGCTCCACACGTGGCGGGCGCGGCTGCGCTCACCATGGCGCTGACCAACCTCACGGAACCGGCGGAAATAAAGAAGCGTTTGCTCGACGGCACGCGCAAAATCGATGCCCTCAAGGACAAGTGCGTCACGGGCGGGACGCTGGATATTTCCTTTCTCGGGCAGTAACCGCTCGCCGCACGACTTGACCGGCGGGGCGGGCGTGAAGCGTCCGAGTCACTATGGTCCGTTGGATTTCGGCCCGGCTTCGGCGCGCGTTACGAGCTGTTTCCAATACTCTCGCTGGGCTTCGGAGAAGCGAGAGTCCTTCGCCGCCTCGGCCAACTTGAGGAAGGCCACGGCGTTGCGCGCGAAGAACGGGCGCTGCCATGGGCCCAACCGCGGCTCGGCAAACGCTTCCTGGAACGCTGCCGGGAATTGCTCGTGCCGCGCTTCCTTGTGAATCATGTGCCAGTCGGTGCCATACATCAGCTTGTGGCCGAAGGCCCATTTCCCATCGCTCGAGCGCCGCTCGATGACTGCCGCGAGTTGCTTTTGAAAAAGCGCGCGAGAGCCGGGATCGAGGATTTTTTCCAGGTAGCCCGCCTCGCAATAGACATTCGGATGCGCGAGACAGAGCTCCACCACTTGCTCGCCGAACCGCCGTTGCGCGATGGCTCCGGGCTGCGCGCCATTTTCCTGAAACCAATAAGCGTCGCCGCCAGAGTGGCCGAAGCAGAGCCGCAGGGTCTTGTGCCGCTCCAGGATCTTCGCCCAATACTGCGGATCGGCCATCGCCCCGTAGCCCTTCTCCGCCTCGAAGCCGTGCGGCGTGCAGTGCGTGAAGATCGGGATTTGCTCGCGTTCGCAGAAAACGAAGAGCGCCTCGTTGAGCGCATCGAGGGCCGCGTTGCTCAATCCGAAGTAGCGCGATTTCCAACGCCCGCGCGACCCCGGTTTCAGCAAGCCGGGCTGCGGCGGGATCTCATTGCCGGTCGCGCGATAGCCGCTCGGCGGATAGAATTTCACCCCGAGAGCCCCAGCCCGGAGCCCTCGCCGGACGCTGTCGAGCGAGTCCCCGCGTCGGAAGGGGTCGAAGGCAACGAAGTGGAGCAGCTTGCCATCGAAACGACGATCCAGCCGCGTCATGCGGTTCATCTGTTCCTCGAAGGCGACCACCGGTTTGCTCGCGTAAGCGCGCTCCATGTCCATCATGTGGTGTACGAAAAGATCGACCTTCGGATACTCGCGCGTCAGCAGCCGGTGCGCGATGTGCAGGTGCCCCTTCGTCATTATCCCGAGAAAACGCGTGTAGCCGCCCGCGCCTGCGCCGGCGATCAGCGGCGCCGCGGCCGGTTGCACAGCGTCGTCCGTCTCGCCCGGCGGGAAGTCAATTTTCCTCAGCGCGAGCGCGACGATTTCAATCTCGCGCTCGCGCTCGTTTTTTGCGCCCGAGAGCGCCATCTCCGCCGCCGCGGGCTCGTCTTGGCCGACGAACTCCAGCAATCCCGCCTGCTCCTCGGGGCTCAACGGCGCGAAGAGCGAATCCGCTTGCGGCATCGTCATCTCCGCCCGGGTATTGGCCAGTGCCGATGTCCACAGCGCCTCGGGGGCTTCGGAAATCGAGGCCGCCTGCGGGATCGGATCCTCAAGGTCGTCGCCCGCCGTCCATGCATTGAGCAGCTTGGCCAGGCTGTGCGAAACGCCCAAGGGCGCTCCAAAGGCATTTAGGATGCCCGCCAGCGGAAGGTCACGCCCATTGAAGACGTGCGTGTGCATGTCGATCACGGGGATTGCCGGTTCGCCTTGGGGACCGGGCAACTCGGCTTGCACGGGGACCGGATCGAGACCCGCGAGCAAGAGTCCGCAGGCAATCTGGAAACAGCGGCGAAAACGCGAACGTCTAATCATGGGCTTGGGAGATTGTTCCAATGCAAATAATAACGAGGAACGACGTTGAATGAAAAGTTGGAAATCATTGCGCCTCGGCTCGATGGCGAAATTCTCCGACTGCCGGCGCACGCTGCTCAACGTCGCGACGATCTATTTTCCTACAAACCCACCGTGCAGCAGGAAAAGATTCAGGCGATCGCGCAGGCATATGGCGCGGTGGGTATTGTGTAAGGAGACGATGCCTCGCACAAACGCGAGCGGGCCACCTCCGCGCGCGTGCATCACCCGCTCATCCGCGCCGGCGATAACGGATGAAACCGGTGGTGAGGCCAATCGTCGCGATGAGCGATCCCCACATCGCCACCTGCCCGCGGCAACTCCACGAGTTCCATGCGCCGCTCAATCCATAGCTCGCCAGGATAAGCGCCGCCAGCCCGTTGCTGACGATGCCGATTCGCACCACGAGCGCCGGGTATCTGCCGGAACGCGCGTCCCGAAGTCCGGCGACATAACCGGCCAACAAGGCGAGGTAAGCGGCGCCGAGCAGATTTGCGAAGAGCAAGGGTTGCGGCACCGGAACGTCGAGCAGCCAAAAGACAACCGGGTGCGGAATGACCAGCGGCGCCCACAGGACCGCCGTGATGATGATCTTCGCGGCAATGACTCGTGCGAGGGGACACAGCGTTAAGTCAGGCTCCATTGTTTCTCATATGAAATGCAGTCAAAGGAACACAGCGCGCCAAGGCCGAGCGCAAGTTTCGAGTCCACTGGAATTCCGGCAGCCGCAGTCGGCTGCACCGCAAAAAAGGCTCGCCAGCCGCGGCGTGCAACGTTAACACGCGAGTCCCCGCCGGACTTCGGACGGACTCACCTAAACACGAAAGGATCGCTCCCATGACCAGTGCTTTAAACATGACCATGCCAATCAAGCAGGATGCCGCCACGCTGGCAAAGCTTGAGCACATCAAGAAGGTTTTCGCCACCCACGTGCAGCCGCAAATCGACAAAGCGTTGCGCGAATCGCAGATTGTTCACTATGCCCGCGTGTTGATCACGCCGGATAATCGCTGGATTCAAGTGATCACGGAGTTCGATGGGCCGAAGGATGTATACACGGAGTGGTTCCGGAAAAATCTGCCCACCGTTTTCGAGACCATTTTTTCGGTAGTGGAAGGCGTCCCCCCGTGGGAGGAACTCAATAACGAAGCCGCGTTCTATCGCACCGCTTCCAAGCTGAACCTGTCTGCCTTGGGCGCATCGACGACCTGGTCCAAAGAGAACGCTCCGGAAGGCGAGGAAGATCCCGGCTATTTCTTCGCGGCGTATCCCGACACCACTGTCGAGCAAATCTTGCAGAAGTCCGCCACGTAGCCGGTATAGCCCCCTTGACGTTATGCCTGCCGCGACAGCCGGCGTGGTTGCGCTCGACAACCTCCAGGCGTTGGTCATCGAGCCGTATCGCTATCGGCTTGCGCGGTATCTTCTCCTCGCGCTGCCGCAGGGCGCGCCGGCCCGCGAATTTTTGCGGGAACTGCTGCCACTCGTCACGCACGGCGGGGTCGATCTCAAGTCTTCGCCGCCCGCCTGGCTGTGCAATGTCGGGCTGACGTTTCGTGGCCTGCGGCAGCTCGAGCCGCCGGCGGAGATCATGACCGGCACGCTCGACCCGCAGTTTGAAGCGGGGCCAAATTGGGAACCCCTCGGCGACTTGCCGGGAAGTCCGAGCGCTCCCGCGAACTGGTGGGAAGGCCAATTCAAGACCGGAGCGTTGCATTGCCTCGTGCAGCTTCACGCGAAGCAACCAGCCGCGCTCGACGAAGCGACGGCGGCCATTTCCCAGCTCGCCGCGAGGCACGGCGTCGTCGAGCAACTGCCGCGTAAAAATCCCGACCATCGCGGATCGCAGCGCCTCGACGGCGAGGCGCTCGTTTCCGGGCCGCCGCAGGCTCCGGCTCAGGCGCCGGGCCGCGGGCGTGTGCACTTCGGATACATCGACGGATTTTCCAGGCCCGACGTTGATTGGACCGGCAGTCCGGCGACGGGTCAGACTCATTATCGGAATTTCCTCCTCGGCTACAGCGACCCGAAAATGGCGTCCGCCCCCGACCGCGGTCCGGCGGCGGAGTTTTTTCGCGACAGCAGCTACATGGTGCTGCGCTGGATGTATCAAGACGTCGCAGGCTTCAACCGCTTCCTTGACGAGTCCGCGTCCAAAGTCGCTCCTCTTCTGCCGGTGGAAGAGGGGCGCGAATTGGTGGCTGCGAAGATGATGGGCCGATGGCGCAACGGCACGCCGCTGGTGCTTTCGCCGGACCGGCCGCTCGACGAGTTGTCGCAAGTTTCCAACTCCTTCCAATACAAAGAGGAGGATCCGCACGGGCACCGCTGCCCTTTCTCCGCGCACATCCGTGTGACCAATCCTCGCGATCAGCGGCTCAACCCCGCGATCGAAGAAGAAGGTGTGCCGAGCGTGATTCGGCGCGGAATTCCTTACGGTCCCGAGATGGAACCCCACGCTACCGAGGACGACGGAGTCGATCGCGGCATCCTGGGGCTCTTCCTCTGCGCGAACATTCGCCGGCAATTCTACACCCTCACGCACTGGGTGGCGGAAAACTCGTTCAGTCCCGTTTTTCAAGGAGCCAAGCGGCCCGAAGACGCCATCTTCGGCAACCGCAGCCATCCGGCCACCTCTCACGAGTTCTTAATCCCTCAAGCTGCCGGCGACGTTCGGCTGACCGGGCTGCCGGATTTCGTTCGCACGAAAGGAACGGCCTTTTTCCTCCTGCCGAGCATGAGCGCCCTCCGCCGGCTCGCGGGCGAGAATCCGGTCAGCGCCGACGGCTCCAGTGGAGACGGCGGTAGCAATGCCGCGGAAGTGTAGCCTGCGATGGCGGGGGCACTATCACCGGCGCAGCGCCGAGGATGTGAAAGCGCGAAGCGTTTGTGCTGTTCAACAAATTTCGCGGAATGTAAAGGTCATCGCGGGATGAAGATGATCGAAACCCCGGCAAGACGCGGTACGCCACCGATGGCGCGCGGGGAGATCTATGGATTCGTTCACCTTCGTTTCGACCCGGCGAAGCCCGAGGTGAGTTTCATCGGCGCCAGGGGTTCCGCCAAGGTCGGGAGTTTCAAGGTCGTGCGCGCCTTCACGCGCGAACTGGCCACGGGTGAGATCGAGATCACCGCGGCACCCAAGCCGCAGATCACCAAACTGTAGGCGCCCATGCCCGGAGAAGCCCAAGATCTGATCGCAAACACGCCATCCGCGACCGCGCAGGTTGCGCAGTCACACGAGGGGCCGGGCGACACCGCGACCATCGTGGATGCTGCCGTGGAGGCGGCGCCATGCGGCGAGGAGGGCCGCGACTTTGTCATCGGCGACGGGGTGACGCGCGCGATCTATGCGCGGCCCTACGAGCGCAAGGCTTCCGATCCGCTCTACCGGCCACTGCGGATTTTCTCCACCGACCCGACCGCGTCGCGGCTCGAAGGGGCGGAGGCGCTCGTGAATGTCCCCTACGAGCCGCTCGAGCCGGGACCGGTCGGGGCAATGTTTGAGGTGGACGACCTCGATGAGACCACTGGTAAACGCGCGGACCC
>JANOAZ010000347.1:0-8236 GCA_031411395.1 Chthoniobacteraceae bacterium
GGCCGAATGTCTCCTGCAAGCCGGGATGAACGAACAGATCCGCGGCGCGGTAGAGCGCGGCGAGCCGGGCTGGGTCGGCGCAGTAAGGCAGGTGGGTGATTGCGGATTGCGGATTGCGGATTGCGGATTGAAGAGCCTCCAACTCGGCGCGCTGCAAGCCATCGCCGACGACGAGCAGGTGGAAGCGGTCGGGAAAGTGCAGTGTGAGATCGTGAAACGCGGCGAACAGGGTGTGCGTATTTTTTTCCTGCGCGAGCCTGCCCACGTAGAGGAGCAGCGTTCGATCGCGGGGAATGTGGAACTCACCGCGCGCATCTTCGCCGGACGCTGCCCGAGGATGGAACACACCGGTATCCACGCCGAGATCGGTGAGCGCCACATTCCGCACGCCCCACTCCGCGAGGAGCTGGCCGAGCGCGGGCGAGGGAACGAGCGTGCGGTCAAAGCGATTGTAGAGGCTGCGGATGTAGCGGCGGGAGAGATCGAGGAAGAACTCCGTGACGGTGCGTCCGCAAAATTTCTCCAACGTCCGCACGTAGGCCTCGGGAAAGTGTGAGTGGTAAAATCCCACGACCGGGATGCGCAGGGCGGCGCCCGTATGCACCGCCTTCCACGCGACCTGATATGGGTCGCCGCACTCGATCAGGTCGGGCCGCTCGCGCTCGATGATCCGCTCCACCGCTTCCAGCCGGAGGAGCACGCGGTAGCGGGAAGTCCGGGAAATGAGTGGCGACTTGATCGTATAGGTGCGCGACCGTTCTGCCTCGATCCGCTCATCGCGCTCGCCGGGGATGATGAGCACGTGCTCGTCCTGTTCCGTCCGTTCGCGGACGTGCCGCACCTTCTCCGATACGTACCGCTTCACCCCGCCGCTGAACGGGGAATAAAACTGCGTGAGATCACAGACCTTCACGGGCGGAAAGCTCGAAACCCGAAATCCGAAATCCGAAACAAATTCGGAAAGCCGGAAATCGGGAAAACCACGAGTGGGCGTGCCAGCGGTTTTCCATCGTTTCCGGCTTTTTCCGCCTTTGTTTCGGATTTCGGATTTCGAGTTTCGAGCTTTCCACCAGTCAATGCTCGAACTGCGCGAGATACTTCTCCGCATCGAGCGCCGCGGCGCAGCCCTGGCCGGCGGCGGTGACCGCTTGGCGATAGACGCGATCCGCGACGTCGCCCGCGGCGAAGACTCCGGGCACTTTGGTTTTCGTGCCCTCGTGCTGGATCAGGTAGCCGCTCTCGTCCATGTCGAGGTGTCCTTTGAAAGGCGCGGTGTTCGGCGTGTGGCCGATGGCCACGAAGACGCATTTCACTTCCAGCTCCCGCTCGGCACCGCCCACCACGTCGCGAATCTTCAGCGCGCGCATCTCGCCGGTTTCGTCCGCGAGATACTCCACGGGCGCGGTGTTCCAGACCGGTTCGATTTTCGGGTTCGAGAGCGCGCGCTCGGCCATGATCTTCGACGCGCGCAGCGAGTCGCGGCGGTGGATGAGATACACCTTCGAGGCGAACCGCGTAAGGAACGTCGCCTCTTCCGCCGCCGAATCGCCCCCGCCCACCACGGCCACCGGCACATTGCGGTAAAATGCCCCGTCGCAGGTCGCGCAGGACGTCAGCCCGTGCCCCACGAGCTGCTTCTCGTTCGCCAGCCCGAGCCACTTCGCGCTCGCGCCGCTCGCGATGATCAGCGTGCGCGTCTCCGTCCATTCACCGTCCAGCTTCACCCGCACGAAACCATCCGCCGGCTCAAACGCCTCCACCGTCGCGTAGCTGAAGCGCGCCCCGAAACGCTCGGCTTGCGACTTCATGTTCATGATCAGTTCCGGGCCGTTGATGCCTTCGGGAAACCCGGGAAAATTTTCCACCAGCGTCGTCGTCGAGAGCTGCCCGCCGGGCTCGCGGCCTTCGAGGACGAGGGGCGAAAGGCTCGCGCGAGCGGCGTAGATGGCCGCGGTGAGGCCGGCGCAACCGGTTCCGACGATGATGACTTTTTCCATAGGGAGCGCAGAGTAAAGCGGACCGCGCGCAGGCCTGCAAACGCGGAAAACACGGCTTGCGCGCGGCGGCCGATGCTGCAAGAAACGGCGCGCCATGCACGAAGGCAGCATCACCATTCGAGTCTCGGTTGACGTGAAGGAGATCGAGAACCTCAACCGCCTCGTCTTCCGCTTTGGTGAACTCCACGAGATCCCGTCTCGTTTGCTCTACGCCGTGAATCTCGCGCTCGACGAAGTGGTCACCAACGCGATCCTCTACGGATTCGAAGATGCCGGCGACCAGGAATTGTGCGTCCACTTGCGGCTCGCCGGCAGTGAATTGCACGCCGAACTCGTGGATCACGGCCGCGCTTTCAATCCGCTCGAGGTGCAGTCCCCGAACCTCGACCTGCCCCTCCAGGATCGCGAAGTCGGAGGGCTCGGGATTCATCTCGTGCGCAGCCTCATGGACCGGCTGGACTATCGCCGCGACGGCTCGAAAAATGTACTCACCCTGATCAAGCGAATTCGCTAAAGTCCGCCCCGCTCACGCCTTCATGCAAATCCAGGAAGATCAACAGGATGACATCTGCATCCTCACCATCTCCGAACATCTCGACACCTCCTCGTCCACGATGTTCGAGACGCGGTTGCTCGGGAGCATCGATCGCGGCGAGCGGCGCATCCTCGTCGATTGCGCGCCGCTCGAATACGTGAACAGCGCGGGGCTCAAAGTCTTTCTTCTCGCCGCGAAGAAGCTCGAAACCGTGGGCGGAAAACTCGTCCTCTGCGCGCTCGCTCCGGCGGTGCTGATGATTTTTGAAATGATCGGCTTTACCCGGATCATGAAGATCGTGCCGACGCGCGAGGAGGCGCTGCGGATCCTCCGTGGGGAGGAAACGCCAGCGTGAGGGTGAAATTCGAATTTCGAAACTCGAAGCTCGAAACAAATTCGACTGATCGGACTACAGGGAAACAGGACAGCGCGCTCTTCGCCCGTTTTCCATTTCCTCTCTTTTTGAAACTTGTTTCGAATTTCGAATTTCGAGTTTCGAGTTTTCCCCGCAGGGGATGAAAGCCACGCTCGCAACGCGGCTCGTGGTCTGGGTCGGCGTGCCGGCCACGGTCCTCTTCGCGGCGATCCTTTGGTTCTCCTCCCAGCGCAGCGTGCGCCATGTGGTGGCGGAGACCGAGAGCAAGGCGCGAGCGATGGCACGCTCCGCCGCCGACCAGATCAACGGGCGGCTCGGCGAGGCGGCGAAGATCCCGGCCATGCATGCGAGGGCGATGGAGTCCGGCGCCTTCACCACCAAGCCGCACCTCGAAGGCTACCTCCGCGCGGTGGTGGAAAAGAATCCCGAGATCTACGGGAGCTGCATCGTCTTCCGGCCCCACGGCTTCGATCCCGAGGAGAATGGATACGGCCCCTACTACTACCGCAGCGAGAAAGGGATCGAGTTCGTCCAGCTCGCCGAGCCGGATTACAATTACTTCCGGTGGGCGTGGTACCGCGATCCGCGCGATTCGGGCGAGGGGCTCTGGACGGAGCCGTATTTCGACGAAGGCGGAGGCGATGTCCTGATGACGACACGCGCGGTGCCCTTCCGCCGCGACGATCTTTTCTGGGGCGTGGCCACGATCGACATCGCGCTCACGCAGCTCATGGCCGAGACGGGCCGGATCGCCGTGGGCCACAGCGGTTACGCCTTCATCATCAGCCAGAGCGGACGCTTCCTCGCCTATCCGGAGGCGGGGAAAGTGATGAAAGCCATGCTCCAGGATACGCACCCGGAACTGGCCGCGAGCATGCGCAGCGGGGAGGCCGGCTTCCGCCGGATGAAGGAGCCGCTCCGGGGCGAGGATGCGTGGATTGCGTTCGCACCGATCGCGGAGGGCGGCCTTTCCCTGGCGCTTGTTTATCCGAAGCGCGAGGTGCTCAGCGAAGCCTTCAACCTCCAGCAGGAACAGCTCGCGCTCGGCGTCCTCGGGCTGCTCGCGCTTTTTGGCGCGCTGGTCTTTGTCACCCGCTCGATCAGCCGCCCGATCAGCGAACTCGCCCGCGCGGCGCAGAATCTCGCGGAGGGAAATCTCGATCAGCGGATCGAAGTCGATGCGCCGGTGGAAGAGGTGCGCCACCTCGCGGAGGCGTTCAATAAAATGACCCGCGACCTGCAAATGCGGATGCAGGAGCTCCGCTACACCACCACGATCAAGGAGCGCATCGAGGGCGAACTCAATGCCGCGCGCAGCATCCAGATGAGCCTCGTGCCGAAGCGCTTCCCGGCCTTTCCGGAGCGTCCGGAAATCGAGCTCCACGCGCTCGTCAAACCCGCGCGCGAGGTCGGCGGCGATTTTTACGATTACCATCTCATCGAGGACGACTGGCTGTGTTTCTTCATCGGCGACGTCTCGGGGAAGGGCGTTCCCGCCGCGCTTTTCATGGCCGTCACCAAGACGTTGTTGAAAGCAAGCTCGTCAAAGCCGGACGCCGTGGGTGAGATGCTCGCGAAGGTGAATAACGAACTCTGCGCACAGACGGACAGCGGCATGTTCGTCTCGTTGATCTACGCGATGCTCGACCTGCGCACCGGCGCGCTGGAGCTTGGCAACGCCGGGCATCCGTCGCCGTTCATCCTCGGCGCGGACGGCGGCGTCACCCCCATGGACACCCGCCGCAATGTCGCGCTCGGCGCGATCGACCAGCTCGACTACCACATCACCCATGCGCAGCTCGCACCCGGCGACGCGCTTTTCCTTTTCACCGACGGCGTCACCGAGGCGCTGAATCGCTCGGATCAGTTTTACACCGCGGCCCGGCTCCAGATCGTGTGCAAGGATCTCGCGATCCTGCCGGTCGAGAAAATCACGCGCGGCGTGGTGCAGGATGTGCAAGCGTTCAGCGCCGAGCGTGAACAATCCGACGACATCTCCGTGATGGCCCTGCGCTGGCTCGGCCCTGCATCCGCATTTTCTCCCAGTTAAAAACCTCTCCACCCATGGCCATCAAAAAACGCGATCTCACCGCCGTCAAAAACTTCGTCCTCGATACCAACGTCCTGATCCATGACCCGCAGTCGATGTTTCAGTTTGAAGACAACACGGTGTGGATTCCCATCGAGGTCCTCGAAGAACTCGATCGCTTCAAATCCGAAAGCACCACCCGCGGTGCCAATGCCCGCGAAGTCCACCGGAAGCTCGGCGAACGCTTTCGCAACAAGCAGGAGATGAAGGAAGGCGTCGCGCTCGAGAATGGCGGGCGCCTCCAGGTCTGCATTCACCCGGCCTTCAGCGGCCAGCGCGACGACGCGGCCCTGCTCGGCGAATCGCCGCGCTTCGCCGTCGTGCGCCGCCTCTTCCCCGATCTCGAGTGCAGCGACAATCGCATCCTCGCCAGCGCTGCCTACGTCGCCGACACCCAGCAGAATGGCATCCTCGTCACCAAGGATCTCAACATGCAGCTCAAGGCCCGCGCCCTCGGCATCGAGGCGCAGGACTACCGCACCGACCGTGTCGAGGACAACGACATCCCCCGCACCCAGCGCCGCAGCGAGAAGGATGAATACGAGTCCATCGACGTGCCCGGCTACACCCTCCAGGCTTTTGCCAGCCAGCAGGAGATCATCCTCGAGACCGAGCGCGATTTTCTCCCCAATGAATACATCCTCCTCCGCAACGCCGAGGAGCCCTCGCACGCCATCCCTGCGCGGCACATCGGCGGCAGCGAGTTCGTCAAGCTGCGCCACGACTACATCAACATTCGCGGCGGGCGCACCCTCCAGGCTGCGAACCTCGGCCAGCGCTTCTTCCTCGACGCGCTCTACGATCCCGAAATCTCGCTCATCACCGTCTATGGCAAGGCCGGCACCGGCAAGACCCTGCTCAGCGTCGGCGCCGCGCTCGAGCAGGTGCAGGCCGGCGATTACGAGAAGATGCTCATCACCCGTGTGATCATGCCCACCGGCCGCGACATCGGCTTTCTCCCCGGCCGCATGGAGGAGAAGATGCAGCCTTGGCTCCAGCCCGCCTACGATGCGCTCGAGCAACTCCTCGCCCGGCCGCGCAAGCCGGAGAAGTTCGACAAAAAACGGCAGAGCGCGCGCAAGGCGGAATTCCCCACCGCGGCCAACGGCGGCGGGCAGGGCAAGATGGCGCGTCCTTACGAAAGCCTCATGCAGAGCGGCACCCTCGAGATCGAGGCTATCGCCCACATTCGCGGCCGGTCGATTCCGAATGCGATCTTCATCGTGGACGAAGCCCAGCAACTTACCCCGCACGAGGCCAAGACGCTCGTCACCCGGATGGGGAAGGGGAGCAAGATCATCCTCATCGGCGACCTCGCGCAGATCGACAATCCTTACGTCGATGCGCACACCAACGGCCTCGTCTTCACCCGCAACCGCCTGCAAGGCCAGCCCTTCATGGCGCACATCAATTTGTTCAAGGGTGAACGCAGCGAGATGGCCGAGGTCGCGGCGAATCTGATGTAGGCGATCGTTCTCCCCGCCGATGAGTCTGGAGCTCGGACTGTGGCATGACTCGCCTGCCTGGCAGACGATCTAGTTCCCAGCCTTGCCGGTGAGGCCGATGTTTTGCAGCGCGGTGAAGACTTCCTTCGCGTTGAAATCACCCTTGACCTCGAATGTCTTCGCGCCTTTTTCGGCATTGTTGCCGGTCACGCCCTTCACGCCCTCGACGGCTTTGGTCACCGCCGTGACACACTTTTTGCAGCAGAGATGCACGTCGTTCACCGCGAGCGTGGAGACTTTCGCGTCCTTCGCTCCGCTGGTGTCCTTGATCTTGATCGCGGGATCTTCGCTCTTGCCGAAGTAACCGGCCGCGACCAGCGAATCCACCGCGCGCTGGGTCGTGGCGGGATCGGCCGCGGTCACGGTCGCGCTGCCGGCATCGGCGTCACAAGCCACGGTCGCGCCGCTCACTTTGGCCACGGCTTTCTCCGCGCCGGTCACGCAGCTCTTGCAGCAGAGATGCACGCCGGTGAGCTTGACGGAGCTTTCCGCCCGGGCGGCGAGGGCGAGGGCGAGGGTGGCGAGGAAGGTGACGAGATGTTTGTTCATGAGGTGTGCTGGAAAACCGGGATGGGAATGCAGTTGCGGCAGGTTCCACGGATTTGCCCGCGTGTCGAGCCGCTCTACCGCGGGCCGGAGTCCGCATGCAGCGCGCGCATGGCCGCGGTCACCTCCGCCAAATCCCCGACAATGACGAACATCCAAAAGGCGTGCTCCCCCGGCGCGATGCCGGACGGATCGCGGAGACGGAAGACGCAGTTCCACTTCACCACCTTCTCCGCAGCGAAACGGAACCTGCCAAATGTCGGCCCGGTCATCTTCGGTGCGGATTGCGGCGGCGCGTAGATGCCCATCGCGTGGGTGCCCTCGGGCACGGCGAAGACGATCGGGCGCGGGATCTCCCCGGCGGTGTCGTCGAGCGGATCGAGTCCGCCGGTCTGCGGATTGAATTGCAGGAAGCGCGAGAACTCCGGCGGCATGTAGCCTGTCAGCGCCTCGAAGACCGCGTGCGTGTGCCACTCCCCGACCGGCAGGCCGAAGGTCACGTCGTAAGAAATCACGTTGGGCAGATCGGGGACGCCGATGCGCACGCGTTTGGTGAGCAGATGGTCGGAGATCACGGCGGTGTTTTTCGCCGGGTTCGGCCCGGATTTTCCACCGGGCGGGAGCCAGAAAGCCATCTGCGTCGTCGTCTGCAAGGCATTGCCCGCGGCGACCAGATGCAGCAGCCGGCTCGACGAGGTCGGGCCCGTGCCGTCGCGCTCGGTGCCGGCCTCGGTGGGGTTGAAGGTTTCGTTGGCGATCGGCGTGCCGAAGTCCAGGTTCGACGCCGACTGGAGCTGCCGGCCGTGGTCGTGGGAGTCGATGAATTCCCGTCCATTCCACGTCAGCGAATGAATCGCGCCGGCCAGCCGGGCCGTGGTGGTGATGACGATCTCGGAAGACCCGTATGGCGCGCGAATGACGGCATCGCCGCGGGGCGAGGGCGGGGTCTCCGCGTGCAGAGTGGAACCAAAGATAAAAGCGAGCGCGCAGACAGGGAGCGAGTAACGGCAAATCATAGGGAGAGGCGGAGCTTGCACATGGATGAGAGCATTTTTGCGGCTTTCATAAAACGGAGTTCTGGTGGCGGCGATGCTGGCGGGCGGGACGGGCGCTCCCGGAGCGCCAATCTCCTGGACGGGCCTCCCGGGAGCGCCAATCTCCCGATTGGCCTTTGCCCCACGGCCAATC
>JANOAZ010000348.1:0-3781 GCA_031411395.1 Chthoniobacteraceae bacterium
CTCCAACCCCGACCTCGAGCGCCCTTTCCGCGAGCACGCTGCGGAGGATGCGGTGACCAAGTTTCCGCCCGAGACGCAGGCGATCATCCGCAAGCCCCCGGCCCAGCGCACGCCCTACGAACAGCAGATCGCCGAACTCGCATGGCGGCAGGCCGAGTACGAGTGGAGCGAAAAGCGTTTCGCCGCGCGGGTGAAGGAACCTGCCAAATCGCAGCGCATCGCCCTGCTCGCGCAGCTCAAGCAATTCGAGAAGGACAAACCCGAGCCGCTGCCCGTCGCGCCGTCGGCAGTGGACGTGGGTCCGGTCGCGCCACCGGTCACCATCCCGAAGAAACCGCAGCTCGGCGAAATCGAGCCGGGCTATCTCACCATCCTCGACGAAAAGCCGGCGGTGATTCCCGCCGGGTTCAAGAACTCGACCGGCCGCCGCACCGCGCTCGCGCAGTGGGTCACGCGGGCGGACAATCCGCTCGCGCCGCGCGTGATCGTCAACCGGATCTGGCAATATCATTTCGGCCGCGGACTGGCGTACAGTACCAGCGACTTCGGCAAGCTCGGCGAAGAGCCCTCCCATCCCGAACTCCTCGACTGGCTCGCGCAGTGGTTCGTCGAAAACGGCTGGAGCCTGAAAAAGCTGCACCGTCTCATCGTCACCTCCGCCACTTACCAGCAATCCGTGAGCAGTCCCGTAGCCGAACAGGCCCGGCTCAAGGATCCGGAGAACAAGCTGCTCTGGCGCGCGAACAATCACCGCCTCGACGCGGAGCAGATCCGCGACGCCGTGCTCACCGTCACGGGCGAACTCGATCTCACCGTCGGCGGCGAGGGCGTCGATGCCTCCAGGCCGCGCCGGACCATTTTCAACAAGGTCATCCGCAACACCCGCGACCCCGTGCTCGACGTCTTCGACGCACCGGAAGGTTTCGCGAGCATGGCGCAGCGCAATGTCACCACCACGCCCACGCAGTCATTGCTCATGATCAACAGCAAGTGGTCGCTCGGGCGTGCGCAGGCCTTTGCGGTGCGGCTGAAAAAGGAAAATTCATCCGACGAGGGCGAGATTGTCACCGATGCCTTCCGCCTCGTCTTCGGTCGCGACCCGAAAGCCGCGGAAGTGGACGGCGCGCGGAAATTTCTCGCGATGCAAAAGGGAACTGCTGCGGCGAAGGCCCCGCCGGTGTCCGGGGCCGCGCCATTTGTCGGGGAAAAGATGGCCTTCCGCGATGGCCAGGCCGCGCTCTTCGTGCCGGGCGCGGCATCGCAGCGGCTGACGATCGCGGACAGCCCGGCCTTCCCGCGCGGCGACTTCACGGCGGAGGCGTTCATCATCCTGCGCTCGGTGTTCGACAGCGGTGCGGTGCGGACCATCCTCTCGCAGTGGGATGGCAACAAAGGCCATCCCGGCTGGTCGCTCGGCGTCACCGGCAAAGGCTCGCGCTACAAGCCGCAGACGCTCGTGCTCCAGCTCACCGGCGACCAGGCCTCGCCCGATCAGGACACCACTGACCGCATTTTCTCCGGCCTGCACATCGAGCTCGGGAAGCCCTACTTCGTCGCCGTCACGGTCAATCTCGACGACGCGACCGAGAAGGGAATCACCTTCTATGCGAAGGATCTGTCCAACGACGACGAGCCGCTTCAGGTCGTGAATATTTCGCACAAAGTCACCGGGGGAATTCACGCGGACGTGCCGCTCGCGATCGGCGGAACGACCAGCAGCCAGGCTTTCGACGGACTGATCGACGACGTGCGGCTCTCGAACGTCCCGCTGCGCGCCGAGCAACTCCTCTTCACCAGCGCCGGTGTGAACGAACACACGGTGGGCTACTGGAAGTTCGAGAACGATCCCGGCCCGTACGAAGACAGCTCACCGGCCGGAAACGACATCGCGACGCATGCCGCCACCGGCCCGCGTGAGGATGCGCAGTTCGCCGCGCTCGTCGATTTCTGCCATGTGCTTTTGAACTCGAACGAATTTCTCTACGTCGATTAACCGCCATGAATCCCGACTCCACTTTCTGTGGTCGCCGTGCCGCCGCTTTCAGCCGTCGCGATTTTCTCCTCCGGAGCGGTGCAGGGTTCGGCGCGCTCGCGCTCACCGACCTGCTCCGCGGCACACCGCTCCAGGCGGCGCTCGCGGAGAATCCGCTCGCGTCCAAGGGTGGCCAGTTTCCGGCCAAGGCGAAGAACGTCATCTTCCTTTTTATGGAAGGCGGGCCGAGTCAGATGGACACCTTCGATCCGAAACCCCTGCTCAAGGAACTCGCCGGTCAGCCGATCCCGGCGAGCTTCGGGCGGGTCATCACGGCGATGGGTGAATTCGACTCCCCGATCCTTGCCTCGCAGCGCACCTTCAAACAATTCGGCCAAAGCGGCACATGGGTCAGCGACTGGCTGCCGCACACCGCGGAATTGGTGGATGACATCGCGGTGATCCGCTCGTGTTTTGCCGACGGCATCAATCACTCCGCCGGAGTGTGCCAGATGAACACCAGTTCGATCCTCGCGGGACGGCCTTCGCTCGGCGCGTGGGTGAGCTACGGTCTCGGCTCGGAAAACCAGAATCTGCCGGCGTTCGTGGTGATGCAGGACAATGCTTCGACGGTCGTAAATGGTCCGCGCAACTGGGGCGGCGGATTCATGCCGGCGGTCTATCAAGGCACGCGGATCACGGCGAGCAGTGAGCCCATTCCCAATCTTAACACGCCCGAGGGCGTGAGCGGCACGCAGCAACGCGGGAAGCTCGATTTCCTCAACACGCTCAACCGCGAGCACGCCGCGTCCCGCAAGCTCCAGACGGAACTCGAGGCCCGGATCGCGAGCTACGAACTCGCCTTCCGCATGCAGGCCGAGGCGCCGGAAGCGGTCGATCTTTCCAAGGAAACCGATGCGACCCGGGACCTCTACGGCGTGGATGAAAAGGAGACCGCGGAATTTGGCCGCATGTGCCTGCTCTCGCGGCGGCTGGTCGAGCGCGGCGTGCGTTTCGTGCAGCTCTACCACGGCGCGGGCAGCAAGTGGGATTCACACTCGAAGCTGGAAGAGAATCACTCGAAGCTCTGCCGCGGAATGGACAAGCCCGTCGCCGGTCTGCTGCGCGATCTCAAGAGCCGCGGCTTGCTCGACGACACGCTGGTCATCTGGGGTGGCGAATTTGGCCGCACGCCGATGAGCGAGAAGGGCGATGGGCGCGATCATAATCCGACCGGCTTCACGATGTGGATGGCGGGCGGCGGCGTGAAGGGCGGGCAGACCATCGGCACCACCGACGAAGTCGGCCTGCATGCGGTGGAGGAACGTCTGCACGTCCACGATCTGCACGCCACGATCCTGTGGCTGATGGGCCTGGATAACATGGGCCTCATCTACAAATACAAAGGCCGCCCCGAGCGCCCGACGCTGAACGAAGGCGAGCCGTACAAGAAGATCGCGGGCGTGGTGTAGGCGGGGATCCCCTTCCCGGTGCGGAGCTCGAAAAAACGGCCGTCATTCCGAGCGAAGCCGAGGAATCTCTCGCATCGGAGGGCGGAGGCGACCTCCGCCTGCGGGAAGTTGGAGCCTGGCTTCACCTAATTCGACTCGGCACTGATCCGCAAATGGACGACTGGACCGTCGTGAGCTCACGCCTTCCGGCGCAGACACGAGAATCGCAATTGACAAGATCACTCGCCATCGGCTTCCCTCCAGCCCGCGGAGGACGACAATGATGAACTGCAGGAATGAGGACACGATCCCACCCGACTCACGGGAGTCTGGGGCAGAGAGAGGGCGGCCAGTGGTG
>JANOAZ010000349.1:0-6267 GCA_031411395.1 Chthoniobacteraceae bacterium
CGCCAGGGCGTGAAGCAAAAGGCGAAAAATTTGGAGCCCATCCGCGATGGACTTCCGCGAGCGGCGCGGACGAGGACAAGGACGCAACCTTAATCCACCTATGCCTGACCAAGAACACGAACTACCACCGGACGCCGCTACGGCAGCCGATCACCGCAACCCACGCCGTCGCAACAACGGCGCCAACGGCGAGACCGCCGATCTCGGCGTGCTCGTCACGCCGCAAGCGCATCACGAGCTCGAGCGCCTCGTGCTTCACGCCGACGTGCGCGACGACATCGCCGCGGGCCTGCGTGCCATCCAGCGCCGTGCCGATCTCGAAGCGGTGTGGAGCATCAGCCAACTCCAGCCGCAGGACGGCCGCTGCATCCTGAACTTCCACGGCCCTCCGGGCACGGGCAAGACGCGTGCCGCTCTCGGCGTGGCGCTGCGGCTCGGCCAGCCGCTCTACCAAGTCGAGTACAGTGCGGGGATCTCGAAATACCTTGGCGACACGGCCAAGCACATCGCCGCCTGCTTTAAGCGCGCGAGCGAACTCGGCGCGGTGCTCTTCTTCGATGAAGCGGATTCGCTGCTCTCTCGCCGCGTAAATATTGGGGAGAGCTGCGCGACCAGCATCAATCAGAACCGTAACGTGCTCATGCAGGAACTCGACCGGTTCAACGGCGTGGTCATCGTGACGACGAACCTGTTCGGCAATTACGACCCTGCGCTGCTGCGCCGCATCAGTCGGCACATCAAGTTCCGGCTCCCCGACAAGGTAATGCGCCGCCGCCTGTTTGAGCTGCATCTGCCAAACCGCGAGCGCGTGTTCGCTGACCTGAACATCCTCGCCACGGATGCCAAGGGGCTGTCGGGCGGGGACATCTTGAACGTCTGCCTGAACGCAATCTACGCCGGCTCCACTGCGGACGACGCGGGCGAGTGGAAAGTCACCGGGACGGAACTGCTCGCCGAAGTCTCGAAGGTGAAGACCGCGCAGAAAGACCATCAAACTCCATTTTGCCGTGAAGCTACGCAGACCGCGTAGTGAGCGGCGAGAACCAGAAACCACAAAACCAAAACCATGAAGAAACCGAAAACCACCACCACGAGTGCGGCCACCGTCGCCGCAGAACCGAAAGCGGCTGTCGCCGCTCCCACACCCGCGCCGGCACCGGCCTTGAAGAAGGTCAGCCTCGCCGGTTTCGCCACGCAGACGCCGGCCAGCAAGTCGGCGAAAGCCTACCCGCTGCTGCCCGACCCCGACGGCCAAGTCGGCGAGTTGGTCATCAGCATCCTCGACAAGAGCGCCCAGGTCGAAGCGATCGAAGGCGCGCTCGAACTGGAGAAGGCCGAGTTGATCGCCATCGCGAAGCCGTTCTACTTCACCCATCATCACGGCCAGCACGCCATCGCGTCGTCGGTGGAGGCGCGCTCGGCAGACGGCAAGGTCGTGCGCGTCGGGTTCTCCAACTCCTACCGGGGCACCAGCGATGAGCCTGCCATCACGCGGCTCGCGGGCGAGCACGCCGCGCGGTATTTCAAGCAGTCCTTCGAGTTGAAGATCAAAGGCGACGTGATCCCGGATGCCGCGGTTGAGCCGCTGCTCGCGGAGTTGCAGGAGTTGTTCGCGCGGCACGGCGCGAGCGCGGCACTCTCCGCGAAAGCGACCATCAAGCCGACGAAAGAGTTCCACGCCGCGCGGCACACGCTGTTCTCCGTCGAGCAGAACCACGAGCTCGATAAGGTCGTGCCAATCAGCGCGAGCGTGAAGACGAAGCTCGGCCGCGGAGGGAGCGACGATGAATAAGTTCACGCTCCGGCTCGCTGACGGCCGCTGGGTGAGCTCGCCGACGAACACGGCGACGAGCAACGCGAACCTCGCGGGTGTGTTCACCGCCGCCGACGACGAATCGGCGGCGGAGCTGCGTGGGGCGATGGAGCGACTCCACGGCCCGCTGGAACTCGTGCCGTGGCAGAGCAAGCGCACCGACGCACTCACTCGGCACGTCGAGAACGGCCTGATGGACGAAGCCCAAGACCCGTTCGCCGGCGCGGAAGTGATCTACGCCTACACGCGGAAGGACTCGCTCGCCGATGGCGTGCAGGTCGATGTGAGCGAAGTGGCGCGTGAGGCCGGGTTGAAGTTCCCGGTCTATCTCACCCGCACCGTGTGGGAGAACTACGTGAGCGTGCCCGAGGGCGTGCGCTGTCAGGACGAGAAAGGCCGGCTGTGGGACATCGTGTGGATGCTGCGTTACGCGGCCCGCCGCACGAGCGGCCCGCAGATGCTCTTCGGCCTGCATGTCCGCAACGACAACCGCGACCGCACGCCGCCGCTCGTGAATCTCAAAGCCGTGTGCGGCCCGCGCGACATCGACGACCCGCAGCCCGCAATCACCGTGATGCTTCCCGATGAAGACTGAAATCGTCATCTCCATTTTCGGCGGCGAGCGTTGCGTCACCACGCTCGAAGACCTTGAAGCCGCCGCGCACGCCATCCACTCGAAGGCCGTTCGTGAATCGGAGACGAGCGCCAATCCCTCCACCCTCGGCGCGGAATTCGAAGGCCAAATCAGCCTGATAAACGCGGATTCCGGCCTTTCCAAAACGGAGGAGCCAAGGCCGTGAGCGTTCCATCGTTGATCACGTATCCCGCGCGACCGATCCAGGGCGGGCGTCTCGAGTTGGCTCCACCCAAGCGCGGCCTGTGGTTCGCTGAGCCAAAGTTAAACGGCTGGCGCGCACTCATTCACACGCCGACCGGGACGATGTGGAACCGGCACGGCACGCTGCTCACGATCGCAGATTGCTTCCGGCCCGCGCTCGCGACATTGGCCAAGCTCGCCAGTGGTGGCCTCGTGTGGGCAGACTGCGAAGCTCTCGAACGTCGGCACAACCTCGGTCGCGGGACGCTCGTTGTGCTCGATGTCATTCCCGAATCCAGCACGCAGACTTACGAGCAGCGGAGAGCGACGCTCGAATTGCTACTTCCGTCCTACCCTGTGTTCGCTGGCGACATATCCGGCCCGGTCCCGTGCGGCGGCGTGGTGCTGACGCCAACCCTCCGCGCAGATTCACACGCGGGCGCACTCGCTTTCTACCAGCGGCTCCGGGCCGCCAATCGCGCGCTCGGCTGCGACTTCTTCGAGGGTGTGGTGATGAAGCGGAGCGAATCCACGTATCCGGTGCAGCTCCGGTCAGCAACCGAGGAGTTTCGGGGCTGGGTGAAGCATCGATTTCTCACCTAAACTCCCGCGTCCGCTCGCGAGGCTCTAATCGGCTGTAACGTGGGGAATCCGCGCGGAATTCCGCGTCGGGAAACTACTTTTGCGCCTTTTTTGCTTTCTTCCTCACCGCGAGACGTTTCGGCGGAAGCGATTTTCTGTCGGTGCTGAGACGATCGAGAATCTCAGCGGATAGATATACGAAGCTCTGCGGCGCGGCGCTGACTTTGATGCGTTTGATCGGAATCGGATTCGCCAACCGCCGTGGCTGATCAACATGAATTGCGACGCCGGATTCTGAGCCGTTGTAGTAAATGTCGAAGTCGTCTCGAGAAATCCCACCAACGCTGGCGAAGCGTTTCCAAAGTGCTGACGGACTCATCTGCTCAAGCCGCTTTGTCTGAAACCAGCCGACAATGCGTTGGACCGGAGTCGTCGCATAGATGACCACATGGCTGACCGCGCGCTTGAACGGGCGCTTCCGGAATTCGACTTTCTTTTTCCCGTCGAGGATCGCGTTTGCGTAGATGGGCTTGATCGAGAGGAGAGCGACTACAGGTGAGTGCGGAGCCATGTGAGTGCGTCTGAGGTAAGCTTAGTGATGGATTGAGGCGGTGCTGCGAGAATGTGATTGGAGGTCAACTCCGGCAGCGCGATGTGTCTCTTGAGAATCGGCGCATGTCGAAATGTGAGTCCCAGCGCGCCGCCTTCCTGACATTTGGCGGCGATGTCCTGCGGCCGATAGACTGTCCTTTTGCGGAGGAATTCGGACATCTTCGCGGGATCGTCGCTCGCGAGGATTTGCTCTACGACGCCCAATGTCGTGATCGCCTGAAGATCGGCAGAGCGATAGAAAAACACGAGATCTCCTCGGCGCATACTGCGGGTCTGCGCGCGACAGAGGTAAGCTTTGATCAATGTGTTCCCGAACGAATCGCTCCCCGCCAGAAGCGAGCCCTGCGGTTCCATCTCAGGGAAAAGCAGCGCGTGAAAACGCGGCTCGATGGGGACGACAAATGCCACGACGTCGTTCCACTTCACCGAGAACGGCCCGAACTTCTTCGCGTAGTCCAAAGCCGAGAGCCGTTCATCCTCCGGCGCAGTAGGAGTCATGCGCTTGCGCAACCCCAGTTCTTCGCATCCGGCCTTCTCGTAGGCTTTCTCGAAGCCGAACTGATGGAGGAGATGCAACAGCGCGCCGTGCTTTGAAAACACTTCGACAAAAAGAGTCTCGGCATCGTTCGCACGCGCGTAATCGAAAATTGCGCGCAGGAGCAACTCGCCAAGCTTCGCCCCTGCTGCGCGCTCGGAAATCTTGAAGGTGCATATCTTCAGTGTCGGATTCCTTGCATCCGACCACTCGCGAGGCTCCGGATTCACGATGGCGACGCCAGCGTAGTATTTCATGCCGGGAAGTTGAACGGTCCACGCTTGGCGATGCTCTCGCTTGCACTTGTCCAGCCACCCATCGAACTGCGGGTAGTCGATCCGCATTTGGTCGAAGATTGGGTCAGCGCTATCGAGTTGATGCGCATGCACGCTTACGACCGCGGGCGGAGCCAGCGGGATGACCGTGCGTTCGCCGTCCAGCAAATCGAGCCCCGCAGCCAGAGTGAGGCAGCGATCCTCCAAACCCAGGCGGCGGCAGATCTTGTGGAGCCCTCGATCTTCCGAAATGACATAATCAATCGCCTTTCCGTCCAACGCTGCCGCGAGATGCGCATCGATCCACGTATGCGAGGCTGAGTCCGGACGATTGGCAGCGTCGCGCACATGGTCGGTGAGAGGCGGTGGACTCGGTAACTGGCGGTATTTCTGAAGAAGAAGAAGGCGGAGGTTGCGTCTGGTCCCGTCCGAGTCGTTCTCGATGTCGCGGACTTGCTTGGGGTGAACGAACAGGCCGGCGCCCACTTCCTGAGCGGTCTTGAACAGTCGGATGGCAGCCGGGCTCGCGGCCTCCACATCGGCCGCAGTAGCTGGCTCCAATGGGATGATGATGTTCGTGTCCAGCAGGAGATGCACGGCGCATGCGTATCAGGCTGAGTGAAACAGCGGAAGCCGTAGTCGTTCTCGTCCGTCCCTGCGAGCGCGAGGGGGGCGTCGAATGCGGTTGAGCGCGCGAGTCTGAGCGAGAGTGAGAAGCAATCTTTTACGAGATCGAGTCCCCCACTTGGTTTAGGCGACCATCACTCCAATTCTATGAGGGGCTGTTTTTCGCGCTTTACACCTTTTGTCGTCCGAACCTGAGCCGTTACGCGTTCCCAACGTGGCTCTCCCGGCCTTTGTGGGAGCGGGTTCCACCCGGATACCTACTGCGGAATCCGTGCGGAAATTCGGGCTCCAAAGCCTGTAAAGTAGGGCCGCTGCTTTACACCTGCTTTACAGCCATCGTCGCGCGAATGAAGGCGATGATGCGTTCGACGATCGGGGCGGTGATCTGGCGGTCGGTGAGGCGCAGGACGCGCCAGCCGGCGAGTGCGGCTTCGAGATACTTCTCGGTGTCGGCGGCGAAGCCCGAAGCCCGATTGTGACGACCACCGCCGGCGAGGAAAATGCCGCCTTCTATCTCGATGAGCGTGTGACTTTCGAGGTGAGCGAAGTCGGCCCGCCAGCGGCGCGCGGGATCGAACCGAAATTCGGGTGTCAGCTCCGGGCCGCCGAGAGATCGCCAGTAGTGCAGGAACTTCCGTTCGAGCCGGGACGGCGGAGTGGCATCGCGATGGCGCAGGAGCTTCACGCTCCGCGCCGACTGTCAAAGTAGCTTCTGCTGGCGTGGGTCTTCGATCTCGCTCTCGATTTCGTCGCTGATCGTCTTGGCGATCCGGCACGTGACCTTGAGCTTCGTCGGCTGTGCGCCGCGGTCGAAGGTCGCCTTGAAGGCGATGCCGAACTTGCCGTCTTCGTCCTGGGCGTCCTCCGCTTCGCGCCAGTGCGCGGTGAGCAGTTCGCGGATGTGGTCGATGGCCTTCTGTTGTTCGATGTCTGCGATTTCGGTGGTCATAGGGTTTTGTAGAGTTCAACGACAGGTTCGAGGTCGCGTTTGAGCGCGGCACGTTTT